>CAZSNV010000377.1:0-4447 GCA_964608035.1 uncultured Gemmatimonadaceae bacterium | reverse complement strand
GTCTGCTCCCGTTGGCCACTTGGGTACCCCACCTGAAATCTGCTTTTTTGCCGGCCGTTACTCGCGCCGTCCGCACACACAAGAGCTGACGGCGAGAGTTGAACTCGCAACCGCCTGATTACAAATCAGGTGCTCTGCCAATTGAGCTACGTCAGCAGACAGCCAATCGCGCGAGCCAAGCATGATAGTGGACGCTCAAAAGAGTGTCAACCGTTTGGGATATCGATAGTTCCGAGGTCAGAGCTCAGAGGTCAGAGCTCAGAGAAAAACCCGAGCTCTTCTGACCTCTGACATCTGACCTCTGACCTCCCTGAGCTCTGAGCTCTGAGCTCTGAGCTCCGACCTATTTGTAGCGCTCCAGAATTGTCCCGTCAGCCGTATCCTTGACGGCAAAACCGGCACCCTCGACGTCTGTCCTGAGAGAATCTGCCGCCTTGAAGTCGCGATTCTGTCGGGCCAGGACCCGCTCCCGAAGCTTGAGCACGGCCCAACCCACCTGCTCGATCTCCTTCTCACTAAGGCCAGACGCGGCAACAGGTTGAGGATCCACGGAATCGGCCGTGACGACGAACCGCAGTGCACGCGGCTCAAGCTCGAGCACCTTCATCATCAGGCCGAAGACCTCGCGCGCCCGCTCGAGCATCGCCAATTCCGAACCCTTACGGTCGAGCTCGGCGTTCCCCTGCCCGACGAACGTGAACAGCGCAGCCACCGCTTCCGGCGCGTTCAGGTCCGAATCCAACGCCGTCCGAAACTCCAGCTCGGCTGTCTCAGCCGCCGCAGCCAGTTCTCGCGTACCACCCTTCGCCTCCGCCAACCGGTGGGCAAACTCGCCGATCCGGGCGACCGCTTCGATCGAAGCCTCCAGCGCAGCGCCGGAGAGATTGACCTGCTTCCGGTAATGCGTCGAAAAAACGAAGTGCCTCAGCGCGGCCGCCGAGATCCCCTTCTCGCGCAGGTCCGAGACTGTCGAAACGTTGCCGATGCGCTTGGACATCTTCGTCCCGTCCACCTGCAGGAACTCGCCATGGCACCAGAAGCGCGAGAACGGTTTCCCGGTAGCGGCCTCCGATTGCGCGATCTCGTCCTCATGATGCGGAAAGACGAGGTCGACACCGCCGCAGTGCAGGTCCAGCGTCTCGCCCAGGTACTTCATTGCCATGGCCGAGCACTCGAGGTGCCAGCCGGGTCGCCCGCGACCGAACGGCGCATCCCACACGGCGCCAGTCGCCTCGTCTTCGTCCTTGGCGGCCTTCCACAACGCGAAGTCCTGCGCGTTCTCCTTCGTGTAATCGTCCTGGGCAACGCGCGCGCCTGACTTGATCTCGCGCTTGTCCAGTCGCGACAGGCGTCCGTATCCCTCAAAGCGATCGATGGCGAAGTAGACGGAGCCGTCGTCCGCCTTGTACGCGATCCCTTTCGCGAGCAATCGCTCGACGAGCACGATCATCTCGGGGATATGACCGGTCGCGGTGGGATACACCTCCGCATCTTCGATACGCAGATACTTCCGGTCCTGATGAAAGATCTCGACGATCGGATCGGTCACCTGCGTGATCGTCTTCCCCTGTTCGTGCGCCCGCTTGATGATCTTGTCGTCGACGTCGGTCAGGTTCATGACCTGCTGCACGTCCCATCCGTGCAGCCGCAACACGCGCCTGAGCAGATCCTCGAACAGGAACGTGCGAAAGTTGCCGATGTGCGCCGGGTTGTAGACCGTCGGACCGCACGCGTACATGCGCACCGTTCTTCCGTCCGAGGGCTCGAACGGTTCAATGGACCGCGTGAGAGTGTTATAGAGTCGGAGTGACATGAACTATTGGAACGATGCCGAATTGGTGTTCATGACGAACACTGTTCACAGGCTTGGGCATGTCGCGGCCAGTTGATGCGAACCGAGGCTTCGTCGAGTTTTGGAAATCGGATACGCCGGATCGGGACGGATCAAACGGATCACGCACTGGCTGTGCAGAGCCCTCGGGGAGATGAGGCGGTGGAACTTTGGCTCGGGGCCGATCCGTCGTATCCGCCGGTTCCGACAAATCCGAGTTCCTGACTTCGACGAATCTTCGGACAGCTAAGCATTATCGCTGATCGCTGATCTACGCAGTCCGCTTCATGTTGTCACGCAGCACATCGATGGGCACGCCGGCAATGACGGCCGCATCGGGGGCCGGCACGCGCAACACCAGGACCCGGTCGCCGGCGTGGCGACGGTAATTCTGGCCCTCGTACAGCCGGTGAATCACGATCCGGCGGATGAGCACCATCACGACGGCCGCCATGGGCACCGCCACGATCACGCCGAATACCCCGAATAACTTCGCCACGATGAGCACCGCCATCATGCTCATCACCGGAGGGATCTCCACTCGCTTGGCGGTGATCAGCGGCAGAACGAGGTTGCCTTCGACGATGTGCACGATGACGCCCAGCAGAACCACCAGGAGGAAGTGGCCGCCGGGACCGATGCCCGCGAAACCGTTGCCGCCCAGCACGAAGAGCGCCGGAAGCAGCGTACCGATCAGCGTGCCGAAAAAGGGCACGACCACCACGGCGCCGACGAAGAGTCCGAACGTCAGCCAGTACGGAACGCGCAGGATGTAGAGCCCGAGTGCCGTCAGCGCCGCCAGCACCGACATCGCCAGCAACTGGGCGACGATCCACGCCTTGAGCGTGGTGCCGATATCGCGCATGACGTCACGCACCGTGTCGCGATGCGTGGGAGGAAACAGAGCGATGAGCCACTCCCGATACAGTCCCGGATAGAGCGCCATGTAGATCCCCATGACCATGATCGACACGACGTTCACGATCTGGTGTCCCACGTTCAGCACCGTGGGGACGGCTCTCGAGGCGAAGCCCTGAACCTGCCCGACAATGGCGTTCACCATCTCCGCCTGCGGATCGGCGGCGCCGCCGAGCAGTCGCGGGAAGCGCGCGGCGAGTCGGGCGAGTGCTTGCTGCCAGGCGTTGATGTAATCGGGAAGAACGCTCAGGAGTTGCTGCGTCTGCTCCACGACCGGCGGGACCAACAGGGCGCCGAGCCCGTACACGGCGCCAAGCGTGAGGAAGATCGCGGCGGTGAATGCCAGCGCGCGCGGGACCGGCAGCCGCGCGCAGATAAAATCGGTAAGGGAACCGAGGTACAGCGAAACAAGAACAGCGATGAACAGCAGGAGCAGGACTTCGGCGACCGTATAGAACAGCCAAATCAGGAGGACAGTCGTAACCGTGGCCCCGAGAATTGGGCCATACCTGAACCGCGGCGGTTCAGCTGCGACGACCGTTGGTGCGGTCAACCGCGCTGCTTCTCGTCTTGGACCTCCTCAACCTCGGCATGGATCTCCTCGGCCGAGTTGGCGCCCGCACCCAGTTTCTTCTGGTCGGCAGCGCTCGGCGAGGGAAGAATTCCCATCTTCTGCTTCAGTGCCATCAATTGAGCATCGGCGCTGGCTGAGCCGTGTGCTTTCTCCAGCGCCTTGAAGTCACGCTGCAAGCGGTCGCCCGAGAATTCCTCGTCGATCTCGACGCTCGCTTTGATCATGCGCTCGTTGCTGGCGATCTTCTCTTCCATCCGGGCGAAGGCTTCGAAGGCCGACTTTTCGGACATCGAGGACATCGTCTCGGAGATCCGCTTCTGGGCCTGGGCGCGGCGCTGCCGGGCAAGGAGCAGGTTCTTCTTCCGCTTTGCCTCTTCGATCTTGTCGTTGAGCTCGCGGAGTGACGACTTGAGCTTCTCGGTCTCGGACTGGTGGGCCTGCCACGTCAGATCGAGCTGCTGCGCGTGCGTGAGGTGCTCGCCGTGCCTGACGAGGGCTGACTTCGCCAGCTCATCATGATTCTGGCGGACGGCCAGTTCAGCCTTGGCCATCCAGTCCACGGCCTGCTTGGCCTCGTCATCGGCCTGGTCCCGCAGGCGCTTCTCGTCAGCGATGGCGGCAGCGACCTGCTGCTTGGCCTTGATCAGCTGGTCGCGCATGTCGACGATGATCTGGTTGAGCATCTTCTCCGGGTTTTCCGCGGAGGAGATCAGATCATTGATGTTCGACTTGATCAGGGTGGCAAAGCGATCGAAGATGCCCATGCCTAACGATCCTCTTGGAACGTGACCAGCTCGCGAAGGTGAGTGGCGAGCGCCAGTGTCATGCTTTCGTAGCTGGCCTGGAATTCCTCGTAGTCGAGGTGCTCGAGCTCGAGCGCCTCGGTGAGGACGTACGACCCGGCGGAAATGCCGTAAGACCCGTGCACCAGGTCGGTGGCGTTGAGCTCGAGCAATCGGCGGTTGAGCTCAGCGCTTTTGCCATTGGTGGCCGGCAGGTCCATCACCTTCACGCGCAGCACGACGACCGGCGGATTGTGATGGACGATAAAATCCAGGTCGAGCGCCCCGCCTGGGCGCACGGCCCAGAGGCCGGGCTCAACCTCGCGGTAGGTCGCCTCTTCG
>CAZSNV010000376.1:0-4473 GCA_964608035.1 uncultured Gemmatimonadaceae bacterium | reverse complement strand
GCAGCGCCTGTGGCCCAGCGTCCACGGCGTCGGCGAGGGCAAGATCATCGTCGCGATCGGTGAAGACGGTGGCATCGGCTATTCCTTCAACGGAGGACGCAACTTTACCTCCAGGCCCTTCGCCCTGCCGGCGCGCGCCCAGGCGCTGACGTTTCCCGATGCGCAGCACGGATACCTGGTCGGGCAGCACGCGATGGTGTATCGCTACCGGATCGTTCCGATCGACTACACGCGTCAGGGGATGATTGCGGCGATGGCACCGTAACCGCGCCGTACATCGCAGAGGCCTGTCCGGGGCACTGGATGGGTTGCAATGGAACTGATGCTGTTCTGTTGTGCACGGGCCCTGAGTTCCATCTCAAAGCACGAAGGAGTCCATCGGCTGGGACACCATCGGCCGTTCGGCGGACTCGCCCTCCTCGTGTTGATCGTGCTGATCGTGATGGCCGTTAGGGGCGGCGGCACGACGGGCGTCAAAGCCTAGCCTCGCAGTCGCACCGATGACCTGGGTCGGCTGGCTTGGCCTCGCAGTACTCATCACGGCCTTTGCCGCCGTCACCGGCATCAAGGCGAAGGGGACGCGACACGTCGCTCACACCCGATTGATGGGCGGGGCACGGCTCGCGCTCTTTGCGCTTGTCATGTTGTTCGCGTATCTCGCGTTTCAGGCGTACTCCTCTGGCTGAACGTTCGCATAGTTCGCGATTCCAGCGAGTCCAGTGAACATACGGTTGACGTCGAGAGGAGCTGCGTACGCTGCCGCAGTCCGGCCGGATACATTGTCCGGCCGTGAGGCACAGCGAGCACGAGGAACGCTCTGCCTGCGAGCGCTAGTTTCGGCGGAAGCGCGAATATCCCCAGCCCCCGCCTCCGAGCAGGACAGCGCCAACAGGATGATCTCCGGGTTCGCCGGGGTGCAATGTCGCGCGGAAATGGCACTCGGGCGATTTTCATCCCGAGAAATCGCGGATTGCTTAGCGTTCCGCGCAAGGATGAATGCGAAGGCAGAGAGAATCTGCGTCTCGATCGTTTCGTGCGAAATGCTTGGTAAAACAGCAAAAAGTAATTGGCGGGCCGTGTGGGATGAGTTTCGCAACTGGCTCGTGACCGCGGCCTGACCGGAATCAGGGTCCGTGGCTGACCGGAGCCGTTCCAGGGGGCTGGCGAAACCCTCGGACGACCCAGGCGGCCACAAGTCCAATCAGATACACGACCAGTGGTGCCCCAAACGCCCACGCCGAGCCGTAGACGAGCGTGCCTGCCGCGGTCTCGCCCGGATAAGTCAGGACCAATTGCCGCGCCATCCACGCGACCCACAGCACACTCAGGACCACCCAGAGCCGTCGCCATCCACCTAGAGCCATCGTCGCGCCTCCTTGGGGGCATTGGACACCGCGCGTGTTGAATCGACTGTCGATCACGAGCTTGAACGGGATGCTACAGTCAAGCTTGCTGACGATCTTGAGGACTTAAGTGGCCAAGGTGAAGGTTGACGTGCACGCCTTGCAGACCTTTCGGTAGTGTCTCAGTTTGACTTGATCTCGCGGACCAGCAGTTTGCCCCGCACCATTACAACAATGCCAGCCAGATCGCTGGCCTCGACGTGCTCAAATGCGAGTTGCGCGGAGACGCTGGCGCTTCCAGCGTTGGAAACAACGCCATTGACGCGAATGCCGCTCAGTTGGCGGAGCGCGGTCCCATCCTTTCGCAGTACCCACATTTGAACGCCTGAAATGGGCGGCGGCGGCGGCTGAGGTACTTCGCCTCGGTTGGTGCGGACACCCGGTCCGAAGAACACGATACGGAGGGACGTTTTGTCGTCAACGAGCCATAACTCAGAGATTCCATCCGACAGCGGCCAACTCATTCCTTGGAAGTGCCGCGCCGATTGCTGGTAGCTGGTCGAAAGCGCAGCCATCATTGCGAGAACAATCGCGCTGCGGATCATAGAGACCGTCTCTCTGAGACACTACCCATAGGGATCGCTCCTGGGAGACTGGCTGGCGTCTGGATAGGCTGAGCATACGCCCGTTCCGCGTGCCGACGCCGGCGCCGCACCGTGGCAGGTGCCGCACCCTCTAGCTCGCCAGCAGCGCCTTCAGCTTCTGCTCCCTGCCCGCCTCGGCCGGGCTCGCCGCGGGCCGGTCGAGCCACGCCTTCAACTGCGCCACGAGCAGCGTGTGCGTGACGGGCGGTTCGACGATCTCGATGTCCAGCCGCGTACCCGGGCCGACGTCGTCGACCCAGTCGTGCTTCGAGAGCGCGGCGAGGGCCTGCACGGCGGCCTCGTAGACGGATTCAGCGACGACATCGACGCTGTGACGGACGCCGTCGAGATCCTTCAACGAGACTCTGCAGACCTTCCCAGCCACGGGGCCGGAAGTCTATGGCCTTCGCTTTCTATTCGTCAAGGAGCGTTCGACGGATCATGGGCACTTTCGTAGAACTGATCAGGCAGGTGGTCCCAGAGCGCCTCCACAGTCGAGTGCCGACGTAACGCCTCGACGACTACTGACAGGGGATCCGTCCAAATGCCGGGAAGATCGGATTCGCCGGGATGCGTGATCGGAAACGCCAGCCGTTCAACTGGAGGCGTGAACTGCGCATCAATGCCCAGCCGATTTCCGCGGGGATCAATGCGGTACCAGCCCGTGCCCGGTAACAAAACCGCGTTCAGTCCGTGAAGGCAGTACGGCGCGCCATCATCATCCCGGCTCAATCGCTGGTAGCAGAGGCCGGCCGGAATCCCGTTTGCCCGCAGGAGGGCCGCCAGGAGGTGGCTCTTCGCGTAGCAGTAGCCGCTGCCTTCCTTGAGGACCTCGGAGGCGGCACACGTGACCACGTGCAACCCGTGGTCGTGGGAGTGTTTGATCTTGTCACGCACCCAGCCAAAGCAGCGCGCGGCAACGACGACGGGGTCGCACATCTCGCCTCTGAGAGACCGTGCGAGTGCCAGAACTGCCGGACTGGTCCAGTCGATGACGTCAGTCGATTTCAAGAAGGGATCATCCAACGCGGCCCTCGCTACTTTCCGCCAGTCACGTCAACGAACGCGCCGGTCGTGAACGACGCTTCGTCAGAGAGCAGCCAGAGGATCGCCCGTGCGACCTCCTCGGCCGTTCCACCGCGCCTCATCGGCACGAACTGCTTCACCCGATCGACCCGATTGGGCTCCCCGCCGCTCGCGTGCATGTCCGTGTAGATGAAGCCGGGACGCACGGCGTTCACGCGGATGCCCTCCTCGGCGACTTCCTGGGCGAGACCGATCGTGAACGTATCGATCGCCCCTTTCGAGGCCGCATAGTCGACGTACTCGCCAGGCGACCCGAGGCGAGCTGCGCCGGAGGAGACGTTGACGATGGCGCCACCCGACCCGCCGTGCTTGATGGACATCCGCCTCACGGCTTCCCGCGCGCACAGGAAGGCGCCGACCACGTTCACCGCGAACACCCGCTGAAGTCGCGCGGCGTCCATGGCCTCAACCCGCGTCTGAGTCTCAAGGATGCCCGCGTTATTCACGAGGGCGCCTGGAGGTCCGAGGAGTCGGTCGCAAGTTTCAAACAGCCGGACGACATCGCCTTCGACTGAGACATCCGCTTGGACCGAGACCGCCTTCCCGCCGACAGCGTGAATGGCGGCAACGACACCGTCAGCCGCGTCCCGGTTCTGCTGGTAATTGACGCAGACCGCGTAGCCGCGCTCGGCGGCCAGGCGAGCCGTCGCGGCGCCGATGCCCCGGCCGCCACCGGTGACGATCAGGACGCGATTCTTCCCTGTCCCTGAAGTTGGGCTCGTCGCCATCGGCCTTGAAGTTACTCCAAGTCAAAGCGATTGCACGAGCTGCCGTACGGCACCAGGAATTCGTTCGCCCAACTGGCTCGTGCATCGGGCGGGTCGCCTAGGCTCATTGCTGCTTGCTGCGATACCGCCTGCTCACCACTAACCCGTCCCAGCTCCGTGCGGAAGCCCCACCGGCCGCGGCGTGCCCTGCAGTACCCACGTCCGCATCGCCGTATCGCAGATCGCATATCCCCAATTGATCAGCTGCTCCTGTGTCGTTCGGTCCAGCCGCTTCAGTCGCGTCTGCAGGTTCGCCAGCACCAGCGTCTTCTCCGGCGGGCAGTCCAGCGCGTCGCGCAGGTGGTAATCCGCGACCTGGCTCCGAATGCCCCAGTAGGTCCCCTTCCGCTCCTTCGCCTGGAATGACCCGACGACCTGCCGCTTCCGCAACGCGCGCACCTGGTTGTCAATGAGCCCATTGATCCGCAGCGCATGCCGCGCCCAGTCCATCTTCGGTTCCGCCTCCGGCTGCATCTGCCCGCCGCCGTCGCTCACAAGAACCGTGCGACACCGCTTCCAGGCGGTCTCCAGGCCGAGGTTGTCGTACACACCGCCATCCGTCAGCACCACCTCGGTTGTGAACGGCGGCTCGTGCAGTTCGCCGAATCGGTGAAGGGCCCCGGCAGAAAGAAA
>CAZSNV010000375.1:0-4474 GCA_964608035.1 uncultured Gemmatimonadaceae bacterium | reverse complement strand
GTCCCTATTTCCTGTTTGTGGGTCGCCTCACGCGGATCAAAGGCCTCGAGTCGGTGATCCCGGTCATGAGGCGCTATCCGGACGCCGACCTGCTCATCATCGGCGACGGCGAGAATGCTGCTGCCTTGCGGGCTCTTGCGCAGGATGTCCCCAACGTCAAGTTTCTCGGCCGTGTGCCGAACCAGGATCTCGGGCCGTACTACCAGCACGCCCTCGCGGCGATTGCGCCGTCGTCGGGATACGAAACGTTTGGGATCGTGTTGATTGAAGCCTTCCGGTATGGGACGCCCGTCATCGCGCGACGGATCGGACCGTTTCCAGAGATCGTCGAGCAGTCCGGTGGCGGATTCCTCTTCGCGACGCCGGAGGAGCTGGTCGACGCGATGAACCGTTTGCAGAGCGATCCCAACCTCCGTGCGACGTTGGCTGCCCGCGCCTATCGCGCCTGCCAGGAGCGTTGGTCGGAGGACGTGGTGATCACCCGCTTCCTGGATCTGGTCACCGACGCGCGAGACGAACGGTCGGCCAGTATGGACAACCGAGCGGCGCCGGCTTAAACGCCGCTCCCGAGCATACTCCGCGCCTTTTCGAGAACATCGCCGGGCGTAATGGTCTTCAAGCACTGATTGTCACCATCGCAGGGCGAGTTCCTGTGGTTGTAGGCCGTGAGGCACGGAGAACACGAGAACGATTGGTAGACGCAGTACGCGTTTCTGGCCAGAGAACCGTACAAGACGGGCGTCTCCGGCCCGAAGAAAATAATGCTGGGAATCGGCGTCATCGCCGCAAACTGCCCGGGACCCCCGTCGTTGGTGATCAAGAGCGATGCCCGATGGAAAAGCACCAGCAGCTCTCGGATCGACTTGGTGTATCCCGTGAGATCGACGCACTCGGCACGTTGACAGTGACTGGCTATCGCCTGCGCCAGTGGTTGATCCTCCTTCAGCCCAATCACGCCGATCGCGCAGCCGTCGTCCAGTAGGCGGGCGCAGACCTCACGGTAGTGGCCGAGCGGCCACGCCCGGATTGGCAAGGCTCCGCCTCCGGGGTGCACCAGCACCAGTCGGCGTCCCCGGAGCGACGGGAAATCGCGGTGGAGTTCGGCGGCCCCTTCACTGATTTCCTCGGCAGCAAAAGCACACTGGGGCACTTCCGCTGGGGGGGGCCCTGGAAGCGACTTGGCCAGCGGCACGGACTCCGAGTTGACCGCAGCAACCATTGTCAGGAACTGCTGCGACAGGTGCTGGTAGGGGTTGTAGAGCACCGGGCGATTGATGAAGGACCCGCGATAGAGACCTGCCTGGGTATGAGGATGAAATCCAACCCGAATCGGCGCGCGGCAGAGGAGCGCGAAGATGCTGCTGACTCTGGCGAAGAGCTCGCAATCGATGACGACGTCCAGGTCGAGGGCCCGCAATCGGCGTAGCGCCTTGAAGCTGTCTCGCATGAAGCTGGCCGCCGACCGGTCATCGAGCGTGAGCACGTTGGCAGCCGGAACGACCCCCAACAGATCGAGGAGCGGCCGATTTCTGGCAAACTGCAGGACGTGAAGGGAGGCATCGGGATACTGCGCCTTCAGGCGCGCGAACATCGGATAGGCCAGCACCAGGCTCCCCATCTCCGACAGCAGAATCACGAGGATGCGGCGTGGGGGTCCATTGTGGGGCGCGGTGCGGCCGCGGCGGCGGCCGAGCGACAGCAGCGCGCAGACGGGCACGCCGAGATAGCGGTCCAGGGCACGCTGGATCCAGATATTCATCGGGTGCGGGCGGTCACTTCGGCCGCTCGAGCCGCGTTTGACATCGCTGCGTATTCTAGTTCGTTCGAGTGCACAACAGTCCCCGGTGGCCGGCCCTTGTCCCCAAGAACCCGACAACCGAAGCGACTGCTGTCAGGAGTGAGACCATCACGTACAATAGCGCCGCGCCGTCGAGGTCGCGAAGTCGTCGAGGTCGTCGACGAGCCGGGGAGAGGGTGGAAGTTGCAATTGGCCTTCGATGTCGCGTCCGGTGTGGTCCGCGCGACAGCAACTTCTATCGAGGGAACCCGCATCCGATGAGGGCGATTCTCACCTACCACTCGATCGACGAGAGTGGTTCGGCGATATCCGTGTCGCCCGAGGCCTTCACCACGCATACCCGCTGGCTCGCGAGCGGCAGCGTTCGTGTCCTGCCGCTCGACGATCTGCTGACCCATTCCGATGCCGGCCAGGACGCCGTGGCGGTGACGTTCGACGATGCGTTTCTCAACACCCGCGGTCCGGTGCGGGATTCGGTCGATCGCGGCGTGCCGGTGACTCTTTTCGTCGTCACAGGCCACGTCGGCGGAACCAATGCCTGGGGAGGACGGCCGGCGGCCGGCATCCCGACGCTACCCCTGCTTGGCTGGGACGATCTTGCCGAGCTCGCCACACGCGGAACAACCATCGCAGCGCACACCCGCACGCATGCATCGCTGACAGGGCTGTCCCGGGATGGGCTGGACGAAGAACTGCTTGGAGCCCGAGACGATCTTGAAACACGCCTGGGCACCAGGACCGCGCATGTCGCCTATCCGTACGGCGACATCAACGACGAGGTCACGGCGCGCGCGGCTCAATTCTATCGCTGGGGCCATACCACGGCCTTTCGAATCCTGCATGGCGCCGATGCCCCTCTGCAACTGCCTCGTCTGGACATGTACTACTTTCAGGCGCCCGGCGCGCTCGAGGCCTGGGGGACCCCACGATTCCGCCGACGCCTCGCGTGGTGTCGAGCGCGTCGCTCACTTCGGGCACGGATCTTCGGCGCGCACAGCCGAAGCGCCCGAACGATGGCGTCGGCACAAGATCCACGATGGACCGAGTGACCCAGGGGTTGCGTCCGGCGATCGACGCCGCGCCCGCCGACTGGACGACGTCGCTGATGCGAGTCCTCGCCTGGGCCGGCATCGCGATCGGTGCGCTGTGGTTGGTCATGTCCTTGACGTATCCCTTTGGGTGGGACCAAGGCATTCTGGCGTGGGCGGGCAGCGTGATCACGCAGGGCGGCATGCCCTATCAGGATGCGTGGGACATGAAGGGCCCGCTCGCGTTTTACACCTACGCCTTGGCCGAGGCCCTGTTCGGCGTGCACCTGTGGAGCATTCGCATCCTGGATGCCGCCCTGCTGGCCGCCGCCACGCTCGCCGTCGGCCGATCTGCCGCGGCCCTGACCGATCGGTTGACCGGCCAGTGGGCCGCGCTTGTCTACTTTCTTTGGTACGCATCGCATTCCTACTGGCACACAGCGCAGCCAGACGGATGGGCGGGCATGCTGTTGATCGTCGGCCTGGCGCCGCTCATCTCCCGGCCGGAGTCAACGAAGCTCCTGCCCGTGGCGTGCGCGGGGCTCTGCATCGGGGCGATGACCCTGCTCAAGCCGCTCTATGCGGCATTCCTGCTGTTGCCCTTCCTCCACATCTTCCTGATGCCATCGTCCAAGCGCGTCGCGCGTGCTGCGGTCGCCACCTCTGCCTGGCTCTTGCCCATCGCCTTGACGGCCGGCTGGTTTGCGATGCGGGGCGCGCTGGACGAGTTGCTGGCCGTGCATATCCGATATGCCGCCGCCTACGCCGGTTTGAGTCCAGGCAACCGCTTGCGTGGCCTTGTGGATTACTTCCTTACGGGCCGGGTGATCGCCGTAGCCCTGCCGGTACTCCTGTTTGGTGGATTCGCCCTCTGGCGCGACAGGCGTCGTCCGGCCGCCATCATGCTCGTGACATCGGCAGCGATCGCGGTCCTGCTGGTCGCCCTGCAGAATCGGTTTTATGAGTACCAGTGGTTGCCGATCCTGCCGCTCGCCACGCTCCTCGGCGCCGTGGGCCTTCAGGCGGTCGTCGCGCGCATGAGAACGCTGGGGCACATCCTGTGCGGCGTCATTCTGATCCACTGCCTCGCGCCGATCGTTCTCGAAGAGGCGCGGTTCGTCTCGTGGGTTTCCGGCAGGATGGACCGCGAGGCATACTACGCGGCCTACGGCGAGCCCGGGGACGACATGAGGGCCGTGCGCTGGCTGCGTGAGGAGGGTCAGCCCGGGCCGGTCTTCATCTTCGGTTGGAACACGGGCGTCGCTTGGCTGAGTGAACGGCCGACAGTCTCACGCTTCGGTTTCAGCATGCCCCTGATGATGGGTGAGGGCCTGGAAGTCCGATCTGAGTACCGCGCCGAACTGCTCGAAGCGCTGCGGGCGACCCCCGCGCGCTACATCCTCAGCGGCAACCAGTCCGCACAGATCATGGGGAGAAGCATGACGGTGACCGACTTTCCCGAACTCGCCGATCTGATCCGAACCGACTACCGTCAGGCGGTCCAGCTCGGTCGGATCACGATCTACGAGCACGCCCGGTGAACAACGCGCCGGCCGTCCATTGGAGCGTTTTCCGCACCGCTGTAGTTTCACGCGAGGCCGACTTCGAGCAGCGCGCCCGACCTGTGGCGCGCGAGATCGCGAGGGAG
>CAZSNV010000374.1:0-4484 GCA_964608035.1 uncultured Gemmatimonadaceae bacterium | reverse complement strand
CGATGAACGCACCCTCGACCGCGCCGAGGATCACGGAAACTGTCGGCCTCTTGAGCGTCGAACAGGCCGCCGAGCGTCTTGGCGTTGCTCCGAGCTGGCTCTATCGGCACGCGCGCCGGCTGCCGTTCACGCGCAAGCTCGGGCACCGCACGCTTAATGTCGCCCGCTGATCTCGTGACCGTCTGGCGGCAGCAGTCCGCCGCGTACGACCGGGATGGACAGCCCGGAGCGCGGTTGCTGGCGCGCTGTGCGGATGAACTCGAGGAGGCGTTACGCGCATCGGATGACGCTTCGCTCACACTAACCGAGGCGGCGCGGGTGTCTGGCTACAGCACGGACCATCTGCGGCGCGAGCTGCGCGAGGGACATATCCCCAATGCGGGACGCAAGCACGCGCCACGGATCCGACGTGGTGACCTGCCGCGGAAGCCTGGGCACGGCTCGGACTTGACGCTGGCGCTCAGCCGCTCACCTTCCGCAGTGCAGATCGCGCGGTCCGTCGTGAACCCATGAGGCCACGATGAGACAGCCGCAAAGGGAGCCCGCCTGGAGCTACAAGACAGGCGAGAAGGGCAGGAACCGCGTCCGGGTCTACGAGGACACGGCGCGGGGCGTCATCTTCGCCGAAGTGGTGGAACGCGATCCCCTGACGGGGACGCGGGAACGCAAGCGGTTCTCGTTAGGGCATCTGGACCGGGACCGGGCGAAGGCTGACGCAGAACGAATGGCGCTCGCATTGCGAGAGCATGAGCGATCGCCAGAGGTGCTGACGCTGGCCGCTGTTTCTCAACTGTACCTCGACTCGGTCACGCCGAAGAAATCGGCACAGACCCAATGTCATGACCGGAGCGTCATCCCGCTGTTTCTCCGCTGCTTTGGTGCGCAGCGAAAGGCGGCGGACCTCGATGCGCGCGACTGGCAACGCTTCATTGCCGCGCGTCGCTCCGGTGAGCTGGCACCAGCGGGGCCACGCAACACCACAAGGGTAGGGGACCGGCAGATCACGTATGACCTCAAGCTCCTGCGGTCCATTCTGACCTGGGCAACCGTCGTGCAAGAGAACGGCCGGCGTTTACTGGAACGCAACCCGCTCGCCGGCTTGCCGTATCCGAACGGCGACACGGTGTCCCGTCCGGTATCCTCGCACGAGGATTACGAGGCAATGCTCGCGGTCGCTCCGCAGGTTCACCCGCTGTGCGAGCTGGCGCTGGTGCTGGCGAATGAAACCGGCCACCGCGTTGGGGCCATCCGTTTGCTGCGATGGTCCGATGTCACGCTCAGCGATCGTCCGTTTGAGAGCGCGATGCGGTGGCGCGCCGATAACGACAAGATGGGTTGGGAGCACGTGACCCCGCTCAGCGTGCCGGCGGTGGAGGCGCTACGGCGGGTGTTGGCGCGGGGCGTGGTGATTGGTGACTCGCCCATCTTTCCTAACGAGGACGACCCGTCGCGGTCGTGCTCGCGGCATTGCTTCTCGGACTGGTGGCGTCGAGTGGTCGTGCTGGCGAAGCTGCCCGCCTCGAAGCGCCGCGGATGGCACTCGCTGAGGCGGAAATGGGCCACAGAGACCAAAGGAGCCATGCCGTTGAAGGATCAGGCTCACGCGGGCGGCTGGAAGTCCACAGCGACGCTATTGGAGTTGTACCAGCGCGCCGATTGGGATTCGATGGTCGAAGGGCTCGCGCGCCGCGGAACACTCAAGCAGGTGGCGCGGTGAAAACTCAACGGACAGCAGGAACGGACAGCAGGGCTACTGTAGCACACGAAGCGAGGCCGTTAAGTTGTTGGACCATTGTTGTTTGGACAGGTGGCCGAGTGGTTTAAGGCGCACGCCTGGAAAGCGTGTGGTGGGGCAACTCACTCGCGGGTTCGAATCCCGCCCTGTCCGCTCGCAATAGCGTCGATTGTTGAGTTGGTCGCGTCGCGTAACTCCGCGCGCGCGATCGGGTATCGGGTGTTGCCGAACGCGCTTTGAGGCGTCCCGGCAGACTGGAGCTGCGCAGCACGGAGCCGACGATGCCATTTCGTGGACAACAGTCCAATCGGCACTTCTGGCGACTACTCGTCGCGATGGCATTCGTGCCCTCGTTCGCGATGGGCCAGTCGGTGCGCGGAAAGGTCACCGAGCGCGCCACGTCTGCGCCCGCCCTCGGCGCCATTGTCACGCTCGAACGCGTGAACGTCGATGGCCAATCCCGGCGGGAAGTCCGCAGCGTACTCGTCGACGAACAAGGTGCGTTCGAGGTCGGCGCGACGTCCGGTGGACTCTACACGATCTTCGTCAGGCGGATCGCGACGCGTCCGTTCCGATCGGACACGATGCGGCTGGCGGGCGGTGACGTGCGACGGCTGGACGTCTCGCTCGACGCCATAAAGCTCGACGGCTCGGTGGGGTTCATGCTCGATCGGGTCACCGTAACTAGTGCCACCCCGTGCCTCACCTCGCAGAACGAGGCCACTCGCATCGCGAGCCTGTGGGAGAATACGCGTACAGCGCTCCTCTCCACCGCGATCGCCACTCGCGACAGCCTCGTAAAGCGGCGCCTCATCCGGTACGAGCGCTCACTGGATCCCGCGACCTTCGCGATTCAACGCGAGGATGTGCGCTTCTTCGATGCGTACGCCGGATCGGAGGGAGGATTCTTCAGGAGTATTTCGGGAGACTCACTGTCGAGAGCGGGGTATTGGCAGCGAACCGGCACCGGCGCCGCACGCTTTCATGGGCCTGACGAGAACGCGCTCCTGTCATCGGCATTTCTGTCCGACCATTGCTTCACGCTGGATGAATCGGATGGCGACGGGCACGGACTGATCGGCCTGGGGTTCGAGCCAGCCGATCACCGGCGGAGCGACGACACACCACCTGAGATTCGCGGAACCATCTGGGCGGATGCATCGACGTCAGAACTGCGCATGCTCGAGTTCACGTGGCTTACGTTTCCTCACGGCGTTCCCGCGATGCGGGTGGGTGGGCGCGTGGAGTATGCGCGCCTGACCTCGGGGCCGTGGTTCGTCAGGCGCTGGTGGCTCCGCATGCCGGAAGGGCTCCCGAGCGATCGCGGGACGCCGGCGGGACGTTTCGGCATCCTCGAAGAGGGCGGGTTGGTACAGACCGGCGCCCGAGGCCGTCGCTGGGGAGGCGCCGGTGGCGCTCACCGGGATCATCAGGGACGGTGCATCGCTGCCGCTGGCGGGTGCCGCCATTTCGATTGCGAACACGTCGCTGCGCACGGTAAGCGACGAGAAGGGACGTTTCAGCATCGACAGCGTGCCGGCCGGGCTCCAGTCGATCGTAGCCGAGCATCCGCGCTACGAGGCGCTGGGCGTACGCGCTGCGGAGCAGGACGTCCTCCTCGACGCGGGGTCGCATCGCGCGCTCGTGCTCGACGCGCCCTCTGACGCCGAGATCCCGGCCCGGCTGTGTGGCGCACGGCTCGAGGCGGGTGAGGGCACGTTACGGCTCATCGTGATCGACGCAGTCACCGGCGTCCCGGTCCTGGGATTGCGCGTGACCGTGGCTGACCGCAACGCCAGAATCTCCGGGAGTGGTTACCTCGCGAACGCCGAGACGGATGTGCGTGGCACGGCGGTGTTCTGCGGCGCCCCCGCCGAGCGGCTGCTCGAAGTGACGGCCACCACCGCCGACAAGCGCGCCACCACTTTCGAACTGGCACTGCCGGCGTCCGGCATGAAGGTTCGCGTCGTGGCGCTGGCGCGGCGTTAGGCGAAGCGATTGCAGATTGCAGTTTGCGCCGTTCGCTGATCGCTAGTCGCTCTTCGCTACGCACGACGGCATTTCCCCTGAGGTGCGACCCACGATCGCCAAAACGACCGATCCGCTTTGCCGGTCGATCATCACGTGGGCCGGCAGGTCTGGCCCAAGATCGAACACCACCAGCCAATCCCCCGGCAATCCAGTCGATCCCATGTTGTTCCTGACCACCACGCGCACGCAGAGCGGATTGCGCGGATCGCCGCGTTGGCGAAGCGACGGTCGCTGCTCAAATTGTTCCTCGATGGCGCGCACCGCGGCCTCGACGAGACTGCAGCGCAGCCCGCTGCCTAACGTGGTGTCGATGGCGGTCCACATCTTGGGCACGGGTACGGGACAGGGCGCGCGGAATGCGACCTGGCGCATGACGATCGAGTCGCGGAAGGAGATGGGGCCGATGTCCTGAGCGTCCGCGGTCACCGGCACCAGTGTCAGGCATGCTATCGCCGTGATCACGTAGCGGATGTGGGATGTGAGATGTGAGACAGGATGAAACGACCCCATACCACCACCTACCGCCTTACGCGCGTCAGCGTGTATGAGCGCGTCGGGTCCCAGGTTCCCTGAAACGGCTCTTTGGTCGACGCGCGCTTCAGGTCATAGTGCCGCGCCCGCAGCAGCGTGTCGGCGACATCCGCGTACGTCTCGATCGCCGTCAACGAGTCGATGTTCACCAGCCAGAACACGCGCTTCCCGGCCTGCTGCCAGCTTC
>CAZSNV010000373.1:0-4487 GCA_964608035.1 uncultured Gemmatimonadaceae bacterium | reverse complement strand
CGCGACAGTTCGACGACCCGGTTTGCGCGCGATGATGTCGGCCGCGGTGATGCCGGTGGCGTTGAGGTTCACCTGGGCGAGCTGGATTTCGCACGCCGCGAGGTAGCCGTCCTCCATCGCCTGAGCCAGGCCGTACTCGTACACCGGCTCGCCGAAATACTTGAGGTTGTCAGCGGTCACCTCGGCGTCGGCCTTGGCTTCCTTCGTGTTCTCGTCGCACTTGATCTGGCGTGGAGTCGCAGTGAGGCCGATCTGCACGGCGTTCGGGTTGCGCGTGAGGACGACGGACCATTTTCCCCATGCCGAACGGTGGCACTCGTCGATGACTATGTGCGAGAAGTAGCCCTCGGGATAGTGGCGGAAGAGGAACGAAGGATCGCCGTCTTCGCGATCGATGCCGAGCGTCTGGTACGTGGCTACGTGAACACGGGCGTTCTTTGCGTGGTTTCGTCCTCCGTCTTCCTCGTACACCTCCGCAGCGTCGGCGCCGAAGACGCCCTGCATCGCCTTCAGGCCCTGCGTACGCAATTCGTCGCGGTCGCAGAGAAACAAGGCGCGCTTCAACTGGCCCGCGTCGGCGATCCGCTTGACCAGATGGCATGCGATGAATGTCTTGCCGGTCCCTGTGGCGAGCGACAACAGGGCACGGGGCGGCCGGCCCTGCGCGGCACTGCTCGCGACTTTCTCGAATACTGCTCGAATGGCCGCGTCCTGAAAATAGCGCCGCTGACCCTCGCCGCCGGCATAACGCGTGAGCAGCGGCTTCGCAATGGGCTGTTCGAGAGAGAAGCCCATGATCTTCTCGTAGCGGGCACGCAGATCTGCCGGCGACGGAAACTCGGAAAGTGGCCGCGGTTCGGTCGTCATGCCGGTCGAGCGGTCGAACTCGACGAACATATAGCCGTTTGAGGAGAACACGAACTGGACGTTGTGCTGCGACGCGCGGAGATAGCCCTTTGCCTGGTCCAGGCCATGTCCAGGCGGCAGCGTATCTTTTTTCGCTTCGAGCAGAGCCAGGGCGACCGGCTGTGCGTCGGTGCTGACGCGAACACGGAGCGTGTAGTCAGTCCGCCCGCCAGAACGTCGACGCGCCTTGCCGGCGACGATCTCGACGGCGCCAAGCGTGAGCGCGAGAAAGATCAAGTCCTCCGACCAGCCGCGCATGTGTATGGCGGGATCGATCAGCTTCGCACGCGTATCGGCTTCGGAGAGGGCCAAGGCTCAAGATGATAGCGGACGGCTGGAGCTTTGGGCGAATTCGCGATCACGTCTCGGGCAGCACCGAATCCTTGTATTTCGCCGGTGACCCGCGAACCGGTTAGAATACCCGGTGAGGCATCGATGTCTGACCAGACACTCATCGAGAAGATCCAAACCCTGCCCCCCGAGCGCATCGAGGAAGTCGAGGATTTTGTCGATTTCCTGAAGACGCGCGACCAGGACCGCGCCCTTGTCCACGCGGCCGCCCGGCTGTCAGAAGACGCGTTCCGCAAGGTCTGGGACAATCCGGACGATGCCGAATACGATCGACTCTAAATTCGGCGACGTCGTCCTCGTCCCGTTTCCCTTCACGGATCAGACGGCTTCAAAGAAACGGCCAGCGGTCGTTGTCAGTTCCGACGCTTATCACCGAGATCGCCCCGACGTCATTGTGGTCGCAATCACTAGCCGAGTCGCCCAGGCCGCTGCGAGCGTCGGCGACGTCCTCCTCGAAGACTGGCGCGGAGCCGGGCTCTTGAAGGCGTCACTGATCAAGCCGGTCTTCACGACCGTCGAGCAGCGCCTGATCCTGAGAAAGCTCGGAGTGTTACAAGAGAAGGATGTTCTCGCCCTGCGGACGGCTCTTCAGAGAGTCCTCGGCTAGGCAACTCGAATCTGTCGGTTCGCCATCCAGCGTTTCAGGCTGGCTTCCGAATAACGAATTGAATGCTCGGAAATTCTGCGAGCAAACGGCAGGCGCGTCGCGCGCCGCTGCACCCACCGCCTGTTCACTCCAAGAGTGCCCGCGACCTCGTCAACCGTCAGGAGTCGATCGTCGGATTTGTGCGACGCGGCCTCGGCCGCTGTCGACGTCAGGAGTCGAGTCGTGAGCGCTCCCTGAAGTGCGCAGAGTGTCGCCTGTTCCGAAGCCAGTTCGGCGACCAAGGCGGGAATCTGATGCACGGGCACTTCGGATGCACGAGTCGGATTCGCGACCAGGGCCGCGACGGACACTTCAAGCGGACCGGCTCGACCCACTGGCGCACCGCCAGGGCGCGTGATGAGTGGATGCGGCGCGCGCATCTGGTCGTCCAACGACTCGGAGGTCTTCAGATCGGCCTTGAGGCAGCGCCGGCGGCGGTCTGGCGGATGGCCAGGAACCCCGCGCTGTGTTTCCCGTGAAAACGTTTTGACGATTGTCTCGTCGTCATTCCGCTGCATGGTCTTTGTTCTTTGAGCGACTTCACCAACGTTCGCGCCAGGCAATTTCCTTCGCCGCTTTACCACCAGCAAGACCCGTGCTGCTCATAGAGCAAATGCTATCACTCGCAATAGGGCGTGAGTAGCGAATCATCGTCGTTGTCTTCACTTTGGATGCAAGCGTGTCGCGCACCTGCGCTACGAATGGACGCGGATTTCGATCGACTCAAGCCGCGCGATCAGCCTCGCACGATGCCATCGACAGAGCTGACGAGGATACACGTACAACATCAGGCATCATGCAAGACTTTGCGTCGCCCGCGACGCACGGCTGACGCCTCGTTCGCGGCGCGCGCAATCACGGCGTCGAAGACTGGAGGGAGAAGCTGCGTCAATTCAGTGAGGTTCAACGGAAGGCGTGAGCGAGTTGTTAGCCTGCTGACGCTGCGTGGACGGCGCGGCCGTCCTGGAAGTTTTTGTACCCGGGGGTGCTATCTCGACGAGCGTACCCGTTTCCGCATCGAGACCAAAACCGGCCGACTGCCCCTCTGAGTCTGCTGCAACGCTTCGAGCTTCGACGTTCCCATTTCGAGCATCGCCTGGTCGACGATGCTGTAGCGTCGATAGATCGACTCGGTCTTGTGCCCGATCATCGCCATCGCGGTCGTTCGCGGGACGCCCGCGCGTTCGAGGTGTCTCACTGCGGTCCGGCGGAAATCGTGTGGGATGCGCTGGATCCCAGCGGCCTTGCAGGCGTCTCGCCACGGTTCGTAGAACCGGTAGATCCGCACGCCGTCCGGTCGGCAAAACACCCATGGGATTACCGCCTTGGTGCGCTTCTCCACTTTCGACACGAACTTGCGTTGACGCTCAAGCACCTCGCGCATCCACGTCGTGAACTGGAACTCGCGGCCGGCAGTCGCGTCCTTCGCTTCACCAGCATCGATCCGCAGCCATCCCTTACCGTTCAAATCGACGTGCCGCCACTGGCGCGTCAGCAGCTCCGACCTCATCCGCCAGCCGGTGATGTAGGCGATCTCGAACAGCGTGTGGTACTCGCTCGGCAAGTGCTTGAGGATTGCCTGAAACTGGTCGAGTTCGAAAAAACCCTTCCGGACGTTGTGCTCGGCCAGCATCGAGATGTACGGCATGGTCGCCACCATGCCCTGGCGCAGCCCGAGCCTGAACATTCGCTTCAGCGACGCCAGCTCGCGGTTGACGGTCGCCGGTGCGGAGCCGTCCTTCAATCGAAGCGTCTTGTACCGCTCGACTGACGTCGTTGTGACGTCGATGGCTTTCGTTCCGCCGAACACGGCATCAAGCCGCGGCAACCTCGTCGTTTTCAGATCGCCCAGGCTCTTCCGCCCGTTGTTGGTGTAGTCAGTGATGATGAGGTCGCGCAGGTCGTCGTACGTGACGTTGCGCGACAGGACGATCTTCCCGCCGAGCGCGTCCGAGATGCGCTTCTTGAGGAACTCCGCCGCGTCCGTTCGGTTGGTGAAGTCGGTCGCCTCGCGCATCGTGCGATTGCCGGCGACAAATTCGATGTACCAGTTCTTGGTCTTGCGGATCTTGCCTTTGGCGTCGCGATAGGTGCGCTGAAAAACGCTTCCGGATCCCTTACGGCTGCGGGCCATGTTTCGGCCTCCCTGGCTACCGTCAGGCTAACATACCTGCCAGTGGCCTGCCAGTGCGCCTTTCGGGGGCTTTCCGGTCGAGATCTCAAAATCGCTGTTTATGCTTGTATTTATTGGGTAATATTGGTGCCGGGGGTGGGAATCGAACCCACACGAGCCTTTTGAGCTCTCAGGATTTTAAGTCCTGTGCGTCTGCCAGTTTCGCCACCCCGGCTCGCCTGTATGGCCCCAGGTCGTCATCTCGTACGAGGCCGACTTCGAGCAGCGCGCCCGACCTGTGGCGCGCGAGATCGCGAGGGAGGCCGCGCACGAGAAGACGACCTGGGGCCACGTTCGAGCCCGCGATCTTCCCTGCGCGGGCGCGTCAGTGCACCGTCGTGCGAGGCATACCGGCACGCTCCGCACGCAGCACGCGGCCAATCATCGCGTCGAGATCGCCCTGCGCGATGG
>CAZSNV010000372.1:0-4489 GCA_964608035.1 uncultured Gemmatimonadaceae bacterium | reverse complement strand
ACCCGTCCACCGAGGCGATGGTCGCCGCCGAGCTGGCCCATGTCGTCGAGCGACCCGTGAGCGTATTGCCAGCGGCATCCTTGAGCACCGCTGAGGCCGTGGCGGTAGTGCCAGGCGTGAGCGTGGTTGTTGACAACGTGACGGTGACCGAAGCTACTGGCAGTACGACCGTGATCGTCGCGACGCCGCTTTTCCCTTCGCTCGTGGCCGTGATCGACGCCGTACCAGGTCCGACGCCTGTGACTAGACCTGACCCGTCCACCGAGGCGATGGTCGCCGCCGAGCTGGCCCATGTCGTCGAGCGACCTGTGAGCGTATTGCCAGCGGCATCCTTGAGCAGCGCTGAGGCCGTGGCGGTAGTGCCAGGCGTGAGCGTGGTTGTTGACAACGTGAGGGTGACCGAAGCTACTGGCGCAGTCGGCGGGGCCGTCGTTCCGTTATCTCCGCCACCACCGCACCCTGCCGCCAACAACATGCCAGTGAACAGCACCATCATCCGTTTCATGCGAACCCCCTTACCCGGAAGTCTGAATGGCTGAAGCCTATTCGCGCTTTTCGGGCCAACTCGCTGGCAGGTCGTGAAGCGGTTTAGCGCAAAAGTGGTCTAGGCGGCCGCGAATAGATAGAAGCTCCGTCGTCTGGGCGGCCTTCGTGGCGTATTCTCCACCGTTCATGAGACAGCCATGAACAGCGTTCCTGCAGCTGGAGCAGTGCTACGCGGGGAAGTCGCAAGGGCTGCTGCGCTTATGCATTTTCTCCCTGGCCGTAGCTTACGGCGGCGAGGCAGGTCCGCTGGGTTCGCGGAGCTGATCAATGGCCGCCAGAAATCTCTGCTGGACTTCATCGAACGTGGGAGCCTTGATCATCGTGCCGTCGGAGTACCCACCGAAAAGTGTTCGCCAACCCACGGCGTGACTCCTCGACCCCGTGGATGCCTTTTTGTGCAGTGCCTCGCTCATCTTCGCGAGGGCAATGCGCTTGCCACGTTCAAGGCACCGCGCGAAGACCTCGGGGTTCGCACTGACCGTCTCGCGCGGCACGTCGATAAGCGCGTAGATCTCATCAACTGACATCCCCAGCGCACCACAAGCTTCAACACGTTGGGCTAGATCGGCAGTCATCGAAAACGGCATCGCTACCTCGGATTCCTTGACGGCGGCTCCGCCCGCGCACTGGGCATCCCAGACCGGAAGGTCGCGGCGAAGCAGTCGAAGTCGGACCCTCCCGCTGCTCGAACAGCAGCTCGTGTGGCATCGTCGTCGGTGATCGGCGCGTCCAAAGATCCCAAGCCGATTCTCGCCAAGAGCTCCATGGCGCGAAGCCGATCGCGTGGTGGAACACTGTCGTCGTCAGCGATTCGCTCTGCAATGGCGACGCGGTCAGCAAACGCTTGACGGCACCGGGTCCGGATTGCAGACGGCGGAGCTCCGGCTCCTCCGCGGTTGCCCCGCCGTCCACCTGGCAAAAGCCGGCCGCCGTGCGGCTGCTGCCGCGTTGCGATAGGTCCTTTTTGTTCAGTCGCAGTGTCAGACATGCTTCCTTCAGACCTCCTCAACCGCTGTTTGGACCGCTGTTTGCTACCGTTGTTTGTTCTCGGGCTTCACGCGCAGTAGTGGCCTCGAGGAGTATGGGACCAGTGCAAGCTCTATTGCTTTCGCTTCGTCCAAGACGACTCC
Organism: uncultured Gemmatimonadaceae bacterium; assembly: GCA_964608035.1. Lineage (GTDB taxonomy): Bacteria > Gemmatimonadota > Gemmatimonadetes > Gemmatimonadales > Gemmatimonadaceae > JABWBJ01. The sequence goes on along the minus strand of CAZSNV010000372.1, from coordinate 2,813 downwards.
ACGCAGTTTCTTCAACCCGACCGAGGGTGCAACTGCGGCCTTCACCAGGTCCTTCGTTCTTTCGGCGATTGAACTGTCTCTCTCACCGAGTGCAAAAGCTATCCTCGTCAGCTCTTTGAAATACCTCTCCGCGACATCCTCGAGGAGAGCGTCCTCCTTCGGCAAGACTTCAGCTGCCAGTGTCGCGAACTGAGCTGGCATGCCAGCCGTGATGCGTCGCAGTATTTCGGCGCGAAGGTCGTAGGCGATTTCGTCAGGTCTCCTTGTGGTGTCCGAAAACGGCGCGCCCAATCCCAAAAGCACGAAGTTCGGAGACCACTTGTACTGCTCGTGCATGGCGATCAGGTGCGCGACCTCGGGTGCGGACCCTCCTTTGCGCCCGAGAACGAGCCATCGTGTGACAGTGCGCGCGCTGATGTCGAGCGCTTTGGCGACTGCGGCCGCGCCGGACTTCAAGTTAACAAGGTCGCCCAGCCGCTTGGCCATTGGCGCGCGATCCTTGTGCTGCACTCCTATGCGCCCCCGTCGATCCATTTAATGTCTCCACAGCATGCTATTAAAAGTCACAAAAGAAAGTACCGACCGTTGCTCGCCGAGGCCATACTGGTGCCGAACAGGAGCAAACCCGCGACGGACTAGAGGAGTTAGATGGCGAAACTCGACCACGAAGTGCCGGCCGAAATGTTGGCGCACAGCGCGGCCCGCTACGCCGGCTGTAGCCGTGCGCTCATTTACGCCGAGGCCCTGCGGAAACGGCTCCGCACGCGCGTCGTGGGATCAAGGGTGTTCTTTGATCGCAGCTCCCTGGACGAGCTGAAAACCAGACTGGCAGCACGGCGCGAGCGCCGCCTGTCAGCCGATCCGGGCTCAGGCAAATAGGGCCCCCGATGTCAGGACCAACCCTCTGGAGGAGTCGACCGCGTAGCGTTCCCGCACCCGAGCTGGTTCCGGAACTTGGTGCTCTTATTCATTGGTGGAGTCAGGTCGCCGCTGGACAGCGGTCGCGGTACGATCTCGACGCGCTCTGGCGCGCCGCGTGTCTCGAGGCGGAAGCCCGCGAATGGGTGGCAATCTCGCCGTCGACAGCGAACAGGCTTCGTCGAAACGCCGCTGCGATCATCGCTCAAACTGCCGCCGGTGAATCGTTGCCATGAGTGGACCGCGCCTGCCGCACTTACTCGTCACGAGAGCTAAGAAGATGCTCAACGGCACTGGCCCGGCACCTAACGGGAACCATGCCGGCCAGACATCTGGTGACGAGGCCAACCACATCCAGCTCGGCGGCCGCCCAATCATCGTGCGCCTCAGCGATGTGGAACCTGAGCGCGTGAGCTGGCTCGTACCGGGGGTTCTTCCGCTCGGCAAGGTGGTGCTGTTGGAAGGTGACCCCGGCACGAGTAAGAGTACCCTGACGCTCGACATTGCCGCGCGCATTACGCGCGGCGACTCCGTCCTCGGTGCAGCACCGAAGGAACCGAGGAACGTCATCCTCGTAACCTTTGAAGATGGGCTGGCGGATACGGTGCGCCCGCGGGTAGATGCCCTCGGCGGCGATTCCGCACGAGTGTTCGTCTTTCGTGCAGTCGCGATCGGTGTCGATGGCGATGAACGGGAGCCGTCTTTCCCCGAGGATATTGCCCATCTTCTCACGCTCATTACCGAGACGAACGCGGCGTTGGTGATTGTTGATCCGCTTGGCGCAGCCCTCAGCGAAGGGACGGACTCCCATAAGGACGCAGCAGTGCGACGGGTCATGGGTCGGCTTCACCGTTTGGCAGAAGAGACCGGCGCGTGCATCCTCTGCGTCCGCCACCTTGTCAAAGGTTCCGCCCCGAACGCGCTTCGCGCTGGCGGTGGCTCGATTGCATTCATCGCCGCGGCCAGAGTGGCCATGCTGGTATCCCTGCATCCTGACGATGCGGAGAAGCCGCAGCATGAGCGCCGCCGCGTATTGGCGTGCGTGAAGAACAATCTGGCCCCGCACCCGCAGAGCAGGGTGTTCGAGTTGTGGCAGCCGGACGGTCACGAGCACCCGCGCATCGGTTGGATGGGCGAATCGCCGTTGTCCGCAGATGATCTCAATGCGGCGCACGCGGCGTCGCAACCGGAGGAACGCGACGCCGGAGCGGAACGCTCCGCTTGGCTTCGCGAAGTCCTTTCCGCCGGTCCTGTCGATTCCAGAGAAGTGTTCAAGCTCGGCCGCGAGACGGGCTACAACGACCGAAGTTTACGCCGCACTGCCAAGGCGATGAGGGTTCGGATTCGTCGGGAAGGGTCTGGCGCTGGACACCGCTCGATGTGGGAAATCGGTACTCTGGTCACTCCGGACACTCCAGCACGTCATGAAAAGGTGTCCGCAGTGGCCGAAGTGAGGCCGGTTGACGTGGACGTGTCGCTGTGATCCCCCTTTCAGCGGGGGACCGCGTTGAAGCACTGGCAGCATACGGCATCGTCCTCTATCTCGACGACAGAGGCCAGCTGCGAGCGGGCGGCTCCGAACTCTTGATTGACTCGGCTCGGCCGATGATCCGCCAGCAGAGTACCGCAATCGTCGCGTACCTCCAGAGCGTTCTCACGAGCGTCAGCGCGACGGACCAAGAGTCCGCATTGCGTGCTGAACCCCGATCTAGGCAGAGACTTGGGTCGGGGATGTGCCCGGATTGTGCCCGTCGATGAGGCCCGCTGATGCAATTCGCGCTTCTGGAAGGCGCGAAGCCAGACGAGTTGCCTGCCCTCGCGGGGGAGCTAGCACAAGCACTCACGGTCGTGATGGCGCGCGCCGCCGCGCTGGCGATGAACGCACCCTCGACCGC
>CAZSNV010000371.1:0-4519 GCA_964608035.1 uncultured Gemmatimonadaceae bacterium | reverse complement strand
CTTTCTCCGCGAATACCAGCAGCGCGATGGCGAGGACCCACGGCAGACTCATCGCCCCGGCCACCACGAGGAGGACCATCAGCGCCCAGCAACACCCGATGCAGAACGCCGCGTGCGTCGCGGCGAGCCGCAGTGATGCCCTGTAGCCCGTGCGCCAGCGACGCATCAGGAAATCGACCGGCGACTCGCACTGCCGCAAGCACGCGTGCTTCGCCGGGCTGAGCTGGTAGACACCCGCGGCGAACAGAGTGCCGGCGATGGCGTACGGCACTGCGGCTGCAAATGTCATGGAGCGCGCAGCTATCTCGCCGATCCCGACCCATGCCAGGTAGACGGGCACGCCGGTCAACAACCAGAGGGCGACATAGGTCATCGCAAACATTTCCGCCGGAATCACGCGCTCGCTCGGCGTGCCCGGACGCCGGCTGGCCATGCCATAGAGCAGGATCATCGGCGCGGCCGATGGAAGCATCATCGCCGTCATCATCACGCCCCATTCCAGCGTGAACGCCAACATCGCCGCACCAGACAGCGGCTCCATCTGAGGCATCTTCATCATCGTGGCGGACTGGATGACGCCGAGCCACGCAAATACTGTCGTAGCGAGCAGCAGGGCTGAGAGGGCAAGACCTCGCCCGCCGCCCAGATTCTGCGCCTTCATCAAGAAGCGCGGTGGTCGAGCGGTGCCTGAATCAACCCGGTGACCGCAGCCGCCCCGTCTCTTGACACTGTCGCCGCGCCAATTCACTGTTGCGGCACCCGAGGTGTGACATGTCGGATAGCTGGTACCTGAACGGAAAAGTTCTCGTCGCGTGCAACTGCAATTGGGGCTGTCCGTGCAACTTCAATGCGCCCCCAACCACCGGTAAATGCGAAGGTGGGTGGACGTGGCACGTCGAGGACGGCGCGTTTGGCGAGGTCCGGCTCAACGGATTGAACTTCTCCGTGTTCGTCAACTGGCCCGGCGCGATCCATGAGGGCAACGGTGAGGGGCTTGTGTTGATCGACGAGCGCGCAGATGCCGCGCAGCGCACGGCGCTCGAAACGCTCGTCGGAGGTAAGGTCGGCGGGCCATGGGGGGTTCTGGGCTGGACCTGGCCAAAGGTGCACGGTCCCTACGCTGTCGCGTACGCTTTGGCGTTCGATGGCGTCAATACGCGCATCAGATGCGGCGAGTACTTCGAAGTCAAAGGTGGCCCCATCCGAAATCCCGTAACCGGTGCCGAATCTCATCCCGGCGTCGTGCTTCCGGAAGGGATCATCTTCAAGCGCGGCGATCTTGGCACAAGCACTCTTTTCCGAGTCTCCAACGGCATAGCCTACGACCATTCAGGCAAGTACCTGGCGGTTGGCCCGTTCGAATACGCGTGGCCGTGAAGGCCCACCCTGACGGTATCCGCGTCGTCGAGGTCGATCACGCCCATTTTGCTATTAGCGCCGCAATCACAGCGCCCACGACGGTTACGATAGCCACAATGAGCCCGTACCGACCGGTGACGTGTGCCTCGCGGACGTTGTCGGGTGTCACCGTGGCGAGCTTGACTGCCGGCGTCGCATCGGTAGCCGAGGCCGCTCGGGGTAATGCGACGCGATGTCTCCGCGGAGAGGCACTGCTTGCGCGAGATCCTTTTTCGGTCCCAATCTCGTCTAGGTTGAGCGCTTCGGCGATGATCGCGAATGCGGCGCTGACGACCTCGCCGCTGCGAGCGCTCACGTTCACGCTGAACTGATTCGATTCAGACCGAACCATAACAAACAGCAGGCTAGCATTCTTGTCGTCGAACCAGTGCATGGCAGCATCGCGGGCGTACTCCGTGCCTCCTAGCTGACAAAACGTCTCTAGCGATGCGGTATCGGAGTGCGTGTCATCAGCCCTCGATCCATCTGGAAGAGTACTGTGCTCGATGAGCCAGATGGATTTGAAGTTCGCAGCGAGTTCGCGTGCAGCCTCATCCAGCGCTGCACGCAGGGCTCCCGCGGGCCGAATGACCGGGTGGTAGTTCTTGGCGTTCGATATGCTTGCCATATAATGAAAGATACCAGACCTGAGCCCACCATTCGGCCAAACCGAAGCGCGATAGCATGGTCCTTCGGCTCGGCCTGGCGACTGCGAACCTGCCCGGGATGGCCTCGCTGACGCCGGCCGGAGTCCTAAGAGTGCTGCTGCAACTGTTGGCTATCTTCCATCAGGGATAGCACTTAGCTGACATACCAGCCGGCCGCCAAGGTGTGACTGTCCTCCATGATTCGCATCAGAGGCATCCCTAGGCAGGGGTGGACCGATCGCTGTTCCAGCATGGAAAGGTAGAAAATGCGTATGACCGGCTAACGCTCGCGTCAAGACGCGTCAGGGCTCGGCCACGCGTCCCCATGAGGGACGCTGGTCGTATGAGGTTCCCTTGGTGAGCGAGGTCGTGCGACCGGATGAGACCTCGATAATGAGTAGGCGGCTCGAGACACCGCCCCGACTTGAGCTCTGAAAGGCAATGGCGTCCCCCGCCGGGGACTAGGACGGCCCGGTGTGGAACCCCCGCCGGAATCCGTCAGAAACCGCTTGTTCGTTCCATCCGGCTGGATGAGAGCTATGCGCCGGGTGTCCGCCGCGTCATCGATATCCTCCACGTAGGCGATCACCGTTCCGTTCGGCGACCACGCTGGGGCGTGAACGGAGCCATTGATCGTCACCGGTCGGAGATCGGATCCGTCGGTGCGAATGACGTAGAGCCCCTGGGTTTCGGGGGTGTCCAGTCGTCCCACGAAGGCGAGCTCCGTCCCGAGTGGCGACCAGGTCGGTCGTCCGAGCGCGACCCGGGTGGTGTTGGCAATCCGCGTCGGCGACGAGCCATCCGTCCCGACGAGGTTGATCCCCCAGGCGCCGACTCCGTTGTCGAGATACGCGATTGTATTCCCGTCCGGTGACCACGCGGGAAAGTTCGCGTCGTTCTCGCTCGCTGTCGTCACCTGTCTCGAACCTGTGCCATCAGCGTTTGCGATGAAGATCTGGTTCACGCTTCTGGTTCCGTTGCTCACCCGTGCAACGAATGCAATCCGACGGCCGTCCGGCGCCCACGCGATGGTCTGACCGATCGCCGTTTGTGGGAGCGGCAGGCGCGTCGCGCGCCCGCCGCGGGCCGGCATGACGTAAAACCCCAGATCCTCGCCCTCGCGAAAGGAATCGAATGCGATGACGCCTTCTCGTCCGGTTGGCGACGTCGGATCGTCGCACGCCGCGGCGACGAGCGCGAGTATGGCGACGATGGCGCGAGAGAGGGAGACGATCCGCATTGGCTGCCCATGAGTTGCAAGGTGTCGCGACCTGACGCGTGGGGTGCAGGGCGCTCCTGCGCATCGCTCGCCGACGAGGCCATCCACATCCCGCCTCAAGCGATTCGCATGACCACCCTTGCCGTCGTCAGGGCGCAGTCGACGCGTACTCTCCGACACTCCGGCCCGGCCACGACTTCATCGGCTAGTAGTGAGCACGCGAGTTGGTCGGCGGCGCTAACCCCGCAACGCGTGGACGACCGACGAGGCGATACCCTCTCGCTCGAGTCGGGAGATGTCTGCAAGTTGGCGTTGCAACTCCCCCTGGACTTTCGGGTGCATCGCTTCTCGCGCCAGTGGCATCGGGTTGGCGGACGGGTCCCATTCGAAATCATTGGGATCGAGTTGGAGTTCCTCATCTGCAGCGGCGAAAGCTGCGTCGACCGCGCGGCGCGCTGCCCACGCCGCGACAGGAGCGCCGCCGTCCAAATAGCACTCTGCCGCGAAGATGGTCGCAGCAGCCGCGCCCTCGTCCGCATCCGGCGGCCCCTCTTGGCCATCACGATGGTCATATGGGCTAGCATGAAACCGCTCGAGGGCATCCTGTACGAGGGTTCGCGCGGGCGCATCGCCGCTCATCAACCCGCTCCAAATCGCATTCAACACCGGGCGCCAGGTGAGCGTAAACGGCTGCCGCCTCGACACGGGCAGCGCCTCGTGGGCGCGGAGTAGTCGCTCCGCGCAACTGGCAGCGAACGCAGAGCGGCACTCAGGCCCGAGCTTCTCGAGGCGCCGGTCGACTTCGGCTGCCACATCCATGAAATACGGGATTCCGCGGCGGCGTAATTGTTCGCGTGCAAGATCGCCTTGCGTCGGAAAGTTCTTCTCGAAAGATGGCATCCGCTGAAGCCTGATTGCTCTACGACTCTGTTGCGGCCTTGTATCTAGCTCTTTGCCTGTTCTTCTGATCTGATTCTGCATTATTGATGTGGGGTGCGCCAGCGAACGGCGAGCGCAGAGAACCGCCGCCACTCGATCGAGCACGATAGCTGAGTCGGACATCGCCTGCTTTCATTGCACCTTCGATGCGCTTGCCCTCCTCAGGAACCGCCGCGCCGCGTCGAGCTCAGGGCGATCGCGATCGGCACGTTTCCACAGCGCGAGGAACTCGGTATACCGCTGGATCGCCGTCTGTCGGTCGCCGAGCGACTCGGCGGCGCGGGCGATCCCGTAGACCGCCTTGGCGCGTCCCGGC
>CAZSNV010000370.1:0-4525 GCA_964608035.1 uncultured Gemmatimonadaceae bacterium | reverse complement strand
GGCGCGCTTCGCGCGCTTTTATTTGATGCGGCTGCAGCTGAACGGTAGGCGTTAGGCCGCCGACCATTTGCGTTATCACGAGCGACGCTCCTCTGGCGACGAACCTCGCGACTGCCGTCGCTTCAGGGCGACGATCGACTGACGTTTGCGCCGACCTACCGAGCGTCGTCGAGTCGGAGAAACCGGGCTGCATTGTTATAGAAGATATCCCGCTTCTGCTCGGCTGTGAGGAAGTCGGCTGCCTCGATCGCTTCAATTGCCTTGCCAATCATTTCCGGCCAGCGCATCTGATCTGAACCGAACATTAAGCGCTTCCCGAGTCCGGCGTCGACGAGTGCCTTCAGGTACGCGTGGAAGGCCGTGCGAGGAATGACCCACGTGATTGTCGAGAGATCGCCGTACAGGTTGGGATACTGGTACATCATCGCGGTCATTTCATCCAGGTACGGGTAGCCTGCATTCTCCACAAATACTCTGAGATCCGGGTGCCTGACCAACACGTCCTCGAGGAGGAGCGGACTGCCTGCGGCCGAGCGGAAGCCAGGCACCTGCGGGCCGATCCCTGCGGTGTGAATCGACACCGGGACATCGAACTCCGCGGCGAGCGCGAAGTATGGTGCCAACGCGGGATCGTTTGGGGCGAGCTCTACAAGCTGCCCCGCGATCTCTCCCATGCCTCGGAAGCGCCCCGCCACATAGTCACGCCTGAGGACCTCCGCGGCAGGCTTGCCCGCCTCCATCACCCATGGTGACGGGATGAAACGGCCCGGAGCCTGTGAGTCCCACCGCTGCACGAGGTCCAGATCAGCGCCGCTGAGGAATCCCTTGACGATGTTGTAGCGGTCCATCGCCTCCAGGGTTTTCGCAAACGACTCAGCGGCAGTGGCCGTTGCCCGTCCTTGCGGCTGACACGGACTGGGGCGACACGGGCCAGGCGCTCCTCCCGGCAACTCGAAAGGCGCGTGGTGTGCGTGCATATGCATGTCGATGATCCGCGGCCGCTCCTGAGCCACTACTACGAGAACCGGCAGGCACACGCCTCCGGCGAGGATAGAAACCACGCGGAGCGTTCTCATACAGACCTCCTTCCCGTCGGTGCGAATCGAAACCTATCCGGTTAAGCCGATCGGTGCGATCCGTTTTACGAAGGTGTCGGCGCCCGGTCGCACACGCGATGCGTTGCGGTCGCGGCTACGCGTGGCCCAGGAAGGCCAATGTGCCGTCCGGCACGCGCCCGACTTCAACCAGGCGGTTGAAGAAGTTGGTCAGTCCCGCGAGATGCGGATAGGACAACCCATAGTCCAATCCGCTCAGGTATTCGCGGCAGGTTCCCGTATCGACGCCTGACGATTCGGCCGCGCGCTCAGCAAGTCGATCGAGGTGCCGGAGGCCCCAGGCGCGTGATTCGATGAGCGTAGCGTGAACCGCGAGCGAGCGATTAACCGACGTGCTGCGCTGCGCCACCCACACGGCAAAGACGAACGGCAGCGACGTCCACCGCTTCCACTCGGCGCCGAGGTCGTAGACAAAGTCGTACGGCGGGGCGCTGAGCGTCGAGCGCTGAGCGCCGAGAACCAGGGCTGCGTCGCCAATCACAAGCCGCGCGTCATGAGGCTCGTCCGCGAAGCGTGCGACGTCGGTCAGTTCAGCGTCTCCCGGTACGAACTCGGGCGAGGCATGCCAGACGTTCTCGAACAGAAGTTCCAGCAGAGCGACGCTGGTCATGGAACTGCGGCTGACCATGACGCGCCTGCCGCCCAGCTCTGGCGCCGGCAGTTTAGACAGCAGTAGCACGCTTCGCACGGGACCGTCGCAGGAGATGGCCAGGTCCGGGAGCAGGACGTAGCGCTCGGACGAACGCGCGTATTCAATCGCCGAAACCACGCTGACGTCGAGCTGGCCGCGAGCCATTTGCGCGTTCAGCGCCGTGGGCACCCCGGTGATCAGTTCCGCCTCGAGCTTCACGACCCCGGCGTCGATCGCGCCGTAGACCGGATAGCAGTTGATGTACGGAATGCGGCCGACGCGTAACATCAGACGGGAGACGGGGGACGGGGGACGGGAGAGAGCCCGTTCTCAAAGGTCCTGAGGATCCGATAGAAGCTGTCGCGCTCCGCCGGGATCTTCCCTGCTTCGCGGATCAGCTTGAGGATCGCATCGAGCGTCATCGCCTGCGGTGTTGTCGCCCCGACGGCGTGATAGATCTTCTCCCTGACGACTGTGCCTTCCATGTCGTTCACGCCGAAATGCAGGGCAGTCTGCGACAGGAAGGGTGACACCATGATCCAGTGCGTCTTGATGTGGTCGAAGTTGTCGAGGAACAGGCGACCCACGGCAAGATTACGGAGATCGTCGAATCCGGTGGTGACTCGCCCCTGAATCCCCAGTCGGCGCCCCAATTCGTTGTCGTCGGAGTGATACGCGAGCGGTATGTATGCGAGGAATCCGCCCGTCTCGTCCTGCAGGTCACGAAGCACGCCCAAGTGGGCGACCCGATCCTCGATGGTCTCGACGTGACCGTACAGCATGGTGCAGTTCGACCGGATGCCGAGCCGGTGCGCCGCCCGATGGACGCCGATGTAGTCGGCGCCGCCTAACTTCTTGTCGGCAATTTGTTCGCGGACGGCAAGGCTGAAAGTTTCCGCTCCGCCGCCGGGAAGCGTATCGAGACCCGCCTCACGCAGCGTCACGAGCACGTCTTCCCACGACATCTTCTCGATGCGCGCCAGGTGCGCGATCTCGACCGCCGTCAGGGCCTTGATGTGCACGTGGGGGAATTCGCGCTTGAGCGCGCGAAACATCGTGGCGTAGTACTCGAGGCCAGCCTGCATGTCGAGCCCGCCGACGATGTGGAACTCCTTCGTCAGTCCGTCGCGAGCGTGTTCTGCTTCGGCAAGTACCTGCTCGAGGGAGTACCGGTACGCGCCTTCCTCCTTCGGAAGCCGCGCATACCCGCAGAAAACGCAGGTCTTCCTGAGGATGCAGACGTTCGTCGGGTTGATGTGCTGGTTGGCCGCAAACGTGACGACGTCGCCGTGTTTGGCGCGGTTCACGGCGTCGGCCAGCGCACCCACGCCGAGGATATCGGGGGACCGGAACAGCGTGATAGCGTCGGCGGGCGTCAGGCGCTGGCCGGCGGCGACTCGGTCGGCAATGGAAAAGAGCGCCGGATCCCGGATCGCGCCCTGACGGCTGGACGCGGCAACCGCCATGGTCAGTCCCTGAACCGGCGCACGGCCAGCGTGCAGTTATGACCGCCGAATCCAAAGCTGTTGCTCAGGGCAACGTCGACCTCGCGCTCGATGGCGTGGTTAGGCACGTAGTTCAGGTCGCACTCCGGATCGGGGGTCTGGTAGTTGATCGTCGGAGGCAACATGCTGTCGCGCACCGCAAGCGTGCAGAACGCGAACTCGAGTCCGCCGGCCGCGCCGAGCGTATGCCCGGTCGCCGACTTGGTCGAGCTCACGTGAAGCTTGTAGGCGTGTTCACCAAACACCGCCTTGATCGCCCGCGTCTCATTCTGGTCATTGTACGGCGTCGACGTCCCGTGCGCGTTGATGTACTGCACATCAGTCGGGCCGAGTCCCGCGTCGCGCAATGCGCGGCGCATGGATCGCTGGGCGCCTTCGCCGTCGGGCGCCGGTTGCGTGATGTGGTACGCATCGCCGGTCATGCCGTATCCGGCCACTTCTCCGTAAATGCGGACGCCGCGCTTCCTGGCGTGTTCCAGCTCCTCGAGAATGACGATGCCCGCGCCCTCGCCCATCACGAAGCCGTCGCGCTCCTTGTCGAACGGGCGCGATGCGTGCAGGTAGTTCTCGTTGTTTTCCGACAGCGCCTGCATGTTGGCGAAGCCACCGATGGCCATGGGGGTGATGGCCGCCTCGGACCCACCGGTGATCATCACGTCGGCGTCGCCGTACTGGATCGTGCGATACGCGTCGCCGATGGCGTGCGCCGAGGTCGCGCAGGCAGATACCGTGGCGTAGTTAGGCCCCTTGGCGTTGAAGCGAATGGACACGACACCCGCGGCCATATCGGGGATGAACATGGGGATGAAGAACGCCGAGATCTTGCCCGGTCCCCACTCGCGGTACACGTCGTGCTGCGCCTCGAACACCTTCAACCCGCCGATGCCTGATCCGATGATTACGCCGGTGTTCTCGGGGTCGTACCCGCCGTCGCTGAACCCCGCGTCGGCCATGGCCTGCGCGGAAGCAGCGAGCGCCATCTGGGTGAAGACGTCGTTGCGCTTCACTTCCTTCCGATCCATGTACTGGAGCGGATCGAAACCCTTCAATTCGCAGCCGAACTTGACCGGAAACCTGGTCGTGTCGAACTGCGTGATGAGCCCCGCGCCATTGGCGCCATCGAGGAGCGCGCGCCACGTCGTCGCCACGTCGTTGCCGACCGGCGACAGCAGCCCGAGCCCCGTGATGACGACGCGCCGTTTCACTACGCGCCGACCTTCTCGTTGAGGTACTTCAGCGCATCACCGACAGTGCGGAGCTTCTCGGCGTCCTCA
>CAZSNV010000369.1:0-4540 GCA_964608035.1 uncultured Gemmatimonadaceae bacterium | reverse complement strand
CGCCGACGTCGTGGACTTCTACGAGCGCGGGGGCAACCGCAATCCGCATCTGGACCAAGAGATCCGGCCCTTGCGCGTGACGCCGGACGAGAAGCGCGCGCTTGTCGCCTTCCTGCAGACACTTTCCGGGGATCTCCGGGACGGGGTGCGATAGAACCTCACGCCGGACCGGACGGCCGCCCATTCCCGCTGCAGGCCGCCGCGTCGCGCTACGCTCCGCCCTCGGCGCCGCGCGGCGGCAGCTCCGGATACGCATCGAGCGACTCGCCGAGCGCACCCATGGCGGCGAGAAAGAGATGAGGCATCCCGATCGGCACCGTCGTGCAGAGCCGCACGATGCGGCGCCGCAAGGACGCGTCCTCCGCCGCAAGACGATAGATCTCCCGCCAGTCATCCACGTCGCCACGATCGAGGATCTGCGCGAGCACCTCGTCGCTCCGCAGGTCCAGGCGATGGCGGTTCCACAAGGCCTGCGACCGCGCCAGTCGCGCGGAGATCGGGGTCATTCGCCGCCTCCTGGATCGAGCAGCACGGGCGCCAGGCTGCGCGCCCAGTGGCGGCCGCGCGATCGAAGATGCGACCAGTCGTTCCAGGGCGCAACCAGCCCCCGGTACGTGGCGAGGTCGATCGATACGGCGTCAGTCGGCGAGGCCTCGCCGAGCCGTTCGATCACCTCGCCGAGCACCGACGCCCCGGTCGCCTGAGGATAGATGCCGTCCAGCTCCGCGAGCGCCTGTCGCACTCCGGACTCGCCCAACCGCTCGAACAGGACGACCGTGTCCAGGTAGTCGCGGGTCGTGTACCGAGTGGCGAGCAGCCACGCCTTGATGCGCGCCATTTCGGCCAGCGTGGGAACTCGCAGGCCATGGAGCCATTCGATCTCGAGGGGCCGCACGCGTCGAAGCTGCCTGATCCCGGTGAGGACGCCATCGAGTCGTCCGAGGATGAGTACGGGCCGGCGGACACGTTCGGTTTCCCACCCGGCGGCGGCCTCCAGGTCGGCGAGCACCTGATCGAAGCGGTCCCGAAGTTCGGGGAGGACGTGGTCGGCGTCCATGCTGACCCGATGGCCGGCGTGGAGCGCGGCTGCCGTGCCGCCCACGAGCACGGCAGCCGGCAACAAGGCCTGGAGATGTCGTTCAGCGGCCAGCAGCCGCTCCCAATCCTCGCCCGAGCCCGCGTCCATCGCCCGCCATGATACCGCTGCCCTCGGCAGACCGTCCGCGCAGGCCATCCGGATTCGATGCTCGTCCGGCGGGCACAAGGCCCGCCGGCTACGCGCGCGCTCTCAAAAACAAGCGTCGCCGCTGATACAGAGGCAGGCGTAGCCGCGGGGCCTTGCGCCCCGCGGGTTCCCTATTTCCCCGGTTTCACCGTCACGTTCGCGGCAGCGGTCGCGCCGAACGCGCCGCTCGTGGCCGACGCGTCGACCGCGTAGGTGGCAGGGGCCGCGTTGGCCGGCACCGTCTTCGTCATCGTGACCGACGCGGACGTCGCGGCGGGAATCGTCAAGGCTGACTGCGAGAACACCGTCGCCCAGCCCGGTGGCAGCACCGACGACAACGTGAACGTCTTGCCGGCACATGGGAGGGTGTCGTTGTTGGTCACGGTCAACGTCCAGGTGACCGACTGGCCGCGCTTGGCGCTCGGATTGGGCGGCGTCAGCGTCACGGTCGGGTTCGATTCCACACATGGCCCCGACCCGTAGGAGACTTGCACCGTGAGCGCCGATCCGGTCGGGTTCGAGGTCGTCATCGACACGCCGGTGTAGGGATCCTGCCAGGAGCCGGCCAGCGGCGGATCGAGGAAGTCGTCGGGCACGAGCGGGTGCGTGCTGCCCTGACGGGACTCGGGCGTGAAGTCGACCAGATGGGCCTGATTACCCGTGGAGGCATCTTCGTAATGAATCAGCGCGCCGCCGTAGATCTGACTCTCTGCGGCATCGAGATAGACGACCTGGTTCAACGCACCACCCCACGTAAACGGCGCGCTGAGCTTCGAATCGTACAGGCCTGTGGGCTGGCGGTACTCCACCCACAGCCACTTCGCATTATCGGTGCCACGCCGGATGCGCAGCGCCTGCACACCCGCCGGCAGCTCCGCCGGCTGAATGGTGAACGCGCCGCTGCCGGTCACCGTCTGCACCTGCGTGGTCAGCCATCCGAGTCGGAACTTGTGCGGCGCCGAGTAGTGACCGAAGCCGCGGCCCATCGAGGCGAACACGTCGCCGTACTCGGTGACGAGGCCAGTGGCGCCCGGCGCCCCCAGCGTCTCCGTCCCGAAGTCGCGGGCCTGCGAGTGCCCCAATCCGAGATTGTGCCCGCCTTCGTGGATCGCCAGGAACGCCCCACGGAGCGCGTCGCTCATGAAGTCTGCCTTCAACCAGGATGTGGACGCGTTGAACGTGCCGTCGTCCGTCGACAGCGAGCCACACCCGATCGTGCCTCGTCCCGACCAGGTCGGATTGGCCACTTCCTCGGCGCCGTTCATGACGATGAAGATGCGCCGGTACTGGGCGAAGTCGACGTCCGGGTCCGCGGCGGCGATTGCGGCCGTACGGATCTGACCGCTTTCCTCATCGGTGTAGACCCGATCGAGCGTGTACCAGATACCGGGGGTGGCCGGCTCGACTGTCCCATGCGCCGACGTCGCCCCGTACGAGTTCTCGCGCCAATAGTCGGTCAGGGATGGCGACGTGCCGCTCACGTTGAACAGCATGTCGGCGACGGCCGCCTGAGTGACGTCGGTAGGCACAGTGGCGCCCGGCATGGTGACGAAGAGCACGACCGTGCTCTGCGGCCCCATGGTCGAACACGGCGCGGGACCCGGCTTTGGCCCGCGCGCGGCGGCGGTCGTGCCACCCACGATGGCTCCGCTGTAGGCCGCGACCTGTGACCCGGCGCGAATGCCTTCGACCCGCAGGATGTCGCCGTTCTTGAGACCCACCGGCTCGGGGCCCGCGAAGTGGATGAACAGCGTCTCGCCGCCGACGGTCATCGCGCGGATGGTGCGGTGCGACCGGAAGTCCGCCCCGTCCTCGATGACGTATTCGATCGGTCCCTGCCAGACGCCACGGGCCTCGATTTGCGCGCGCGCGCCCGGAAAGGCCGTGGCGAAGTCGGCAGCAACATCGACTGGCAACGCCAGCCGCTCAGCCTCGGCGGGATTGGTCGCGATGAGCGCGGCCAACGCCAGGAGGCGGTCCTGGAGCATCGCCTCGGCCCGCGCCCGCAGCGCAGTAGCGTTCGTCGGCGGCGGCGCTGCCTGCAGCTGCGCGTAGATCTGCAGGAGCTGGCCGTTCAACCCGCGGACCCGGTTTGCGTCATCCGACTCCTGCGAGAAGATCTGGGTTCCCAGCCACCCCGCCGCGCTGACAACCGCCGCAACCGCCACGACCCGTCTGAGTGCTGAACGAACGTGTGCGCTCATCATCGCGATCCTCCTGGTGAAAGGCAGCTGCCACTGTAGCCGGCAGGCAGTCAGCGCAGCGTGTTGGGTGCGTCAGGAATGGGTCATGAATCCGATGGGTGTTGCCCTATCGGCGCGAGCACCGATGCGCGGGGGCGAAGCCAGGCATTTCGTGCCCGGCTCATTATCCGGGGCTTTCGTCACGGTTGTGTCACGAGACAGATCGCGAGCTCGCAACATGCCTTCGCACGACCTTGCTCCAGGTGTTGCCGATTCTCTATTTCTTGCCAGGTTCACGCTCGAGAACGGCAGGAATGAACTGGGGCACGAACACGGCCTGCCAAGCTGCCGGTTTGGTCGAAGGCCCAGGGCTTCGATCCAATCCACAAATGCTTGCGCATACCTCGCGTTGGAGGGGACTATCAGGAGGTCGTGATGAGCAAGAAGGCCAAGCGCGGGCCGGTGTACCGCAGCAGCGAGCAGTATCCGGACGATCGACACGTATTGGTCAGTTTCCTGAGAGCGCACCCTGAGGTCGCTTTTCGGCCGACGGCGCTGAAGTCTGAGACAGGCGTCCCGAAAGACTACGTGCGACGCGCTCTGACCGAAGAGGACGACAAGACAGGTATCTCAGGCGTCACCGTGGACAAGGATGCCGACGGGTTCTCGTTTAGGTGGACCGGGCAGTCGTGATGCCGTCCGCCAGCTTTGTGCGCGCGCAGGTCGGCACACTTCGGTTCCCCGATCTGAAGACGCAGTGCTCTCCACCGTCGGTCAGCGCGCCGCCGTCAATCGCCGGTCTTGCGAACCGGATACCTGACCCACATGACTCCCGCTGGCTTCAAGAATGCCCCTGAGGCCCTGGGCGTCGTGGAGGCCAAGCCCGCTGGCTACTCGTTCACGAACGTCGAGTTCCAGGCCATACGTCGAGGGCCTGCCGAAGTCATTGACGGCCCCGGTCAAGCCCCTGCGGTTCGCCTACATCTCCGCTTGCGACGAGACCGTCTTGATCAATACGGCTGGACCCCCATCCGCGCTCTCGTCCGGTCTTCTCGTTTCACCGGCCCGAGACGGTGCGGGCGTGGGATCGCCGGCTCCGGTTGGAACGGAACTCGGTGGCGGCACTGTAGAA
>CAZSNV010000368.1:0-4546 GCA_964608035.1 uncultured Gemmatimonadaceae bacterium | reverse complement strand
GGGTGGTGACCCCGACGATGAACAGAAAGAACGGAAAGATCAGGTCCGTCGGGGTCCACCCGTGCCACGCCGCATGCGCCAGTGGCCGATAGATGGCGCCCCAGTCGCCCGGCTGATTAACCAGGAGCATGCCCGCGACGGTGAGACCTCGAAAAACGTCGAGCGAGAGCAAGCGCTCGGTTCTTCTCCCCGATGCGTTCATCGCGTTAGAGTGCCCATCGCGACTGCGGAAGCGCTAGTAGCCTATCAGGCGAGACGGGAGACGGGAGACGGGAGATACACCCAGCGGCTCGCACTCTCACCCGTCACCCGTCCGCCGTCACCCGTCCTGTACCTTTTATCCCGATGACTACCGTTGCGGCACCCATTGACCAGCGAGTCACGTTCGTCGAACTGTTCTTCGACCTGGTCTTCGTATTCTGCGTGACCCAGGTCGTGAGCCTTCTGCACGACGGCGTCACCTGGCGGTCAGTGGGCGAAGTGGTGCTGGTCTTCTGGCTGGTCTGGTGGGGATGGACCCAGTTCACGTGGGCGCTCAACGCCGCCGACACCACACACCCGCGCGTCGAAGTGGCGACGCTCGTGGCGACCGGCGTGGCGTTCTTCCTTGCTGTCGGGATCCCATCAGCATTCGGCGCCCATTCGCTCTGGTTCGCCGGGACCTACATCGCAGTTCGCGTCCTGGGGCTGCTCGTCTACGACTGGGTCGCGTGGTCGAATCCCTCACAGCACAAAGCGGTCCGCCGTTTCTCGCTCGCTTCGGTGGGCGGCCTCGTTGCGGTTCTCATCGGCGGAATCCTGGGCGGAACCGCGCAGTACGTATGGTGGACCGTCGCGATCGCGCTGGATATGGGGGCCGCCTCCTTTGGCGGGAGCGCCGAAGGATGGAACCTCCGAGCCGAGCATTTTTCGGAACGGCATGGTCTCTTCGTCATCATCGCGCTCGGTGAGTCGGTCATCGTGGCCGCGCTTGGCATGACCGATGGCGAATGGCCAGCCACGAAGGTCGCGGCAGCGATTATCGCCGTCGCTGTTGCCGGAGGGTTCTGGTGGTCCTACTTCACGCGCAACAAGCTGGAACTCGATCACGCGCTCGAATCGGCGCAGGGGCGGGAGCGGTCCATGCTGGCGCGTGACGCCTATTCCATCCTCCATTTCCCAGTGGTGCTGGGCATCATCGCCTTCGCTGCGACCGTCGAGCGGACGCTCTCCCACGCTTCCGACCCCCTCGGTCTTGCCGGACGCGCCCTGCTGGCGTCCTCGGTTCTGCTATACGTCGGAGGCCTGGCCATTGTCTTGAAACGGGCCAGGAGGCCCATACCGGTGGTCCGGCGTTGGTTGCCACTGGCCACTGCCGCTGCGGTGATGGCTCTTGCGGACGTGCCCGCTGTTTTAAGCCTGGCGGTCGTCCTCGCCGGCGTGACGCTTTTGGCGATCGGTGAACCGGTGCAGGAACGGCATCACGCCAAGGCGAAAAACGCCAGCACCTCGATGTGATGGCCCGTAATCAATTGTTGTACTTTGGACCCTCAAAATCCGGTCGCCCATGGAGATCTGCATGACACCCGCCGCTCGATTTCAGACCATCCGACGCGCACTCCGCTACTCGGTCGGCTCCCTTTTCTGGATTCCGGCGGTCGCCGCCGCGCAGAACGCGTGGAACCCCGAGGAGGTCATGAAGAAGGACGGGTGGGTCAAGCCCCCAGCTGTTGTGGAACGCATCATCACGACGCCGCGGACGGATATCTCGTTCGCGATGCAAAGCCCGGACAGAAAATGGTTTGTCCGGACCGCCATGCCCGATCGCGGTGACATTCGCGACTACGGGAAGCCGCACATCTACCTCGGCGGACTCGCGGTCGACGTGAAGGCCAACCGTGCGCGCATGATGACGATGCGCGCTGGAACCGCGCTGACGCTCGTTGACGCTCGCACCAACGCCACGAAGACCATCGACGTTCCGAAAGGCGCGACCATATCTTCGCCGACCTGGTCACCGAACGCGACACAGCTCGCGTTCATAGCGAACTTCGCGGATGCATCGCACGTCTTCGTGGCCGACGTGGCCACGGGGAAGTCGACACAGCTCACGCGCACGCCGCTGCTCGCGACGCTGGAGAACGGCGTCGATTGGAGCGCTGATGGCAGGACGGTCACGGTGGTGCTCATCCCCGAAGCTCGGGGCGCATTGCCGACCCACGGGCCCGATGGCATCGAGGATGGCCCGCAGGTTCGGATGACCGAAGGCAAGAAGCTCCCGCAGCGCATTTTCTGGAGCCTGCTCGAAGACCCGCACGACCAGGCGATCCTGAAGTACTACACGACCGGCCAGTTGGCGCAGATCGATGTGAAGTCGAAGGTGAGCCGGAAGATCGGAGCGCCGGCGATGATTCGTTCGGTCGACGCGTCACCCGATGGCGCATACTTCCGTGTGACCTTGATGACGGAGCCGTTCTCGTACCGTGTGCCCACGTCGAGTTTCGGCTCGATCGACCAGCTCTGGGATGCCGCGGGTAAAGTCGTCGCGGATCTTGGCCGGACGCCTCTTCGTGAAGGCGAGAGCGGCGACGACGACGCCCCGGCCGGATTTGGTCGCGGCGCAACGCAGTCGGCGTCCGATACGGGCAAGCGCAACCTGCAGTGGAATCCGGTTGGCCCGGGAATTGTCTACCTGCAGTCGGTCTTCATCACCTCGAACGAGCCGGCCGGTCGCGCCGGACGAGGGGGGAACGCCGGTCGTGGCGGACAGACCGCCGCCCGTACGCCAAACAGTGTGCGCTACGTCAGCTGGCTCCCGCCGTATGGCGCGGCCGACACGAAAATCGTGCTGGAAGGCAGCGGCCGGCTGACGAACGTGGCGTACAGCGTGGATGGTCGGACAATGTTCATCGCCGACAGTGGCCTCGTGTTCGCGGCGCGGACGGCGGACCCTGCGCGGCGCTTCGCGCTGGCGCGGGGAATCACGTTAGGCGGTGGCGGGGGCGGTGGCGGCTTCGGCCGGGGTGGGCGCGGCGGCGGTGGCGGCGACGATACGACAGCGTTAGGTGGAAGCCTGGCGATGCGCGCGGGTCCCAACGGACCGGCGCTGGTTGTCGTGGGAACCGATGGACGAACGGTGTTCGTGTCCGGGACCCGCACCCCCGGCGCCAACTGGCAGACCCAGGCGCCCCGGCCGTGGGTGGACAAGCTCGATTTTGAGGGCGGTCAGCGCTCACGCATCTTCGAGGCGCCTGTCGACGCGTATGATGAGTTTGTGGCGGCGCTCGACGACGACTACGCCCAGTACATCTATACGCACGAATCGGCGACCGTCATACCAGACGCGTGGTTGAAGACCGTCGCTGGCGGCGCCACCACCAAGCTCACGAGCAGCAAGGAAGTCGCACCTGAGGTGACCCTGGCGCAGAAGAAGCGCATGCAGGTCACGAGACCACGGGATGGCCTCGCATTCTGGGTGGACGTCACGCTGCCCGCCGATTGGCGCCCCGGAACCAGGCTCCCCGGCATCATCTGGTTCTATCCGAGAGAATTCACCACGCAGGCCGATTACGAACGCTCGAAGTACACCACCAACATCAACCGGTATCCCGCCCTCGCTCCCGCACGGCCGGCGTCGTCGGTCAAGCTGTGGGTCACGCAGGGGTACGCGCTGCTCGAGCCCGACAGCCCGATCCTGGGTGACACGGGCCGCATGAACGACAATTACACGCAGGACCTGCGCGAGAATCTCGACGCGGTGATCGATGCGGCGGTCGAGGCGGGATACGTCGATCGCGAGCGCATGGGACTCGGCGGCCACAGCTACGGCGCGTTCAGCACCGTGAATGCCATGACGCTGGTGCCCTACTTCAAAGCCGGCATCGCCGGCGACGGGATGTACAATCGCACGTTGACGCCCTTCGGATTCCAGAGTGAGCGGCGCAACTTCTTCGACGCGATGGACACGTACCTCGACATGTCGCCGTTCTTCCGCGCCGACAAGTTGAGCGGCGCGCTGCTCCTGTATCACTCATTGGAAGACCAGAACGTCGGCACCGCGCCGATCAGTTCGACGCGCATGCTCCACGCGCTGCAGGGCCTCGGCAAAACGGCGGCGCTGTACATGTATCCCTACGAAGACCACAGCGTGGGCACGTACCAGACGGACCTTGACCAGTGGGCGAGGTGGTTTGCCTGGTTTGATGTGTATGTCAAGAACCCAAAGCGTGATACGAAAGCGATTCAGCCTTAAGGAGGCACCAGGCTGGTGCCTGATGCCCCTTACTAAACTCGAACTCCTGTTGAAGATGCGACACTTTTCGATCGCAACCGCGTTAGGCGTCATGCTCGCACTCTCGGAGGCAGCCGCACAGAACACACCTGCTCCGGCCGACTCCGCCGACCCGATCCGGGAGATGGTCGCCCGCCTCGACCTCGAGAAATACAAGGCGACCATCAAGGGACTGACGCAATTCGGCGATCGCCGGCAGGGCACCAAGCGCAATCGCGACGCCGTCGACTGGATCGAGGCGCAGCTCAAGAGCTACGGCTGCACGAACACGGAGCG
>CAZSNV010000367.1:0-4565 GCA_964608035.1 uncultured Gemmatimonadaceae bacterium | reverse complement strand
GATAAGCTGATCGGCATGGGCGCGCGTATCGTGCTCTGTGACCCCCATCGCGCTCTCATCTCGGGACCATCCGCCCTGCGCGCTGCGCGCGTGGAGTCTCCCGATATCCGCGCCGGAATGGCGATGTTGCTTGCCGCGATGTGCGCCGAAGGAACCAGCACCATCCACAACGCGCGCCAGATCGAGCGTGGCTATGAGCGCATCGACCAGCGGCTGAATGCGCTCGGGGCGAACATCGAGCGCGTCGTCGACGGGTAGCGCACACCCCACGCCCCATGACGCTTCCTCCGCATGAGGCGGTGCCCGGGTTCGGGGAAATGGGCTTCACCGCGTTCACCACGACTCGACAGGCTGGCAGCTTCAACCTCGCGTCCGACGAACCGGCGGCCAGCATCTTTGGACGATGGATGGCGCTCGTTGATGCGCTCGCGCCGGCGGCGACGCGTCTGGCGACGGCGCTGCAGGTTCATGGCGATCGCATCCTGCTTCATCGTGACGGGTGGTCCGGCTGGCTGCGCGACACGGCGGGCGCCGATGGTCACCTGACCGAATCGCCGGGCACCGCGATGGCGGTAACGCTGGCCGATTGCGTTCCGGTCTTCATCGCGCACCCAGCGGGCGCGGGCGCCGTGCTACACAGCGGGTGGAAGGGCACCGCGGCCGGGATCGTCCTCCGTGAGCTCGATGAATTCGCGCGGCGCGGTCTCGACGTGAAACGCGCGCTGGTGCACCTCGGTCCCGCGATTTGCGGACGCTGCTACGAAGTGGGTCCCGCGGTTTACTCGGCCGTCACCGGGCGCGAAGTCGGTCACCCAACGCTGCTGGACCTCCGGGAAATCATCGCCGCACAAGCTCGTCAGGCGGGCGCGACGGTGACAATCAGCGAGTGGTGCACGCGCTGCCATAACGATCGCTTTTTTTCCCACCGCGCCGGTGACAGCGGAAGGCAACTCGCGGTGCTTCGAATGCACGGCGTCGGATAAGCATCGATTTGCCAGGTTCCTCTGGCCTTCAGCCTCTGGCCTGATTTAGAAACCCTTCCCTCTTAATGACGCCGCCGGTAGATTGCCGGTCCGCTGGAGAACTCGGGGTGTGCTTGAATGTGGGGAAGGTCCCCACATTTTTTTGTTCTTGGGGAGTACCTCGAAGCGACATGAACGAGGCGCTGGAAGTCTTTGTAAAGAACGAGGTTGAGGGACTCGGTTACGATCTTGTAGAGCTCCGGATGGGTGGTACGGGACGGCGTCCCCTGTTGGACGTCCGGGTCGACCGCCGCGATGGGGACAGGATCACGATCGATGAATGTGCGCGCGTGTCCCGGGCGCTCGAGCCGCGGCTCGATGCTTCCGGGCTTGTTGGCGAAATCTACGTGCTGGAAGTGTCGTCCCCGGGCGTCGAACGCCCGCTGCGGAACGCCGATGATTGGCGGCGCTTCGCGGGACGAACGGCAAAAGTCTTAGCGCCGTCGCTGGGCGGACGGCTGGAAGTCGAGGTGATCGGGGTGGACGACTCGTCAGGCGAAGCGGTGGCGGTGATGCGCGAAGCGCGCGGCACCGAACACCGGATTCCACTGGGGGAAGTCCGTGAGGCGCGGCTGGTCTTCCATTGGGACACAGCCAAGCCTGGGACAGGCAAGCCTGGGACAGGCAAGCCTGGGCGGCAAGCCCAGGACAGGAACGAGGGGAAGAAATGATTGGATCGGCTGAAATCCTGAGCGCGATTCGCGAACTGACCAACTCGAAGCAGATCGATCGCACCGAACTGCACGGGTTGCTTCAGGACGGCATTCATGCTGCCCTGGCGAAAAAGCACGGCCCGACCGTACAGGCCGAGGTCGAGATCGACGAACGCAATGGCAAGATCAACATCGTCCTCCTGAAGACGGTGGTGGATGAAGTCACCGACCCGGGTCGCGAGATCTCGGTCGATGAGGCGCGTTTCGAGGATCCCGAGTTCCAGCCTGGCGACGTGATGGAAATCCCCGTCGACTTCGCCGAGTTCGGGCGCAGCGCGGTGCAGGCGGCCAAGCAGCGCATCATCCAGCGCGTCCGCGAGGGCGAACGGTCCAAGATCCGCGACGAGTTCACTAACCGCGTAGGCGAGTTGCTGTCGGGCGAAGTGCAGCAGATCGAGCGCGGCAAGCTGGTCGTCATGCTCAACAAGTTCCGCGAGGCGGAAGCGATCATTCCGTATCGCGAACAGAACCATCGCGAGCATTTCCATCAGGGCGATCCGATCCGCGCGGTTCTCAAGCGCGTCGAGGAAACGCCCAAAGGTCCGCGACTGATCCTGAGCCGTGGGGACCCGGGGTTCGTCCAGGCGCTCTTCAAGCTCGAAGTGCCGGAAATGCAGCAGAACATCGTCGAGATCCGCGCCGCCGCCCGCGAGGTCGGCAGCCGGACGAAGATCGCCGTGTTTTCAAAGGATGATTCGATCGATCCGGTGGGCGCCTGTGTCGGCCTCAAGGGCTCGCGCGTCCAGGCGGTCGTCAACGAATTGAACGGCGAGCGAATCGACATTGTGCCGTGGTCATCCGACCCCGAGCGCTTCGCGAAGCTTGCCCTGGCGCCGGCGCGCGTCGCGCGCGTCCAGTCCGATTCGGCGACGCGGACGATCCAGGCGATTGTCGACGAAGACCAACTGTCGCTGGCCATCGGACGGAACGGCCAGAACGTGCGCCTCGCGTCCGAGCTGACTGGGTGGAAGATCGATCTCTATTCCAGCCGCGAATGGATGGAACGGAGCGATAGCCCGGTCTTCGCGCCGCTGCCTGAAGAGGGTGAGGCGGACGTCGCCGATGTCCGGTTGTCGGAAATCGAAGGAATGCCGCTGGCCACCGTCGCGGTTCTCGAGGACGCCGGATTCAAGACGCTCAACGATATCATCGATCTCGAGCGGGATGATTTCCTGAAGTTTCCCGGGATCGCTCCCGAAGAGGCAGACCGGATCATGACCATCCTTGACGAGCTGACAGAGGAAGGCGAAGAGGAAGCCTCCAGCGGTGGAGGCGCTTCGGACAACGGACAGGGAGCATAGGTGAACGCGGCAACGGAACGGCGCGTGCTCGGACTCGTGGGGCTCGGCATTCGCGCACGGAACGCGGTCGTGGGAGTGGAGCAGCTGAGAATGTCGGCACGGAAGGGCAGGCTGTTTCTGGCGGTCGTGTCGTCAGATGCCTCAGTGCATAGCCGGAAGAAGGTTTTGCCACTGTTGCAGGCTTTGAAAATCCACGTGGTCGAAGGGCTGAGTGCGGCGGCGTTAGGTTCGGTCGCGGGAAGGGAATCAACGGCGGCCATCGGCATCACCGATGCGGCGTTGGCGAGGGGAATCAGGAAGGCGGTTGAAGAGGAAGCGGCGCCGGCTGGCGCTGCGGGACGGCAGGAGGCGCGTCGCGCTTCTGCCCAGAAGGGCCTTCGGAGGATCGGTTGAGCAAGCTGCGCGTCAACGACTTGGCAGGTGAATTCGGCATCACAGCCGAGGAGGTCATGGACCTCCTGCGGAAAATGGATGTCCCCGTTCGCAGCCACCTGAGTCCCCTTGCGGACGATCAGGTGGCGCGCGTGCGCGTGCGCTGGGAGCGGGAAAAGCGGCATCGTCAGGAAAAGCCTGCGGCCGCCCCATCCCGGCGTCGACGCGCGCCCGCTGCTGAAGCGGCTCCCGTTCCCGCACCCGCGGAAACGGCTTCCGCTGGCAGCGGCGTGCGCCGTCGTCGTCGAGTCGCGACGCCTGACGTCGAGGAACTCCCCCCGGTCGAGGAAGAGACGTCTGCCGCAGCCGTCGTGGCCGCTCCAGAGGTCGTGGATGTCATCGAAGCGCCGCCGACGCGTTTCGCTCCCGAACGCGAAGTCGAACTTCCGGTCGAGGTGCCTGACGAGCCGCCGCCTCCACCGCCGCGCGTGACTCGTCAGGCACCGTCAGGTCCGTCCGCGCCCGAGCGAGCGCGCCCGCGGCCCATCGTACCCGGTGCGCAGCGCCCACGCCCCATGCCGGGGAGTTCGCCGTACGGACCGCCGCGCCCGGTTGCATCGGCAACGCCATCGGGTGGCATTGGAATCCCCACGCGTCGGGAAGAGCGCAAAGGCGGCGGCGGCTCCCAGGGCGGCACCGGTGCGCCGCCGCCTTCCGGATCCCAGCGCCGCAAGAAAGGGAAGCGCGGCGCCGTCGATCAGGGTGAAGTGAGCGCCAACATCCGGCGCACGATGTCCACGATCGGTGGTGCCGTCGCCGGCCGCCGCACGATGCGCCGCCCGGAGGATTCGCGCGAGGAGTTGGAGGCGAATCGCCTCGCTGCCGTGGAGCGCGAGCGGAAGACGGTCCGCGTCAATGAGTTCATCACCGTCGCCGAGCTGGCGGGCATCCTCAAGGTGCCGGCGACACAGATCGTCGCCTTCGCATTCAAGAATCTCGGCCTCATGGTCACCATCAACCAGCGTCTCGATTTCGACCAGATCGAGCTGATTGCCG
This sequence comes from uncultured Gemmatimonadaceae bacterium, assembly GCA_964608035.1. Classification (GTDB taxonomy): domain Bacteria; phylum Gemmatimonadota; class Gemmatimonadetes; order Gemmatimonadales; family Gemmatimonadaceae; genus JABWBJ01. The sequence goes on along the minus strand of CAZSNV010000367.1, from coordinate 101 downwards.
GTGAATTTGGGTTCGAGGCGGTCCGCGAACAGGAGTACGCGGCGGATATGGGGGCGGAGCAGGTCCTCGATACGCCCGAGCAGCTTGTGTCGCGCCCGCCG
>CAZSNV010000366.1:0-4565 GCA_964608035.1 uncultured Gemmatimonadaceae bacterium | reverse complement strand
CGAAGGAGCTGACGTGCCGCGACGACATCGCGCAGCTCGTGACGCGCCGATGGAAGGAGTATTTCCCGTCAGGACGCGTCGCGATGGGGGATTCGGAGCGCGCGCACCTCGACTAGCCTTGTTCCGGGTCTGGCGAGACGATGTATACTGCGATGTATACGAGGCTGGAACAATGGCACCGATGATTCGCAAGCAGATTTACATCGAACAGCGCCACGACAGGATACTGAAGCGCCGCGCCAAACAGCGCGGCGTCACTGAGGCCGAGATCATTCGTGAGGCGTTGGAGCTCACGGATGCCGGTCGTGACGGCCGCCGAACCCCGCCCACTCCGGATCCAGCAGCGGCTCAAAAAGCGTTGGCGTTCATGCGAGCACTGAGCCGACGCTCATCCCACGCGCCAGCTGGTCGTGGCTGGACCCGAGAGTCTCTCTACGAGGACCGGCTGAGATGGCCGAGATCCTGATCGATACAAACATTTTGGTGTATGCGCACCAACCGGCAGAGGCGAGCAAGTACACACAGGCAGTGCAGGCCATTGCGGCGCTCACCGACTCCGGAGAGGGACGCCTCAGCGTGCAGGTGCTCGGAGAGTTCGTCAGTGCCACCACGCGAGGGCGCCAGCCAATCCTGCCGCTTCGCGAGGCGCTCGATCAAACCGCTCGGCTCGCGAACGCGCTTCCTGTGTACGACGTGACGCGCCTCGTGGTGCTCGAAGCTATCCGAGGTGTTCGGCAACACCGTTTGAGCTATTACGACGCCCAGATCTGGGCCACTGCCAGATTGAACCAGGTGCCCACGGTCTTCACCGAGGACTTCCAGGACGGGGGTCGATTGGAAGGGGTGCAATTCGTGAACCCTCTGGTGGCAGCGTTCGACCTTGGATCATGGATCTGAAACCGTCTTCGCTGTGCTCTCCAGACATCCCATATAATCCCGCCGTCCTTCCCTGACACCATGTCGCTGGCCCCCGGCACTCGCGTCGGCGTCTACGAAATCGTCGGCCCGCTTGGCGTCGGCGGGATGGGGGAGGTGTATCGCGCCCGTGACCCCCGGCTGGGGCGCGACGTCGCCATCAAGGTCCTGCCGGCGGCGTTCGCGGCTGATCCCGAGCGGCTCCAGCGCTTCGAGCAGGAAGCGCGCGCGGCGGCCGCGCTGAATCACCCCAACATCCTCGCAGTCCACGATATCGGTCAGCATGCCGGCGCGCCGTTCATCGTCTCGGAACTTTTGGAGGGCGAGACGCTGCGCGAGCGGCTGCATGGCGGTGCGCTGCCAGCACGGAAGGCGATCGAGTACGGCGTGCAGATCGCGCAGGGCCTGGCGGCCGCACATGAGAAGGGCATCGTTCATCGCGACCTGAAGCCAGAGAACCTGTTCGTCACCGAGGACGGGCGCGTCAAGATTCTCGACTTTGGTCTTGCCAAGCTGACGCAGGTCGAGCCGCCGTCGGCGAGCCTGAGCGTGCTGCCGACTGCGGCGCCCGACACGCTGCCCGGCATGGTGCTCGGGACGATTGGCTACATGGCGCCGGAGCAGGTGCGCGGGCACACAGCGGATCACCGCTCCGACACCTTCGCGCTCGGGACGATCCTGTACGAGATACTGGCGGGCCAGCGGGCGTTCCGCGGCGAGACCGGCATCGACACGATGACCGCGATCCTCAAGGAGGATCCGCCGGATTTGCCGATCGCCGAACGCCAGATTCCGCCGGTGCTCGCGCGGATCGTCGAACGTTGCCTCGAAAAAAATCCCGCCGCGCGGTTTCAGTCCACGAGGGATCTTGCGTTTGCATTGGAGAGCCTCAGCTCCCATTCAGAAAGTGCAGCCGCGCTCGCGTCACTTCCTGGTCCGCGTTCGCAGGCGCGCCTACCCTGGACCGTCGCAGTTGCCGCGTCGATCACCGCGATCACATTCGCGACGCTTTGGCTCACAACTGATGCCACACCGTTGATGACCACGCGGTTCGCAGTGCCTGCTCCAGAGAACGCCTTTTTCGGCAGCTTTTCGGCAAATCCGAATATGGCTCTCTCTCCCGACGGCCGGCACCTGGCTTTTGTGGCAGTGTCCGGGGGCGCAGGCGGCGCAGACGCCAACATGCTGTGGGTGCGGTCGTTCGATTCCCTTGAGACGCGTCTGATCGCCGGTTCGGAGGGCGCGGCGCAGCCATTCTGGTCGCCTGACAATCGCTTCACGGCTTTCTTTTCCGCAGGACAACTCAAGAAGGTCGCCGTCGCGGGCGGCACGCCAGAGACCATCTATCGTGGGCCAGCAGGAGTGGGTGGAGCCTGGAGTTCCGCTGGGGCGATCCTATTCACCGAAGCCGGAAGATTGTGGCAGGTGTCGTCGTCTGGCGGGCAAGCCACAGCAGTTACCGCACTTGATTCGGCGAGCGGCGAGACCTCGCATGGCTATCCGCATTTCCTGCCCGATGGTCGCCGCTTCCTCTACCTCGTGCAGCCTTCCAACACCATTCGCGTTGGCGCACTCGATTCCGCCGAGACGAAGGACATCACGTCCGCAGATTCCAAAGCGATGTTTACAGCGCCCGGGTACCTGCTTTTCGTGAGGGACAGGACGCTCCTTGCCCAGCCGTTTAATGCCGACAATGCCGAGATTGCGGGAGACCCATTCACCGTTGCTCAGGACGTCGGCGTCAACGAAACAGCTAACGCGCCCTTCGCGGTCTCCGCGAATGGTGGGCTGGTTTATCGTTCGGGAGGCGGACTCGTCGGACAGCTGGTTTGGTTCGACCGATCGGGACGGCGGCTCACCGAAGTAGGTGGTCAACAGCGGTACCGGCAGATTGCGTTGTCACCCGATGCGAAACAGGTTGCAGTACAGGCCGTTGATCGCACGGCGGACGGGAGCAGTCCGATTTGGCTCTTCGATCTCACGAGAGGCGTTTCGCGCCGGTTCACGTTTGGTAAAGGGACGCAGGGCGATCCGGTATGGTCACCCGATGGTCGATTTATCGCTTTCTTCATGAATGTGAAATCTGCGCCGGACCTGTTTCAAAAATCAACCGCTGACGGGGAGGAATCACTGCTTCTGGAGTCCGGAGAGGCGAAGTGGCCAGAAGACTGGTCAAGAGATGGGCGGTTCTTCGCCTATGTATCCGGAAGGGTCTTAGGTGTTCTTCCCCTTTTTGGGGATCGGAAACCCGTCGCGTTCATCGACACACCGTTCACCAAGGACGAACCGCACTTTTCTCCCGATGGAAAGTGGATCGCGTATCAGTCCGACGAGTCGGGACAGATTGAAGTCTATGTTCAGCCATTTCCGGGTCCTGGCGAGAAAGTGCGCATTTCGAGCAGTGGTGGTGGCGAACCAAAATGGCGCGCTGATGGAAGGGAGCTCTTCTATCTTGCCCCGGACGGCATGTTGATGGCAGTACCGATCAGAGCGGGATCGACTCTGGAGCCGGGCGCACCGGAGGCGCTGTTTGCCACCGGCATCGCGGTGGAGCTCAACATCGATCAATATGCGGTCACGCCAGATGGGCAGCGTTTTCTCGTCATCGAACCCGTGGGTAGCTCGGTACAGACGCCCATTACGGTGGTGCTCAACTGGGCGGCGGGTCTGGCGAGATAGGTTTTGGGAGTGGCCGGGCCCATCTGGATTTCAACTCGCGTATCGTATATAAATACGATATCGTATCTCTATGCCTAAGACTGCCATTTCGGTCACCTTGCAAGCAGAGAACCTGACGTGGCTGAAGGCTCGTGCCCGTTCCAACCAGGTGCGGAGTGTCAGCAACGTGCTCGACCGGCTGGTGACTGAGGCCAGGACACACCATGCCGGCGCCGACGTCAGGTCCGTCGTCGGGACCATCGATGTGGATCCTTCGGACCCGCTGCTGCTGAAAGCGGATGACGCGGTCCGCGCACTCGTGGCGAATTCCATTGGGCGCCCGTTTGTTGTCAAGGAGACGCGGCCGGCGTACGGCACACGCGCGCGGAGACGGCGTGGGTGAACTGCCGGCCGCGGTCACCGACACGCATCCGCTCATTTACCACGCGCTCGGAGGCCACGGCCTGAGCCGTCGTGCGGCGATGTTCTTCGACCAGTGCGAACGGCAGCAGGCGGTGCTGTACGTGCCCGCGGCGGTCATCTGGGAGTGCACCCTGCTGGCGCGCGTGGCGCGGATCAACCTCCGGCGGACGGCCCGCGTCTTTTTCGACGATCTTTTCAGCAATCCCGCCTACCATCCCTTGGATCTGACGCCCGAGCAGATTTTCGTCGCCGACGAGTTGCGCTTCAGCCGCGATCCGTTCGACGCGCTCATCTGCGCCGCGGCCCGTTCGCTGGACCTCCCGTTGATGACGCGCGACGGAGACATCCGCAAATCAGGCACGGTGAAGGTCGTGTGGTAGACGGAACACCGAGCCACCGAGCCACCGAGACCAACCAAATGAATTTCTCGGTGTCTCAGTGCCTCGGTGGTACGTGGAGGTGAAAAGCGCTTTAGTTGAGCGCGTTGGGGATCGCGAGGGTAAAGGGCGCAATCTGCGCGTCGAACTTTTCGCCCTCGGCGGTCACCATCTGATAGCTGCCCTGCATCG
>CAZSNV010000365.1:0-4570 GCA_964608035.1 uncultured Gemmatimonadaceae bacterium | reverse complement strand
CCCGGATCCAGGCCACCTTGTTCTTCTTGAAGAGGAACTCGACGCCCTTGGAGTTCTGCTGGCTGACTGCACGAGAGCGCTTCATCGCCACGCCGTAGTCGGTCGAGACTTCACCGACATTCACGCCGAAGTCCGCGGCGTGGCGCACCTGATTGGCGAGGGCGGCGCTGGCCAGGAGCGCCTTAGCGGGGATACAGCCCCAGAGCACGCACGTGCCGCCGAGGCCGTCGCGTTCGATGACCGCGGTAGAGAGGCCGAGTTGGCCGCACCGGATAGCGCCGACGTAACCCGCCGGACCGCCACCGATGAAGATGACGTCGTAGGAAGCCATGGTTGGGTTAAGCGCAGAGCGCAAAGCGCAAAGCGCAAAGGGAAGGACTCCTGATCCAGACCCGAAGCTGGAATCTACCGCCCGATTCAGCGTAGGTCACCGGACCTTGGATTACTTCCCTCTGCGCTTTGCGCTTAGCGCTCTGCGCTGCCCTATCTTGGCCGTACTCTCGACCTCACGCTCTTCACGCCGTCCGAAAGCGTGATTTCCAGGTCGTTGCTGGCAGTGGAAAGGTCGATCGTGCCGCCACGTCCGAACGAGAGGATGTCGCCCGTGCGCACGTCACGGACCAGCGCCACGCGCGACGCGGAGGCGTTCCAGGACACGCGTACGCGCCTGGGCCCGGTCCGCACGGCCGACGGTACAGCGCCGCCACCCGAACCACGTTGCTCCACCTGCCGCCCAAGCGCGGAGAAGCGAAGACGGTTGAGGTCAACACCACGCAGCTGCGAAAGCGGCACGATGAAGGCGAACGTCTGGTCGTTAGGGTCCGGAGAATCGGCGACGCGGTCCCCGGTAAACGACAGGGAGAAGAGCGATTCGCCGGCCGGCCCAAGGCCTTCGACGCGGTGCGGTCCGCCGCGTGCCGGGAGGGCCGCCGGTGCATCCACCTCGATGCCCGGCTCCAGCACCAGGCGTCCCTGCTCGATGCGACCCCACACCAGGAGACCGCGCCGCGTCGCCGCTGATCCCGTCGCCGCGCTCGCGATCATGGGATTCGAGGCGCGGTAGTTGAGGATCGCCTTGTAGGTGTAGTCGCTGATCCATGGCGGATCGCAATACGACATGAGGTCGCGGAGGGTCGGGAACTTGACCACACCCGCAACGATATCGAAACCGAAGGCGCCGATTGTCCCGCCACTGTACGGGAACGACCCGTCGACCCCTGCCGGGTTTCCGCAGGGCGCGTGCAACCGGCCGAAGTTGTGCCCCAATTCATGCGCCATCACTCCGGTCCCACTCGGCTGGTGGTCCCAGCCGACGGCCGCGGGAACACCGATGTAACCGAGTCCCGCCACACCGGATGTGTAACCGACCCTAACGAGTCCGTAATACATGCGGCCGGATCCTTCGGCGACCCGCGCGGCGTTGATTTCGCTGAGCAGCGCGAGCCAGTTGGTGCCGCTCGATGCCAGCTCGGCGCCGTTGTATGTGTACGGCGCGCGGAGGTCGGCGTCGATCGTGGCAACCGGGAACATCCTCTCCATCGGCAGGATGAAATTCGCCTTGTTCGATTCGTCGATGCGCGCCGTGTCGCCTCGCGCGGCCTGGATCACCGGGACCAGGCGTACGTTCATCGTCGACACCGCTCGCACGTCCAACGCGGCCGGAGCACCGTTCGCCGGAAACACGTTGTCCGTTTCGCTCGACTCGACGATCGCATTCGAGGGGTCCACATCCACCAGCATGCGAAGACCGGGTTGCAGGAACGCGCCCGTCAACTGCGCGTTCCACGAGGAGCCCAACGTTGCCTCGTCGATGGCGGTTGGGACCGACGTTTGCGGGGCAGGGATCAGCGTGGTGTTGACGAGCGTCGCGCCGTTATAGAAGCGAACGCGGACGGACGGCAGTTCGGAGTTGGCGTTGCTGGCTCGCACGAACACGCGGAGCAAACCGTTGCGACCTGCGACCAGCGGCACGCTGTTATCGAACGTCTGCACCGATTGCGTGATGTAGACGCCGTCGATGCACAGGTTTATTCCGCTTCCGGTCCCTGTCCCGTAGGTCACAGTCGCCGAGGAGGCCTGGCCAGCCGTAACAGCTACCGTCTGCGCTGGCGGCACCGGAGAGTAGGTCGTGCACGACGCGCTCAGCGCCGTCGCCGTGATTGTGTATGACCCTGCCGTGATCCCGGTCAGGAGTTGCGAGGCATTGAGTACGTTCGAGTACCCGTTAGGTCCCGAGACCGTCACCGATGCACTCATGGTGGCGGGCAGCCCAGTGATCTGGACGTTGAGCGTGGTACCCGTCGAGGTGTAGGTCACGGTGACCGGCACCGAATTCGCGGACGCCGTGATCGGTACCTGCTGACTGGCAGGAGTCGGCAGGAACAGGGAGCCAGACGTGACGTTCGCCGCCGCAACGGTGTAGTCGCCGGGTGTCAGGTTCGGGATGGTTGTGGAGGTGGTAAACGTCGCGGAGTACGAGCCGGGACCCGTGACCGTGACGGCGCCATTCGTCCCTTGCGGGAGACCGTTGATGTTGAGCGCCATCGAGCCGCTGGCGAGCGCGTAGGTCACGTGTGCCTGCGTTGGCGTCAGCGACGCCAGGACCAGCACCTGTTGCGTACCTGGCGCGGCGGCGTACCTGGCGTTCGTCACCTGCACTTCGCGCGCTTCAATGGCATAGGTGCCCGGTTTCAGGCCGGTGATGTTTGTCGGTTCACCGATGGTCCGGGTGAATCCATCGGGTCCGCTGATGACGATGGGTGCTGAAGTGGCTTGCGGCAGTCCCGAAAGCGTGACAGCCAGCGACCCCGAAGCGAGGACGTAGCCCACGCTGGGCGCCGTGACTGTCGAACCAGCAGTAACGCCGATGCTCTGCGTCGCCGGCGATCCACTGTAGATGGAACCGTCGTGCGTGACCTCGACCACGTCCACCGTGTAGTTGCCGGCGGCCAGCGCGGTCAGCGTCGTCGTCTCGGAAAGGGTGCGCGAGTAGCTGCCGGGTCCCGTCACTGTCACACTTGCCGGCGCGCCTGTCGGGAGTCCGCTGATGGTGACGACGAGCGCCCCGAATTGTGCTGGTTGGGGGCCGGGGTCGGATGGACCGTCGCCCGAGCAACCGGCGAGCGCGCCCGCTACCACAAGCAGAAACGCGCGTGCCCTCACTTGTATAGAACGCAAAAAGCTGTCCGACATTTGGGATGCCTTTGTTCCAGCATGATTGATGTAGGGGGCTGCCCTAGGTCGCCCCCCGATCTCTGAAGACGCTCTGCGCGGAGCGCGAGCAACCCTGACGAGGCAAGGATTTCACGAATAACAAGATGCGGGGTCCCGCGTCCGGGGCGCAGCCCCGACGCGAACCTGCGCACAGCGGGCAGCGTCAGTACGCCAGAAGCAGCGGAAGTTCCAACAATCGGCGCAAGGTCTGCAGGAACTTTGCGCCGGTCGCGCCGTCGATGACGCGGTGATCACAACTCATTGTGACACGGAGACGGCGTCGCACCACGACGTTCCCGTCGACAACGACGGGCTTCGCGTCGATTCCGCCAATGGCGAGGATACCTGCCTCCGGCGGATTGATGATCGCAGTGAAGTGATCGATCCCGAACATCCCGAGGTTCGAGACCGAGAACGTGGACCCCGTATACTCCTCCGGCTTGAGCCTCCGCTCTCTCGCGCGCCCAGCCAATTCCCGAGATTCCAGCGCGAGTTGGCGAAGCCCTTTGCTGTCGGCGTCGAAGATCACCGGCGTGATCAGTCCATCCTCCACCGCCACCGCCATTCCGAGGTGGACCCGGTTGAAGTAGCGAATGTGATCGCCCAGCCAATGCGCGTTGCACTCGGGATGCTCGACGAGCGCGGTCGCCACGGCCCGCATGACGATGTCGTTGAACGAGACCTTGTACTCGGGCCCAAGTTCCGCCATCGCGTTGCGCATTTCGGCAACGCGTTCCAGGTCAAACTCGGCGGTCAGGTAGAAGGTCGGGATAGGTCCGATCGACTCCGCGAGCCGGCGAGCAATTGTCTTGCGGATCTGCGTGAGCGGAACGTCGCGGTAGTCTTCGCCAGCGGGCGCCCTAACGGCGGCGCGGGCAACGGAAGGGGCCGCGGTCATTCCTGGAGCGGCTTCGACGTCGCGCTTGACGATTCGACCGCCGGGGCCCGACCCTCCTATGGACTTGAGGTCCAGTCCACGCTCGGCCGCCAGTCGCCGCGCCAGGGGCGATGACCGTTGCCGGGCTCCCTCCGTCGCCGCGGGCGCCGCGGGCGCCGCGGGTTGGGCTGGTGGGCTTGCCGGGGCCGGGGCAGGTGCGGGCCCAGGCCGTGGGTCTTGAGGTGCTGGTGGGGCACTTCCGGCTGGCGGCTGGGCGCTGGGGGCTGGTGCTGGGGGCTGAGGACTGGGTGCTGCGGTGGGGGACGCAACCGGAGCTCCGGCGGTCAGAGCGCTGATGTCCTCGTCAGGCGCGGCGATAACCGCGATGACCGTGCCAACCGGAGATGTTGCACCTTCATCGATGAGCCGCTTTCGGAGCACCCCATCGCCGCGAGCGACCAGCTCCATGATGGCCTTGTC
>CAZSNV010000364.1:0-4577 GCA_964608035.1 uncultured Gemmatimonadaceae bacterium | reverse complement strand
TATCCGCTTTAGCCGAGGTCGAGGAGGCCGTCAGCGCACTCGCGAATCTCAAAGAATCGGACGAGTGAGCGGATATGGCCAGATTCAACTTGGATGTTGTTCTTGCGTCCGTGCGGCCCGATGGGAATTCGGCGGTAGGAACGGCCTTGGTGCTTAATCGTCCAATATTCTTTGCTCGCCTTGCGTTCGTAGCCAGTCAGGCATTTGTCGAGCATCGCCCACACTTCGTCGAGCGCGACGAAGCGTGGCATTACGCCGCTACATCGAGCTGCAGATCCGCCTCATTGTCGGTAGGTTGAATCTCAGAAACGGCTTTGACGCTGACGGTGACCTGAAGCGGAGCATCCGCCGATGACTTCTTCAGACCTGGAACTTCCAGATCTCTCTGCCGGACAACGTCAACAGCATCGCGCCACGCCTGCTCGTATCCTCGGTTCGTGTCCTCGAAGAACGCCCGAACCAGTCCAGCAAATTTGTCGAAGGAATCTGCCTCTGTGGCGATTTCCCGCAGAACGCCTGAAAATGTGCGGCGGAACTCGCGACGCGCCGAAGCAGCATCCTCTCCACCGGCAGCCATCCCGCCAGGATTGACCCCGTAGACCCAATAACCATCGGACTCTTGAACGCACAGCGCGCGACCATTCACCGCGTGGACTTCCACAACGATGCCATTTCCAAAGAGGACTTCGCGGAAGTTGAGCAGGAGCGGGATCGCGGTGCCGATGGCCGTGGCAGCCTTCTCGGTCATCATGCGGTAAGTATACGGGTAGATAGGTGCACCTGGTAGGCAGTAGGCGCGAAACACAAGCAGTTCGTCTTTCTTACGCCAAAAGCTCAACAATTCGTAAAACAATGGGTCCGACTATCAGGCGGTTGGGACTGGAACGATGGTGTCGCGAGCCAATTCGGCCGCATAAGCCAGGGCCGCTGGAATCGCCTCCTTCGGTAGCGTCGGATAGTCGGCGTACAACTCCTCAGGGGAGATGCCTGCCGCGAGGTTATCGAGCACGACCGACACCGGAATCCGCGTCCCCTTGAACCTGGGTGAGCCGTGCAGCGTGTCGGGCGTCGCGACGATGTGGTCCTGCCAGCGCATGGCGTCTCCTTGTGCGAACAGTCTACGTCAGTCCCGTCGCGCGCCGGCGGGGCCAATCCAGTTCTGGCTGCGCCGGAGTTCACCCTCATGGCCACGAAACTGGCGCTTACTATATGCAGCCTTTCATATGAAGCCGTCCGGGCTCCTTGTTATAGGCAGCGCTCCGTTTCCTGGCCGCCCCCCCGTCACAATTCTCCCTTCGGGGAGTTGGTCACGGCGTCGCGAGGTCGCGGGTCCTGTCGCCCGGCAGTCCCACGTCCTCGGCGCCAAGAGCACTTGTCACGGGAGAGGCGCCTGCGCGGCGGGCGGGGCGGCCCCGCCGTGCGCCACCCGCTCCGCGTGATCAGATCAAGAGTAAAGGAGAAGGGTTGCTCACGGGCGTCTGGAGGCTGTCGCAATACATGTCGCGATTTGTCGCGATACTCTATAACCCGTTGATTCCAAGCCGGTAACTGGCAGCCCTGGCACCCCCTGTGGCCTTGGCCAGCCCCCGGTCGATCAAGCCTCGGAGGTCCCGCTGCAGCGTCCGACGATTCACGCCCGGACACGCAGCCTCGAGATCTTCAATCCGGACGTCCGCTCCATCCAGCAGCAGCTCGATGGCCCGGGCCTGCCGGCGGTTGAGGTCGTGCTCGGCCGCGATCACGTCGGCACGGATTACGCGCTCCCCCCGCGCCCTGATCTCCTCCAGTTGCGTGGCCAGCCCCATCACGAAGAACTCCAGCCAACCGGTCAGGTCCATGTCGTGCTCGCGGACGCTCTGAATGGCCCGGTAGAACGCCCCTCGGTCGCGGTCGTAGAACTCGCTCAATGTGAACAGGCGCTTGAAGTCGTAGCCGGCCCGGTAGAGGCACAGCGTCGACAGGAGCCGCGACGTGCGCCCGTTGCCATCGACGAAGGGATGGATGTGCACGAACTGGAACTGCGCCAGCCCGCTCACCAGCACCGCATGGACGTCCCCCTCGGCGTTGAGCCAGCGCACCAGTTCTGCCATCAACAGCGGCACGTCGTACGGCGTGGGCGGCGTGTAGACGACCTCGCGCGTGGCGCTGTTCACCACGTAGTTCTGCACCGTGCGGTAGACACCGGGCCCGCCCTCTCCGCCACGAACACCACCCACCAGCCGCTTGTGGATCTCTCGGATCAACCCCTCGGTCACCGGTTCGCCACTTTCAAGGTAGGTCGAGACCAGACTGAAGGCCTCGCGGTAGTTCAGCAGCTCGCGCACGTCGTCCGGCCGCGCCTCGGCCACGTGCTCTCCGGCCCACACGCGCTCGGACTGCTCGAGCGTGAGCTGCGTACCCTCGATGTGCGTCGTGTGGTGGGCTTCGAGCAGCAGCGCGCGCTGGCTCATGCGCCGCACCCACTCTTCCGACAGCGTGGCCGCCTGCAGGAACCCCCGCGCCCGCTCGATCGTCGTCAGCCCCGCCGTGATGGCGTTGGTGATCGTGAAGCGGGGCTCGAACGCCGACACTCTACAACTCCCCCCGGAAGGCGCGATGCTGAAGGGCGGCGAAGAGCGCGTCCATCTCGGCCAGTGAAACGCGGTGGGCCGTCTTCAGCTCTTCGACCGTCTTGGCGCGACTGGCGAACCCTCGCTGAAGGTCAACGGGCGGAAACATCAGCGACACTCGCTCAAAACGCGACTTGCTGACCATCCCCTTCATTCCCGCCGTTGACGCTTGCTGAATTAGCCGCTTTCCAACAAGCATCTGAACGTAGATGAAATTGACATCGCCTTGTTTGGGAACGAGAGCGTTGATCTGCTGATTGAACGCGACTTGGCGATCCGTCATAGCCGCGTTTCCAATGCAGGCTGGCGTCCCAGCGATGCACGTCACCAGAATTGAGCCTGCCGGCGCCGTTCGCGCCACCTCCCGCCCCAACTCAGATAGGCCTTCCTCCGCCTTGGTCAAGTAGTAGTGAGGCGTATTGATGTTGTCGGACTTGATCCACTCGATTGCACCACCGTAGTAGGCAGGAATTGCTCGGGGTGGAGTATTGCCGGTAATGACCTCTCCGATCTCACCCAGCGCCTTTCTGGGCCATGCTTTCGGATTCGTAGCGGGGTCGCCGAACATGTCGAGGAAGATCGACTGCGTGAGCGTTTCGAGCTGCGCGAGGGTGGCGCGGCGCTTGGCCCGCAGCGCCTCCGCCCGGTCCAGCACCCCCGCTATCCGCCGCTGTTCGGGCAAGGGAGGAACCGGAACTCGCGACTCGAGGATGATTCGGTCAGAGACGGCTGGGTAGCTTGCGCCGGTTGCCTTACGAACCATGTCGGCAACAAAGCCAGGCGTCTTGACCCAATGAAACAGAAACCTACCGCAGAGCCGATCTGGGCGTGGACGCAAGACACAGAAGCCGGTCGAAGCGGTGGCGCCGTCGAGCGATGCAGGGACGCGCGCAACGCCGTTCAGATTGGGTCGAACCGTCGACACCAGAACGTCGCCTTCAGCGACAAGCTGCCTTGCGCGGCTCGGGGCATCGCTACACGGTAGCTCTCGCGCTCCCACAATCGACTTCGCATTCTGGTCAACGGCGCTGAGGTCGATGTAATTGAATCTGTCGTCTCGCTGTGACTGAGACGGAGTCCAGGTGACAGCCGGTCGGACCAGCTCGCCGATAGAATCTTCCCCCCAGCCCCTCACGACAGCATTCCCTCCAGATCCTTCATTCCTTGCTGAATCTCCGCTTCCAGCTTCGTGAGTTCTCCGAGGATCTCCTTCGGTGCGCGGTGCGCGACCGGAGGGTGCATCACTTCCTTGTAGCGGTTGAGGCTGAGGTCGTAGCCCTGCGCGGCGATGTCGGCTTTGGGCACGCAGAAGCTCTGTGCGGTGCGCGGCCGCTCGCGCTCAGCGCCGTCCCGCTGCCGCCAGCGCGCCAGCACATCGGGCAGGTTGTTCCTGTCGTGTTCCTCTTCGGTGAGCGCGCTGCGCGGCCCAATACTCGGAACAGCGCCGAGCTTGTCGTCGGAGAGCAGCGGCGTGCGCTTGTCGTCCAGACTCCATCCGTCGGCATCCACGTCGTAAAACCAGACGTTATCGGTACCACCGCTGTTAGTCTTAGTGAAGAGCAGGACAGCGGTGGACACACCGGCGTACGGCTTGAACACGCCGCCGGGCAGCGAGACGACGGCGTCGAGCTTCTGCTCCTCGATCAGCAGCCGGCGCAGCTCCTTGTGCGCCTTGCTCGACCCGAACAGCACGCCGTCCGGCACGATCACCGCGGCGCGGCCACCGGGTTTCAGGAGGCGCAGGAAAAGCGCGACGAAGAGCAGCTCGGTCTTCTTGGTCTTGACGATCGCGAGCAGGTCCTTGGCAGTGTTCTCGTAGTCGAGGCTCCCCGCGAATGGTGGATTGGCCAGCACCAGGGTGTAGGCCTCCTCGTCGCCCGCGTGGTCCTGCGCGAGCGAGTCGCGGTAGCGGATGTCGGGGTTCTCCACGCCGTGCAGCAGCATGTTCATGCTGCCGATGCGCAGCAT
>CAZSNV010000363.1:0-4588 GCA_964608035.1 uncultured Gemmatimonadaceae bacterium | reverse complement strand
TACCGACCTCACGCTTATCAGGCGTGCGCTCTAACCACCTGAGCTACAGGCCCTTACCGAAGGGCGGAACCTAATCCTGCCCAAGGGCAATCTCAATTGGCGGATTCGACCGTCCGGCACCGTTGTTGCTACATGTGAACCATTCCACGACACAGCGGTAGCCAGAGGCGCGGCCTGTAACACCTGCCTCACGCGAAGCGCGATACATTGGATCGGGCTTGGGCCGCGCCCCTAAATCACCATCACCACGGCGAGATCTTCTTGGGAGTTGTTGACCTTCTCATCGTAGTTGGCCTGCCCGCCGTGGCTGTGACAACTGCCGCGGTTTTCGGCGTTGTGCTCCCCAGAATCAGGCGCGCGCGACAGCGCGACGTGGGGATCACGCTCGCCGCTTTTTCTGACGCCACCGTTGTCGCACCTCCGCGTCCGACGCGTCCGCCGACTCCAGAAAATGTCGCGGCAACCGTGCCAGCCGCGCCGCTCAGTCGGAATGAGCCCCTCGAATCGCCGTACGCTCCTCCGCGCCGGGAAGCAGCGACGGGAACCCTGGGGAGCGCCTGGGCTGAGCAAGCCGGTGCACAGGAACCTCCTCGCCTGCGCCTTGAAACGACCGCGGAGCGTTCTGCTCCCACTCCTTCAGACGGAAAAGCCGCGAGCCGTCGCTCACCACGTCCGATCGACGGAACGCTGCAGTTCCTCCAGGGCCGCTTCGAGGTGATCGAAGGCCGGGAGATCGGGCAGGAAATCCGGTTCGTCCGGCAACCAGGCTCATCGCAGACCGAGGTCACGTTCGGCCGACAGGATGGAACTCCATACCGTCATGTGCAGCTCCACGAGCCGACTGTTAGCCGACTTCACGCGAAGATGACACTCGAGGACAAGGACTGGCGCCTCACCAACTTGTCGGCCACCAATCCAGCCGGTGTGAACGGCAAGCCGCTGGGCGCCGACAACGGGTCCGTGGTCCTGCGCGACGGCGACCGGGTAGAGATGGGAGAGGTGGTCTTCCGATTTCGAGCCAAGTGACGACGCCGCAACGTACTGGCGCGCTCCTGACACGGCTCTAAGTTTCGTGTTCGGCACCCGCGTGGTCGGTGCGTTCGGGCTGCTCTTTTCTGCTGCCCCAAGACGTTCCCGAGCGCGCGAATCCCCCATCCGCGCCGGCAACGTGGCAGCGGGGGGTGGGCTTGCTTCGGCCACCAATCCAGGACGGATGCGCGTCAGTCTGGTCTACATCGGCATCATCATCGGCATGATCGCCATCATCCTGGTGATCACGCTGGTTGCGCTGCGTGTGTTGAGACGGCGCCGCGATCTCGCGCTGCGACGCCACGGCGCGCCGGTACTCGTTATGCCGCTGGCAGCCCCCGACCTCGCCATAGCGCCGCGCCCGGCCTTACCCCGCGAGGAATGGCCGCAACGCTCGTCGCCGCGGTCCGTCAGCAGAATCTCGTCCACGTCTCCGCCATCGGTCCGCCACATTACGCCAGCGACGAACGCGGCTCCGTTCGACACAGAGCCGGACGTGCTCGTCGTGTCGTCGGACGACGCTGAGGAAACGGTCAGTACGGGACCGTTCCGCCCTGCGGAAGCGCGTCCGGGTTCGCCATCGGCGCACCTCGTCGAGGGGACTCAACTACGCTTCTTCCGGGCCGAGGAAGGAACGCTGGAGTTCCTGCCCGGGCGTCTCGAAGTCGTGGGCGGTGAAGACACCGGACAGGAGATCCACTTTACGCGCCAGGTGGGCGACGAAGACGTCACCGTCACGTTCGGCAGGAGCGAAGGCCCACCGTTGCGCCACGTTCAGCTGCTGGACCCGACCGTAAGCCGTCAGCACGCGCGAATGTCCTACGCCGGACAGCGGTGGCACCTGTTCAACATGTCGACAACGAACGCCGTGCTGCTGAATGGCGCCGCCCTGCCCGATCACGGCGCTGGCATCACGCTCGAGAACGGCGACCGTCTCGAGATGGGCGCGGTAGCATTTGTCTTTCACGCGCGCTGACAACCACGCGCCGATGATGTATGGCTGACGACGACGTCGAAATCCCGGTGACGGAGGCTCCGCGCCCCGACGATGCCGTGCCGCATTTGTGGCCGGCCGAGCTGGATGCCGACTACACGTTGATGGGAGAGCTGGGACGCGGGGGCATGGCGGTGGTGTTCCGGGCGCGCGATCGCGAACTGGGCCGGGAAGTCGCCGTCAAGGTCGTCCGTCCACGATTTGCCGCGGACGAGGAAGCGGTGGCGCGCCTGGCCCGCGAGGCGCGGACCGTGGCACAGCTCGAGCACTCGAACATCGTCGGCGTGTATTCCATCCGGCACCTCGCGGACCGCAGCGTGGCGCTCGTTATGCAGCTGATCCCGGGCCGGACCCTGAAGCAAGCCGTTGTCGAGGATGGACCGTTCAGCGCCGCGGCGGCCGAGCAGGTGCTGCGCGACATCGCCCGCGCCCTGGCCTATGCCCACCGCGCCGGTGTCGTCCATCGCGACGTGAAGCCCGAGAACATCTTCCTCGATGCGACCTCGGGGCGGGCGATGCTCTCCGACTTCGGCGTCGCGCGCGTCATGGACGCGCCGACGGAGCTGACCGCCACCGGCACGACGATCGGCACGCCGACCTACATGGCGCCCGAACAGATCGACGGCATCAA
Source organism: uncultured Gemmatimonadaceae bacterium (assembly GCA_964608035.1). Taxonomy (GTDB): domain Bacteria; phylum Gemmatimonadota; class Gemmatimonadetes; order Gemmatimonadales; family Gemmatimonadaceae; genus JABWBJ01. The sequence goes on along the minus strand of CAZSNV010000363.1, from coordinate 1,934 downwards.
CCTCGATGGTCGGAGCGACCTCTATAGCCTCGGCATGGTTGGCTGGGAAATGCTCACCGGCGAGCGTCCGTGGGCCGGCGAGAGTCTCTACAGCGTCATCTACCGGCAGAAGCACGACCAATTGCCACCGATCGACACCTTCCGGGACGACGTGCCGGAGCGCACGCAATACCTGATCGAGGGGTTGATGCCGAAGAACCCCGATCGGCGCTGGGCAAGCGCGGCGCGTTTTCTCACGCTGCTCGCGGCCAACCAGCCGCTGCCGGGATTCAAGGAGTGGGAATCGGCGCAGCGCCGGCGGCGCCGGACACGCGTCTTCCAGCAGGCGCGGCAACGCGGGGATTCGGTGCTCGAGGCAGCCCTGGAGACCGTCAAGTTTGCGCGGCCACCAGCACCGGTTGCTCCGCTCGCGCAGAGCGAAGCGCGTCGGACGCCGGCACCGGCGCCCGAGGAACAGTTCTTCGAACCCACGGGCGAAGCGGCGCGCAAGACGCCAATGCTTATCGCGGCGGCAGCCGGTGGTCTGGCGCGGGGCACGCCGTCCGGCGGCTTCTCGATTCAGCGTTCGCCGGACCAGGCGCACACCCGACTCGCGCATGGCGTTGCGGCAATACCGCCGTCTCGAACCCGCGCGATGCGCATCGGCGCCGCCGCGGCGGTTCTGGCCGGCATTTCTGTTCTGGCGTGGATTCAATTCGGCCCCGCTGGCGCCGCCGAGGTCCAGCAGACCGACTTTCCCGATGTGACGCGCGACGCCCGCGCGATCGACGTGCCGGTCCTGACGCCAACCGACAGCGCCCGGATGGCCAGGACGGACAGCCTGATTGCCGCGTCGCTCGATTCCGCCGCCTCGTTGCCGACGAAGTTGACGCCCGCGGCCACGCAGCCTAACGCGAGAGTCAGCGGCACCTCGCCGGGTGCAGACTCGGCGCGCCTGGCGGCGGGGCCACCACCATCCACCACACGCACGGCGCCTCGCCAGGATTCTGTCACGCGCGGGGACGTGCTCACCGCGCCTCCACCGATAATTCCCGCGGCACCGATCGTCCCCACGGTCAATTTCCAGAAAGACGGCGGCACGATCTCGGCTGGTCGGGGACACTCCTGCACCCTGAACGACGGTCGCGCCGCGTGCTGGGGGAGCAACGACCAGGGTCAGCTCGGCGACGGGAGCTCAGAGATGCACCCGTCGCCCACACCCGTGGCCGGAGATTTCAGTTTTTCGCAGATCTCGGGCGGCTGGAATCACACCTGCGGCCTGACGACCGCGTACGAGGTCTATTGCTGGGGCGCGAATGCCAACGGCCAGCTCGGCGACGGCACGACGCAGTCGCGCACTGCGCCGGTTCGCATCAACAGCGCTGTTTCCTTCCGACTCGTCCGGGCCGGTCGTGATCACAGCTGCGGGCTCTCGAATTCGCGAACCGTCTTCTGCTGGGGATCGAACGGCGACGGCCAGCTGGGCGACAGTTCCCGCCAGCGGCGAAACTCGCCGGTCATGGTGGACCTGCCCGGCAACGTCGCCGACCTCAGTGTCGGTTGGAACCACAGCTGCGCGCTCACCAGCGACGGCGTTGCCTGGTGCTGGGGCAAAAACGAGGCTGGCCAACTCGGCGAGGGCTCGAACCTGTCGCGGCCCGCGCCGGCCCGGGTTGCCTTCGACGGACCGTTCGTCAGTATCACCGCCGGCGGGTCGCATTCGTGCGGCGTGGCGGCGACGGGCGAGGCCTACTGCTGGGGAAGGAACAACGCCGGGCAGCTTGGTTCAGGTACAACCGTCAACGCCTCAACGCCGCACGCGGTCAGCGGCGCGACGACGTTCAGCACGATCACGGCCGGCGCCGCATTCACGTGCGCGCGCGGCAAGGACTTCTCCGCGTGGTGCTGGGGCGAGAACAACTACGGCCAGCTCGGCGACGGGACCACCACACAAC
>CAZSNV010000362.1:0-4601 GCA_964608035.1 uncultured Gemmatimonadaceae bacterium | reverse complement strand
CCCTGAACCCCATTCAGGTGCGCTACCGGACTGCGCTACGTCCCGTAAACCCTAACAAATTACGAACTCGATCCGGGTCGCAAAGCGACCCCCTGATCCGACTCCGGAGCGAAGCGACGGGGAGGACGCCGGAACGGGTGCGAAACCTAACTCGGCCACTCCTCCGCTTCAACAAAGGAGCATAGACGTACGCGTTCAGTGGCGTAACAGCCGACTCGTTCAACTGCGTGCGCCGCAGTTGACCAGAAACGCGCATTTCCACCGTGCTTACGCGACGCCACCTGGCACACTAATCTCCGGCCGTCCCTGACACGGATGTGCCGATTTGACTCAAATACCGTTCTCCCTTGAAGGTCCGCTAGCAGAACGGTACCGCATTGAGCGGGAGATCGGTCGAGGCGGAATGGCGACGGTATACCTCGCCCACGACCTTCGCCACAACCGGCCTGTCGCGATCAAAGTCCTTGCCCCGGATCTGGTCGCGGTCGAGGGACGAGAACGCTTCCTGCAGGAAGTGCAGATCCTCGCCAAGCTGAGTCACCCCAACATCCTGCCGTTGCACGACTCCGGCGCCAGTCTCGGTCGCCCGTGTTACGTGATGCCGTTCATCGAGGGTGAATCGCTGCGCCAGCGGATGGACCGGGACGGCGCGCTGCCGATCATGGATGTCCTCCGGATCGCCGAGGAAATCTGCGGCGCGTTGGCGTATGCCCACGGCAGTGGGGTGATTCATCGTGACATCAAGCCGGAAAACATCCTGCTCGCGGCGGGACGCGCCGTCGTAGCCGACTTCGGAATCGCGCGGGCCGTGGACAACGCCGCCGGCGACCGACTCACGATGACCGGAATCACCATCGGGACTCCAGCGTACATGAGTCCCGAACAGGCGACGGGAGCAGTAGTGGACGCCCGCTCGGACATCTACTCGCTAGGCTGCCTGCTCTATGAGATGCTCACCGGCCAAGTGCCATTTCCGGCAACCACGCCGACCCATTCCATTGCGAGACGTCTCACGGAGGACCCGCCAACTGCCCGCCTTTTGCGTAACACCGTGCCTCCGCTGCTCGACGAAGCTGTTCGTCGCTGCCTGGCGCGCAATCCGGCTGACCGGTTCGGCTCAGCAGAGGACCTGAGTCGCGCACTGAGCCCGACAGACTCGGGGGCCCACCTTTGGGGTTCACCAAGGCTCCCCGTGCCTCGACGTCGGCTCGCAATTGTGGGCGCGGCGATCGCCGTTGTAGCCGCGGCAGCCCTCTTCGCCTCTCTGCGTGGCGGTTCGTCGACTGCGACTGCGGACCGCCTGGTGGTCTTTCCGTTCACCGTTGTCGGAGACGCCGCCCTCAACTACCTCGGCGAGGGCATGGTGGATCTCCTCGCGCGTAACCTCGACGGCGCGCAAGGACTGCGCACGGTGGACCCTGGCACCGTCCTCACAGCAGTGGCGCACACGACGGGCACCATGGACGAGCGAGCCTATCGCGCGGTCGCTGGTCGTGTCGGAGGCGGAGCCTACGTGTTAGGCAGCGTAAGCGCGGTTGGTGGACAAGTTCGAATGCAGGCCCGGTGGCATACGATCGATGCCTCCGGCGTCGACCCCCCTGTTGTTTCCGCGGAGGGAGTCGCATCTGACGTACTTGGAGTGGTGGATCAGCTCGCGGCCCGCCTACTGGTTGCCCGCGGTGGTGATGGAGGACGGCTGGTGGAAACCGCCGCCATTACCACGAGATCCCTCGATGCCCTGAAGGCCTTCGTCAACGCCGAGCATGCGCTCCGTCGCGGGCCGCAGTTCGTGGACTCGGCGATCGCGGAATTCCAGCGTGCCGTCAATGTCGACTCCACCTTTGCGCTCGCGTACTATCGACTGGCTGTGGCGGCCGATTGGAACGGGCGCCGAGCAGTCGCCGCGCAGGCAAGCCGCAAGGCCATCACCCACGGGGGTCGTCTCGCGGAACGCGACCGCCGACTCCTGGAAGCGTATGCAAACTTCCGATCGGGCGGCGCCGACGAAGCAGAGAAGGCGTATCGCGAGTTGCTACAGGACTATCCGGATGACATCGAGGCCCAGTTCCAGCTCGCCGACCTCATGGTGGCCTACAACCCGCTGCGTGGTCGGCCACTCGATGAACCACGACAGATCTTCGAGCGCGTTCTCGCCTACGACCCCGGTTTCCTTTGACCCATATGACCCATGTGGGATCTCGCCGTGCGCGAGAAGGACTTCCAGGCGGTGGACAGTATGCTGGCGCGATATCGCGGGAGCGTGCCGATCAGCTATCGGCTCGTTCCGGCCCGCGGCCGCGGTGACGCACGAGAGGTTGCAAACATTCTCGAAGAAGCGCGCGCCCTGGAGAGCCGGCAGCTGCAGTTGGCGGCGCGGTACAGCGCAGCGTATCTCGACGACACCGAGTTCGCGGACAGCCTAACGCGCCTCGACCTCGGTTGGCGTCAGCGGCCCGTGAACCGGGCGCAGGCCCAGGTGCAACTGGGGTGGATCGCCATCGCGCAGGGACGGTGGACCGACGCGCTCCGGGCCTTCGAGCTGGCCGAGGGGATGGAAGGCGCCGGCCCGGTCGTCGTTCACATCGCATTCGCGGCCACACTGCCATTCATGGATCCGCCGCGCGGCGACCTGGAAGCGCTTCGCGTGAAGCTCGAGCGATGGCGTCCCGATCTGGACGCATCGGGACAGCTCACCGATCCCGGGTCGCTGCTCCGTCCGGCTCTACGCCTCGAACTGCTCGCGCTCATTTTCTCGCGATTGGACGATGGGGCCGCCGTCGCGGCCTACCGCGATTCCCTCCAGACGGTCCGTGCGCCGGAGGGACTCGGCAACGTGATCACGATGATGCTCGCGACGATCGACGCCGACCGGGCTTTCCGGCGCGGACAACCGGCGCAGGTACTGGCGATCCTGGACAAGCAGAAACCCGCAATTCCGCTCGAGCTCCTAGCGCTCCCGCGACCGGCGCACGTGCGCGAGTTCGGCTTCGAGCATGCGCGCTTCCTGCGCGGCTTGGCAGCTGCGTCACTGGGAAATGACATCGAGGCGCAGCGCTGGTTTCAACACGGACTCGCCGGCTCGCCGCAGGAGTTGGCTTACCGTGCACCTATCCATATGGAACTCGCGCGTCTCGACGAGAGGAGGGGCGATCGTAATCGCGCCCGGGAGCGATACGAAGCTGTTGTCCGGTTGTGGCAGCGTGCGGATCCGGCCCTGCAGTCGAAGGTAGAGGAGGCGCGCCTGCGGCTGAAGAACCTGACGGGCAGCACGAACCGGTAGCAGGTCGCGAGGTGCGCTTCCGGCCGCCCGCCGGGTCGTTCAGAACGTCGCGCGCTCCATCGACTGACGAGTCTTCGCGCGATTCACCAACCACGCGATGAAGAAGATCGGTAGCGCGATGAAGAACGCGATCTTCAGGGCCACGATGCCGAGGCCGACCACGAGGCCCAGCAGCCCGAAGACGAGCCCTAACGCGACCATGCACACGACGAACACCGCGAGTACCGGCAGGCCGACGACCATCAGGAGCCCCAGCATCGGCAGTCCCACCAGGGCGAGCACAGCGAGCACCGGCAGCCCGACCAGCATGAGGATCCCCGCCGCAGGCAGCAGCACGAACATCGCGAGCAGGCCGAAGAGAAGGAATTTGATTAGCGACATGTTGGGCTCCGAGCGGATTCGGGCGACGAGAATACTACGAACGACTTCCGCTGAGGTTTCCGGATGTGAGATGGGAGATGTGAGATCTGAGATAAACTGCCAGGCCCATCAGCGCCGCGACAGCTCCTCGAATAACATCGTCGCGACTTCGATCGCGAACCTCCCCGGCGACACCCCGCGGCCCAGCGCTCCGGGCACGCTGGAGTTCACCTGGAACGCGTCGTCGGCTTTGTGCGCCGGCAGGTACAGCATTTCGGCCTGATAACCCGGAAAGAATCCGCTGTGCCCATACACAGTGCCTAACGGCGTCTCCCGGATGATCACGCCAAGTCCGTACTTCGTGTTCTGGCCCAGGCGCGCCGGAACGCCGTCGAGCAGCCGCGGAATCATCGACGCGTCGAAGGCGCCTCCCTCGTACAGCCGCTTCCCCCACCGCGCGAGATCCTCAGCCGACGACGCGATGCCGCCGCCGGTCCACTCGAATTGCGGATTGATCACCATGCGCCCGTCGACCAGCATGGCGTCCGAGCCGCCGAAGGGATTGTTCGACTAACAGGGATGGGAGATGGGAGAGGGGAGATAAACTGCGCAGGCACGATCAGAACGGAATAAGTTGGAACTCGATTCGCCTGCTGCCAACGAATGTCAGATCTGATCATGCTGGTGCAGGTGATCTCTCGTCTCCCATCTCACATCTCGTTTTACGCCAGCCGATGCATTCGGGACTGTAACGCCTCACGATACGTGCGGCTCAACTTCAACTGCCGCCCGTCGCGCAGGATGACGATGTAGTCACCGGCAAACCACGGCTGCAACTCGCGGATCCGGTCCATGTTCACGATCACCGCGCGATGAATCCGCGCGAAAAGATTCGGTTCCAGCTGCGCCTCGATCCCGTGCATCGTCTCCCGGATCAAGTGCGACACGCGTCCCACGTGCA
>CAZSNV010000361.1:0-4623 GCA_964608035.1 uncultured Gemmatimonadaceae bacterium | reverse complement strand
AACGGCGCAGGACCCGAACGGCGCGGGACCCGAACGGCGCGGGACCCGAACGGCGCGGGACCCCAAGGCGCTGAAACGGTCCACGTGCGTTCCGTCGGTTAGGTACCTGACGCCAGCGACTCGCATTCTCGGCGTATGTTCGCTTGCCACCTTCGCCGAGCCGAGCGTACGCTATGGGCATGCCCGCGCAGAACACCGAATGGACCGCCGAGATGGCCCGAGCGCTTCCTGACGACGGAAAGCGTTACGAGGTGCTGGACGGGGAGTTGTTCGTGAGTCCGGCGCCCTCAGCGCTGCACCAGCGGGCTGTGGCACACTTGTGGGCTATCCTGAACCCGTATTGCAAGACACACGGAATCGGCGAAGCCATGATATCGCCGGCTGACATCGAACTGTCGCCGCGCCGGGTGCTGCAGCCGGACGTTTTTGTAGTCCCGTTGGTGGGCGGCCGGCTGATTCGCTCGTGGAAAGAAGTCAGGACACTGTTGCTCTCGGCGGAAGTCATTTCACCATCGACCGCGCGAACGGACAGAATCGAGAAGCGCCAGATCCTCCAGGACGAGCGTGTTCCCGAGTATTGGATCGTCGATCTCGATGCACGTGTCTTCGAGCGTTGGCGTCCGGCTGATGAACGCCCGGCGATTCTCAGTGACCAGCTTCGGTGGCATCCGGTCCCGACGGTTGCCGCTCTCGAGATCGTCCTGAGCGAGTACTTCGACTCCGTGCTCGGCGGTGCCTGAGAGGCATTTTCCGAGCCGTTCGACAGCTCGTTGCGATCCTCGGCGTATGTTCGCTTGTCACCTTCGCCGAGCCGAGCGTACGCTAGGGTCATGCCTGTACAGCAGACTGATTGGACCGCTGAGATGGTCCGTGCGCTTCCCGACGACCGGAGGCGATACGAGGTGCTCGACGGGGAGCTGTACGTGAGCACCTATTCGGTCCCGAAGAGGTTTAGGCAGGCGCTTTCCCGGGCAGTTCCCTACGTCTGAAAGCGAAAGCCTCAGAGGAGCGATTTCCGGCTTTGGCTGCCAGTCGAGGACACCCGAAATTACCTCGGGGCGCGCATCATCCTGTCACATGCCAGGTTCCTGGTTTACAATGACTATGGTCACTTCACCATAGTCATATGCAGACCACCGTCTCCAAATCCCGATTCAAGGCGCAGGCTCTGGAGCTCTTCCGTCAGGTTGAGCGCAGCGGGAAGCCAATCACGATCACCGACCGCGGCAAGCCGGTGCTGCTGATCGTGCCCTACCGGGATGATCCCGAATCGGCGGTGCGCATGCTGCGCGAGACCGTGGTAAAGTACCGCGCGCCGACTCGTCCGGTCGGCGACGACGAATGGGAGAGTGGCACGTGATCGCGCTGGACACCCACGCGCTCGTGTGGTGGGTTTCGACGCCGGAACGAATACCACGCAAGGCGCGGCGACTGCTCGATGCGGCGGTGGCCGATAAGAGTCCGGTCACGGTCTCATCGATCAGCCTCTGGGAGATCGCGATGCTGGTGGAGCACAAGCGGCTGGTACTCACCATTCCAGTCGCGGTGTGGATCGCGCATCTGGAGGAGATCCCCTGGCTTGCGTTTGTCGCGGTGGACAACCGGATCGCGGTGCGCGCGGTGCATCTCGAGGCATTCCCGCATCGCGATCCCGCCGATCGCATCATCGTCGCCACCGCGCTTGGGCTCAATGCAACGCTCGTGACCGCCGATGCGCGACTCAGAGGTTATAAGCCGCTCCGGAGTGTCTGGGACTGAGAGCTTCTCTACTCCTGGCGGTCGACGCCCGACCGCGCGATGGTCATCGCGATCGCGGCTGGTCGAGAGTCGCATGCATCCGAGGCCGATCATGGTGTGGAAGCTAGCCGCGTGGGCCGCGACAACGACCCGGGTCACCCGGCTGTTACTTCTCATCGGTCAGCAGCGCCTCCATGAAAGCACGAGGGGCGGGAGCGAGCGAAGGGGACCGGACTGGGCGAGTCCTGCTCGGCGCGTCACTCGAACCAGAGACGTAGAGCAGAACGAGCCAAGGCCGGTCCCCGCAGCGAGCGATTGCTCAGGGACGTGCGAAACGCCACTCCCAGACGGCGTCGCCTAACGTGGTGCGGCCCGCAATGACGGTACCGTTTTGGGTGACCTCGCCTGCGCCGAAAAACCAGAGCCACGAAAAGGCATACGGGGTGGGCGGCCCAGGAGGGCAGCTGAGCATCGACACGCCGGCGATGCCGCCGTCGCCTGAGAAGAGTGTCGGTGAGTTTTTGTAGTCGACGTGCAGATAGTTGGATTCTGCCGGCGGGGCAACGTCGTATAGGCTTTGCGACACCGAACAACCCTTCGCCTCCCAGGCGAGATGCTGGACGACTGCACTTCCTGTGGCGATGTAGTAGACCTGGCCATCCACCTCGGGAATGTCGGGGTCTCTTCGCCAGGTAACGTTCGCGGTGACGCGCAGCTCGCCGGGCAAAACAAACGTCGCGGTGCCCACCCAGGTATCAGAACACGTATTCGCCTCGCCTACGACGGCTGCGCTGACCCGGGGCGCGGCCGAGAAGCAGTTCACGACAACCTTTTGCATCGAGTTCTCGGCCACCTCGAGATCCGGCACCGGAAACTCCGTTTGGACGAAGGCTACAAACTCGTTAGGTCCGAGATCGTCGGTCGTCGGCGTCCACGTATGCGTGAAGATCGATTGATTGCTTGCGCTGACGTTGATCGTCCAAAAATGGGTGAACGTTTCCTCAGTCGCTTTTTTTCGCCACAGCTCGACGCGCTTGACGTTGTAGCCGATCAGGAAATAGTTGGTGTTGGTGAGGTCGACCTTGAGCTCGACGGTCTCTCCCGACAGTCCCACAACGGGCTTGCTGGCGGTGAAGGTGCCCTTCGGTGATTCCGACAGGACCGTCGAGGCCTTTGCCTGGAAGGTGAGGTGGCCATTTCCTACGAGGAAGTCGAGGAGCGCCTGCAAGCCCGACCCCGGCTCGACAACAGCCTCCAGTTTCAGGTCGTATTTCGAGGCGTAATTGGGGTTGAGCGCCTGGTCGTCCTCGAACCCCAGGTCGACCGACTGTACCGGACCGACCCTGGCCTCGAGGACACCTAACGTGAATGCCGTAAAGAAGACAGCATCCAGCCCGACCAGCACATACACCTGTCCGGAAAGCTGAACCCGCATCCCCGTGACCGGATTGAACACCTCGTACTTCGGTTTCAACTCTCTGATCGGCGTTATGCTTTCGAGCGCCCGGCAGTCCGCCGTGGCTCCGCCGCATTCCCAGCCCAATTCGATTTGCGTCCCGAATGCGCCAGTGAGGGACAGCTCGCCGGCTGTCACCGCAATCTGCCCTCCCAGACTGACGCCTACGCCAACCCGCACCCCCGGCATGATGCCCAGGGCAAGCGGGCCGCCAATCGGGATCCTGATCAGCACCTGCGCCAGGCATTTTCCCGAAATTATGAACCCGGCATTGAGCTTTAGGGCAACGGTGCCTTCAAGTTTGTATGAGCCCACCACAGCGCGACGCGTGTGCCCTGGGGTTTCGACGAGGTCGAGTCGCAGATCGCCAGTCGGCGCGAGCTGGACCGTCCGGCTCGCGAGAACCGGGGCCAGACTGGCATCGCAATTCAGCGCCGAGAACGGTTGAATGAAGTTGGCTACGGGCAGCGTCGACTGCAGACGCGGCCGGGCCGCTTGTGAGGCATTCGCGGCAGCAGAGCCGGGGCTCGTTAGGTCGAAGACACCAGGGAATGCCGAAAGGTCGATACTGAAGTCGATATCGTATCGGGCGAGAAGCTCGCGAAGGGGCGCCAGCGCGAGCGTGACCACCAATGCCCCGGATTCATTTCGCGTCGAGACGACCTTACCCGCCACCGTCGCATTCTCGGCGCCCAATACGACCGTGCCTGGGGAGGGAGGGGTTGTGATTCCGGTGAGGCGAACTTCGTAACGTGTTCCGATTCCGGGAACTTCCCCTGGCGCGAGCCCTGTCGGCGGCGTGATCGAAAGGACCTGAGCATCGTTTACGATCAACGCGCCCGGCTGCGGTTCCGCCACTACCACGAACACTGGCGCCGAACGAACACCGCCGGAGGTGGCGAAGATCTGCGCTGATCCGATGGCTCTGGCCAGAACGCGTCCCGTCGCGTCCACGGTGACCTGATCCGGGGCGGAGGAACTCCAGACTACGGCTGCGTTCACCGTTGCCCCCGAACCATCGGCTGTCCGAGCCGTGAGCTGTTGTGATTGACCGATCCTGGTAAGCAACGCCGAGGAGCGGTTGACCACCACATTTCCGGACGTCAGAGGCGGCCCTTCCTGAGGCGGCGGCGGCGTGATGTCGCTCGAATCGGAACTGCATCCCGCGATCAGTACGATCAGGGCCACGCCAGTAGTCCAGCGGACGCTTCGACGATGTGAGTTCATGGAGTGCATCGTGGCGGCCACGCGTCAACCGGGCGTCAAGGCACAGTCAGCCGGTTGTCAACAGGAGACTTGCGAGCATTGCGGCACCCCCTCACCGGGCACAGAATCGGTGGAACCGGAGGCGCGAATGTCGCCGCCAGAAACGCTTTCGGTCGCGGCTGGTCGCCCTGCTTCACGGCGGCGGGGGCGTCGGTAGACGCCCC
>CAZSNV010000360.1:0-4634 GCA_964608035.1 uncultured Gemmatimonadaceae bacterium | reverse complement strand
CATAGGGCTCGACGCCCTTGAAGTAAGCGGTAAGCGCTCGCGAAATCTGCAGCGGCGTAGAAGTGCTCGGCGCGTCGGGAAGCGGCACCGGACACCCTGCCTTGTCGCATGCGTCAAGGATGAGGCGCGCGATCGCCCGGAAGACGCTTTCCGTTGGGATGCCGGTCTTGGTCGGGTGTCCGGTAATTCCCTGGAGGCTGCAGTAAACGATCACCCAAGAGTCAAGGAGGCCGTTCTCTGGGCGCTGGAGTTGCCGCAGGATCGAAGTCTTGCCGGTACGGCGATTGCCTTCAAGAAGTATGACCTTCGTGCCACCTCCAACGTGGGTCTTGATGTCTTCGAGAATCGACCTGCGCCCAAAAAACATGGCAGGACTCTCGACAACTCCTCCCGCATTGTATGGGCTCGCGCCGAGGTCAACTCTCTTATCCTCAGGAGAAGGACCAGCGACCCGCGACGGCCACGTGACCTCGCAATACTCTTCGCCCTCAACCTGCCTGCCATCGTTTCGAGTTGCGACCCAGCGAAGACCGCAACGAAGAAAGGGCTCGCCGTCTTTGTTGGGTTCCCAGAGTCCCTTTCCGTCGACATAAAACTCATGTTCCGATTTATCCCCAGGACTGAGTCGGTCAAAGTTAACCGACCATTGACCGCCCAGTGTCTTGTCGGCGTTGGCTCGCAGTGCCCGATCTTGGTGGACGACGATCTCGCGAACTTGACCGGAAGCCGTTTCTCCGTCGACATTGAAATGGCCGACAAAGTCGTTGAGCGAGCCCGCCCCGGAATCGAAACCAGTAAGTGGGACCGGCTGGCCGGTGCCATTGCGCGCATCCTCCGGCCAGCTTCGCAGGAGTAACGACCATGTGGCGTCAAAAGCGAGCGCTTCGGGGTCTGGATGACGACATCCGCGACCACATTGAGCGCGAGACCGAGGAGGGCGTCGCGCGCGGCATGACCCCCGAGGAGGCACGACGGCAGGCGTTGGTGAAGTTCGGGAACGTCGGTCTGGTCAGGGAAGACGTACGGCGGGTGTGGATCTGGTGCTGGATGGAACAGACATGGCAAGACGCCCGCCAGACCTGGCAGGGCCTGCGGCGCACACCGCGCCTGGCGCTGGCCGTGATCCTCACCTTCGCCGTTGGTCTTGGAGCCAACACCGCGCTCTTCGCCGCGGTGAATGCGGTGCTTCTGCGACCGCTGCCGTACCGGGATCCGGGGGCACTGGTGTGGATGGACGCCACGCCACTCACGCTCAATCTCGAATCACTGGCGGCTGCGTCGCGAGATCACCTGCCGAGTCTGATCGACCTGGCCGGTTTTGAGGGGCCAGAACCGGGCACGCTCGCCCATCGCGGCGTATCTGAGCAGGTCGATGTTGCGAGCGTCACACCCAACTTCTTCAGCCTGCTAGGTGTGCTGCCCGCTGTCGGTCGAGTCTTAGATCTTGCGGACGCATCGACGGCCGCTCCGGCGGTGGTCGTGCTGAGTCACGACTATTGGGTTCAACGCTTTGGCGGAGACCCTCAGGTGCATGGGAGCACCCTCACGGTTGACGAGGCGGTCGCAACCGTTGTCGGCGTGACTGCGCGAGGATTTCGGTTTCCCGCGACGCGAGGATTCACGGCAACTGGCCTACCCGCCGAAACACAGCCTGACGTAATCGGTATTGCCCGTGGGCAGTCACACGTCAATGTCATCGGCCGCCTGACGCCGGGGGCGACGCCTCAACAGGCCGCGATGGATCTACTTGACGTCCACAAGCGCGAGGGACAGCGTCGCGGGAACACCCAGCGTTTGTTGGACCGGATGGAACTTGTGGCCACACCTCTGCAAACGAAGCTCGTTGGAGAAGTGGGTCAGCGCCTGCTGTTGGCGATGGGCGCCGCGGCACTTCTGTTGCTCATTACCTGCGTCAACATTGCCAATCTTCTCCTGACGCGTGCCGCGACGCGTCAGCGGGAGCTTGCCGTCCGTGCCGCGCTCGGCGCTCGCCCAAGTCAACTCATCCGTCTTCTGCTCACCGAAAGTCTGCTCCTTGCAGTCGTAGGCTTGGTGTGCGGGCTTGTCGTCGCCTTTTGGGCCTTGGCCGGCATCCGCGCGGTGCTGGTAGACCGGATCGCCTTCGTCGACGCGCTGACCATCGACTGGCGCGTGCTGGCAATGAGCATCGCCATTGCCGTTTGTACCGGAATCGCCTGCGGGCTCCTCGCTCTTCCTGGGGTGAACGTGAGATCTCTGGCGGCGAGCGCGCGCGACAGTCAGGGGCTGCCGGCGCCTGGGCGAATGAGACTTCGGCGCGCGCTCTTGTCGGCGGAAGTCGGCTTGACCCTGATTCTCCTCATCACGGCAGTTTTGCTGGGCCGGACTTTCTGGAGTCTGAACGTCAAAGATCGAGGGTTCGACGGGCGAGGCGTGCTTACAGCCCGAGTCGCTCCTAAGCTGGATGCGGACTTTCGGCAAGCACAGGCTCGCATGGCCGGAGTCTTTGCCGACTTGACGCAGCGAGTCGCCGCACTTCCGGGCGTCGACTCTGTGGCGGCGGTGTCGATGATGCCGTTTGCTGGATCCGGCCCTGGTTACTCCGGCATGTACGTCGAGGGTCAGCCTCCGCCCGCTGAGGGAGGGGCCTCAGTGGCGACCGTCACCCCTGACTACTTTCGGACGATGGGCATCGCGATCGTCGCTGGCCGCGACTTCGATGCGCGTGACACGCTGGCAGGCGAGCCGGTGGCCATCGCCAACATGGCGTTCCGCCAGCGATTTGCTCCAGGGCGGGACATCGTCGGGCGTCGCGTGATGCGCGGTACGCCGCTGCGCTTGGTCGGTGTGGTACAGGACGTTCCGGCTCAGTCGCTCCGCGAACTGCCGGAACCACGGCTGTACCTCCCGCTGGCTCAATTGCCTCGCAGCCAGGTGGGATGGCGCAGCATGACGCTAGTCATCCGAGGCCCAAACGACGGGCCGTCTGCTGCGATGGTCCGCGAGCAGATCCGCGCCGCGGGGCCGGGCATGCTCGTTGACGAGGTGGCCACGATGGAGGAACGACTGGCGGCTGCTTTGCGGGCCGAGCGCGACAGCGCTAAGGTGTTTGGCTTCTTCGCGGTCGTGGCGATCATCCTGGCCGGCGTCGGCGTTTACGGCGTTGCGTCCTATGCCGTCGCCCAGCGCACGAAAGAGATCGGCGTCCGCATCGCGCTTGGGGCCGGACGGCACGACATAAACAGGCTCGTGCTCACGGGCGCGCTCGGGCCGACGCTGCTGGGCGTCGGATGGGGACTGCTCGCGACAGTCGGCGTCGGGCCTCTCCTGGCCGCGATGCTCTACGGGGTCGCCCCTTTGGATCCCACGACGTTTGTCGTGTCGGCGATCACGCTCGTAGGGGTGGCGCTTGGCGCGACTTACTTGCCAGCGCGTCGGGCACTGCGCGTCGATCCGGTGTCGGCGCTGAGAATGGACTGACAATTCCCAGTTGAGGCGCTTAGGGCTGAGTAGGTCAGGATCCAGGGGACGGCCGACGCAATCAACCCTTCGATCCCCGGATGATGGTGACGGTGCTGCTCTACGCGTATGCGACGGGCACGTTCTCGTCGCGGCGGATCGCTCGAAAGCTCGAAGAGGACGTGGCCTATCGCGTGATCGCCGCCAACAGCTTTCCGGCGCACCGCACGATCGCCGAGTTTCGGCAGCAGCACCTCGCCGCCTTCGAGGCCCTCTTCATCCAGGTCGTGCAGATCGCCCGCGAAGCGGGGGTGCTGCAGCTCGGGACGCTCGCGATTGATGGGTCGAAGGTCCAGGCGAATGCGAGTAAGCACAAGGCGATGAGCTACGGACGGATGCGCGACGAGGAACGGCGCTTGCGTGACCAGATCGCGGCGTTGACGACCCAGGCCGACGCGGTCGATGCGGCTGAAGATGCCACGCATGGGCCGGACGTGCGGGGCGACGAGCTGCCCGCCGAGTTGCAGCGGCGCGAGGAGCGACGCGCGCAGATCGCGGCGACGAAAGCTAAGCTTCGGGCCGCCTGGAAGCGCCGGAAGGCTGCGGCCGCAGCCAAGTAGCTCTTTCAGCGCCCAGGCTGGTGCCGTAAGGAACGGATAAGCGTTGTGAAGTCCGCTCGCGCAATGAGCGTCCACCACCTGGACGACCACAGAGGCAGCTGGCTGAGACGAACGACGATCCAACCCAAGACCAGCCCACCTAGATAGATGGAGAAGGTTGGCAGGGTGAACCAGGTCAGGAAGAAAAGCGGCAGGGCAGAAACGTCCCCGTTGATTCGGAACGGCCGGACGGCAGGCCATCGCGCGACGACGGCACTGACCAAGAACATGCCCCACAACGAGGCGCCGACGACCCAGATGCCCAGCCAGGTCAAGCTCCATCGGTTCCAGAACATGTATTCCCCCGAAAGTCTGCGTGCCCGTCGCCAAACGGAATCCTACATGAATGCAAACCCCCACGTTGGCAAAAGTTTCAAAAAGCTGCGGGGGCCCTTGGTCACCCTCGGCGCCTGGCCGAGCGATGGGCGGCGATTGATCGGCAACGGGCAGAGTTGGCGGCCGAACTGCGACGCGCGTGGCTGGGGCCGTGAGCGCGCGGGTCGCGCACCGCGCTAGCGGATAATCGTCAACGCGATC
>CAZSNV010000359.1:0-4665 GCA_964608035.1 uncultured Gemmatimonadaceae bacterium | reverse complement strand
TTGATTGGCTGGGTATCCATGCCAGCCAATCTAATACTAAACACTTATCTGGTACCTAGTATGGTTCGCTTTCGTGCTCTCGTCGGTCGCCACGAACGCCGCACTCGCGCAATCGCCTCGTCGCGTAATGGCGGCGGGAGTTACCCGGGATACGTTGAGTCGGTTCGCGAAAACGGACAGCGCGTCCCCCTTGTCGGTCCGGCTCCTCACCCCAGCGTCGCAGGACTCGTCTCGACAGTGTCGGTCTACCACGGGCTACGTGTTATTCGGAGGTTTCATCGGGTTCATCGTTGGGTCGGCGCGGTATGAGAAGGGGCTGGAACAAAGCGGCGCCGATTTCGCTCCTTGGCTGACGATGCCCTTAGTGGTCGGACCGTACGTCCTGGGGGGAATGCTTGTCGGCCATCTCATCGCTCCGTGCTAGTGGCCGTTGAACGAGTAGTCGCGGCCTAACAGGGCTCCGAGTCCGGGCGGGCGACGGGAAAGGTGGTCATCAAAGTTGTGTGAGCATTCCAACACACATCCGCCGTGCGGGCCCTTGCGCGTCGCGACTTTGTACTGTAAAGTTCTTTCTAGCAGCCAAACGCCGAGCCTCCATGCCTCAGCCACATTCAGACTTTTCGACCGACTCTGCTGAAGCAGCCATGAACGTCCCTACCGCTGAGACGACCGAGCTCGAGACCATTCCATCCCCACGCGCCCTCGTCGCACGACGCGCGTTGCTGGGTGCGGTACTACTCGGCCTGCTCGCTGACCAGCTACTCCGAAATGAACCATGGGGGCTGGGGCTCCCGGTCTGGATGGCGGTGTTCGCCATTACTGCCATGACCCTCGTCCTGCAGAGCGGGCGCTCTCTCTCACTCGAGAGCAGTAGCTGGCTGGCAGTCGCGGTCCTCTTTGCCGCCGGCTTGTCGTGGCGCGACGCCGCCATGCTTCAGGTTTTCGACGTGCTGGCAATGCTCACCGCCCTCGTGTTGCTCGCCACGAGCATCACTGCCATCCCGGTCCCGGGTCTCGCACGCGCACGCGTCCGCGACCTGATTCGAGCGGCGTTCGGCACCGGTCTCGATGTCGCCACTGGTGTCGTCCCGTTACTGGTGCGCGACGCGGAGTTCCACCAGGCATTCCGCCCGTCCAACACCGGGACCCTCAGGCGGATAGGCAGGGCGATGGTGATCACGGCACCCATACTCCTGGTCTTTACGCTTCTGCTGGCGAACGCGGACCCGGTCTTCGGATCGTTCTTCGCGTTCCCGGACGTGGAAATCGATGTCGTACTCTCGCACATCATCATCCCCGGCTTCTTCGCATGGGTGGTCGCTGGCTGGCTGCGGCGCTCACTCCTGGCGCACCCGCGCGCCGCGGGCATTCCGGCCACAGAACTGCCTTTTACGCTCGGCGCCACGGACGTGACAATCGCGCTCGGCGCCCTGAACGTGCTGTTCGCGGCATTTGTCATCGTGCAGCTAGGCTGGCTGTTTGGTGGCGAAGCGCTCGTGCTCAGGACGACTGGCCTCAGCTACGCTGACTACGCGCGGCGCGGCTTCTTCGAGCTGACATTCGTGGCCGGACTGCTGCTTCCGATGCTCCTCGGCGCGCAGGCACTCATTCCGGCTTCAGATTCCCGTGCGCTCCGTTTCTATCGGCGGTTGGCGCTGTCGCTCACCGTGCTGCTCGCCGCCATTCTGTTGTCGGCTGGCGCGCGCATGAGATTGTATGTCGAGTACTACGGCATCTCCACGGACAGGCTGTACGCCACGGCGTTCATGATCTGGCTGGCGATGGTGTTCGTGTGGTTCGCATTTACCGTGCTGCGTTCCCGTCCGCGTACCTTTGCAGCAGGAATGGTGTTGAGCGGGTTTGTCGTACTCGCCACGCTCAACGTCCTGAACCCCGATGCGCTGGTGGCTCGGGCAAACCTGGCGCGTGGTAGTCAGTTGCGTACCGGGGCAGCAGGTACCGATCTGCGGTACGTCGCAGCGTTAGGCGGAGACGCGGTCCCGGTGCTGGTGTCCGCCTTAACGGCACCGGGTATCACAGTCGACACGGCCGCTCAAGGCGACCGCTGTGCCGCCGCAGCGATCGTTCTCGATCGATGGACAGGGGAGAGACGCGCGCGGATGTCCCATCACTGGACCCAGTGGAACCTCGCACGGAGTCGTGCGACGCGAGCAGTTCGTGCCCACGCGGCTGAGCTGCAGCAGCTCGCCTGTCCCAAGGCTCCTGCCGAAGCTGTGACGCGGCCAGTGTCTCCCTGACACGGCTGGGGGTTGGCAGCGCCGCCGCATCTCATCGTCTGCTCGCAGCTGAGCAGCGAAATGCTCAGTTCGCTGCTGGCACCGAACCGCGTGCAGTGGTGCAGCCGGCCGCTCGACCTTTCACCGCAGTTTTTCAGTCGTTCACCGTGCAAACAGGTAAGAAGGCTTGATCTACAACTGCCAAGTCATAGCGTGAACCAATGCCGTGGGATACCAACTGATCGATCTCAGCGTGCCGCGTCGCGGTGAACGGCAACGGCCAGCGAACGTGTTCGTGGTTGGGACCGCGGTTTCCAGAACGGGGAGAATGCTATGACGACGAAGAGTGTATGTATCACGCTTGCGTTGATCTCGGCTGCAGCTTGTGGAGGTGGTGACGAAACCACCGGTCCCCCAGCCGGCAACACGCCTCCTCCCGCCGGAGGAATCTCCGTCACGAACAATGCGTTCAATCCGACGGCGAAGACGATAACGGCCGGCACCACGGTAACCTGGGCGTGGAATACGTGCAGCGGTGGTGGCATCTATGGTCCGGATGTATGTGTTGCTCACGGCGTGAATTTCGCCGACGGGACCAATTCACCGACGCAGGAACAGGGATCCTACAGCAGAACATTCGGCGCCGCCGGCTCGTATCCTTACACTTGCGCGGTACACGGCGCGGCAATGGCGGGGAGCATCACCGTCCAGTAAATCACATCCCTCAGATGTGCGACTCTGACTTCGCCAGCTGTCAAGCCCCATCGGCGCGTGATCAGCTGTCTTTGCCACCTTCCAGCGGCTGGCTGCCTAACGAGGTGGCGCTGACGCCGGCGCGACCGGCCCACTCGGGACAGCCCAGTCGGTCAGCAGATAGTCCACATGGATGTAGTCGCGGATGCGAACGACCGTCCCGTCCTGCCACCAGAGCCGAATTGCCGCGTGTGGACGCCACGCGCCGCCGTCGCGCCGCCAGTGCACGATGACCGGCACGCCGTCCACGACGCCAGACGCGAGCCGCCACTCCCATGGCAGCGCCGTGTAGTTCGTCGAATACGTGGCGCCGAGTCCTGACATGACTTTCTGCGCGGCGCCGACGATCTCCAGCCGGGCGTCGGCGCGCACCAGATGCTTGAGCGCGTCCCAGTCTCGGCGGTTGAAGATCTCGGCGTAGGCTTCGAAGAGCCGGCGCTGCTCGCCATCCATCTCCGTCACCGCCGGCACCACCTTCATCGCCCGCAACTTGACGCGGGCGCGGTGGAGCGCGGCTTCACGCCGCCGACGGAGGAATCGGCGTCGACGTATCCTTTCGCGCGCGGAAACCGACTTCAATGTAGGGGCGCCTCTCGGCGATCGCGCTGTGGCTGCTGCGCCCATCATCCATTGAGAGGCAGTCCGCGTGAGACAAGTCATGGTTCGGTACACTACCCGCGCCGATCAGGCCGAGGAGAACGCGCGGCTGATTCGTGAGGTGTTCGAGAGTCTGCAGAAGACCGCGCCAGGCGGTATCACTTACGCGGCTTACCGGCTGGAGGACGGCGTGAGCTTCGTCCACATCGCATCGATCGACGATCCGGCGACGAATCCGCTCCAGAGTCTGGCCGCGTTCAAGGCGTTCACGGCGGGCGTCAAGGATCGGTGCGATGTCGCGCCGGTGAACGCGGTGTTACACGAGGTGGGCAGTTACTCGGGGACGGGCAGGTAACCACGCTCGATTGGACGAACACGAAGGCGCGGAAGTACTGGAGTACTCGCTCGTCAGCGGCCCCTCGCTGTGCACACGAGCTGCTGAGGGGACGGCGCGCGGTGAGTCCGGAGATGGCTCTCCGCCTGTCTCGGCTGTTTGGGAACTCGGCGGAGTTCTGGCTCAACGCACAGCGGGCAGTCGATCTCTGGGACGCCACCCAAGCGATTAAGGACGAAGTGGCCCAGATCAAGCCACTTCGTGTCGCATAACGGTAGTTTGCAGCTGCCGGCGAGTTGGGGTACTCGCTGAGGCGCGCTTCGCGCGTCCCTATTGCGATCGTCATCGCCTTGCCGCTCAAGATCGTGAACGGAAGCGGAGTCTCCTGCGCGTGCTGGCCATTTCTCCCTCCTAGCGGCGCGAGTGTCTGGGCGCGAGACTATCATGTGTTCCCGCACTGACAAGCGTCGCGAAACGAACCTGACCTGTCCCGGCCTTCGCGCCTCCGCTTGCAGGAACTCCACTGGAGCAGCCATGGCCGATCCTCCCGCACCTCTGGTCTTTACCTACAGTCGCATTGCGTCCTGGGTGGTCCTCGCCCTGATGGCTGCATCCGTTCTCTACGCTATGTGGCGCGTCGTCGCCAACTGGAGTGCCATCACCGTCTGATCGCCACCGTGCTCTGACTTGACCGCCGCACTTCTCGCCCCGCTGGAGTAGGTGATGACGAAACGACATACCCGC
>CAZSNV010000358.1:0-4687 GCA_964608035.1 uncultured Gemmatimonadaceae bacterium | reverse complement strand
TCACGAGTCACGAGTCACGAGTCACGAGTCACGAGTCACGAGTCACGAGTCACGAAATTGGCCCACGTTCACGTTCACGATCCCTCCGTTCCGCATCTGCACGACCACGCGCACCCGTCGCATCAGCAACGCTTGCGATGGGCGCTGGTGCTCACGGCGCTGTTTTTCGTGGCGGAGGTCGTCGGCGGCGTCGTTTCCAACTCGCTGGCGCTGCTCGCCGACGCTGGGCACATGTTCACCGACGTCGGGGCACTGGCCCTGTCTCTGTTCGTCGCCTGGTTCAGCCGGCAGCCCGCGGCGCCGGAGAAGACCTACGGGTACCTCCGCTGGGAAATACTGGCTGCGCTGCTGAACGGTGCGGTCCTGCTGTTCGTCGCCGGCCTGATTGTCTGGGAGGCGGTGGCCCGCCTGCAGGCGCCCGAGCCGCTGCAGGGAGGCATCATGCTGGCCGTCGCGTTAGGCGGCCTGGTCGTGAACGCGGTCTCGGCGGCCATCCTCCGTCCGGTGCACGGCCACAGCCTCAACGCGCGCGGCGCGTACCTGCACGTGCTCGGCGATCTGTTCGGGTCGGTCGGCACGGTCATCGCCGCCATTGTTGTCCGCTCGACCGGGTGGCTCGCGGCGGATCCCATTGCCTCGATCGTGGTGACACTGCTGGTCGTGCGCTCCGCCTGGCGGCTGGTGCGCGAGTCAGTCGATGTGCTGCTCGAGGCGACTCCGTCCCATATCTCACTCGGACGCGTGCGCGAAGGGCTGCAGGGCATTGGCGGCATCGAATCGGTGCATGACCTCCACGTGTGGACGGTGACGTCGGGCATGGTGGCGATGAGCGCGCACGCCGTCGTCCGCGAGCCCGGTGAAAACCAGAAAGTGCTCGAGGCCGCGGTGGCCGCGATGCAGCGGCTCGGGATCTCCCATGTCACACTGCAGGTTGAGCGCGACAGCATCTGCGAGGCGCCCTGCCCTTAAAGGGTCTTAACGCGGCAGAAGCGGACGTTTGTGGCAACCGCAAGTGGGCCGGGAGCGTTGGTCCTCTCTCACCTGCGGAATGTTCGTTGCTGGAGTGTCGAGCCCCGCGTCTTACCTCTGGGCGGGCGCGTCCAACCACCGTCGGTGCCGAGGCGAATGACACAGGCTACTAACGAGTACTTCATCGAGAAGGAACAGCTCCCGGTCGAGATCACGATGGTGACTGGTGAGGAGTTGAGCGGTGCGCTGTTTGTCCAACCGACCTGGCGGCGTCCATCGATCGAATTTGACGCGCCAGTCCTGCTCAATCTTCCGGAGGCGTATTTCCCGCTGCAGATCCCCGGCGGAGGAACGCGGCTCGTCGCCAAGAACCACGTGGTGCTCATCCGTGGCAGCGCGGCCGAGTCCGAGGAGGGGATGGAGTCGTTGGGTGATCCGGCGCAGGTCGTGTTTCAGTGCAGCAACGACATTACGGTCCGCGGCGAAATGATGATCACGCGCGTGACGTCGAACACGCGCGTGCTCGACTACCTGAATCGCTCATCCGAGGAATTCATCTTGCTGCACGAAGCCGACGGCGCGGTACTCGTCAATCGCAGGCACATCGTTTTGATTCGTGACGAGACCGATGGCGCAACTTGATCAGCTCCTCGCCGTGCTGGTCTCCCGGCGCGGCGACTCGATTCGGCTCGTGCAGGACGAACCCGCGTTCCTCCTCCGTGGGACAGAAAGCCAGGCGCTGACGAAAGGACCCCTGACGCCGGCGCAGATGCTGACCATCGTGCGCGAGGTGGCGCCGGCAGACACGGAACAACGCGTCGAGCGCGGCGAAGGTGCGCAATTCGAGTACACCCTGGGGCAGGACGCCTTTGTCGGGCGCGTGCATCGCGACAGTGGTCGCCTGACGCTTGACGTCGTCCCGCGCGCGCCGGCGAACGGCGCCCGGCCAACGCCGCACGTCGTCGCAACGGTGATCCCGCGTGGTGATCAGGAGGCGCGAGCCATCCTCGACGGGCTGTTACGGAAACAGGCCGAGCGCAAGGCGTCCGACCTGCACCTGCGAAGCGGCGAACGTCCGCTGTTCCGTGTTGACGGTGACATCGTGCCCGAATCCGGAGTTGAGCCAATCGACGCCGCGTTCCTCGAGCGCATGCTGGTTGCCATCATGCCGGAGCGCAATCGCCTGGAGTTCGAGGAACTGAACGACACCGACCTGGCGTACGAACTGGCCGACGTGGGGCGCTTCCGCGTCAACGTCTTTCGCGATCGCAATGGTATCGGCTCGGTGATTCGTGCCATCCCGTCCCGCATCGTGACGGCCACGGAAATGGGAATCTCGGCCGAGGTGCAGAGGCTCTGCGACCTCTCGAAAGGACTCGTGTTGGTCACCGGACCGACGGGAAGTGGCAAGTCGACCACGCTCTGCAGCCTGATCGACCTCGTGAACCGCTCGCGCCGCGATCACATCATCACGATCGAGGACCCGATCGAGTTCGTCCACGCGAACAAGGGCTGCCTCATCACGCAGCGGCAGGTGGGACAGCACACCTCGTCCTTCAAGCAGGCGCTGCGCGCTGCTCTGCGAGAAGACCCCGACGTGGTCCTGGTCGGTGAGCTGCGCGACCTCGAGACGGCGTCAATCGCGATCGAGACAGCCGAAACGGGTCACCTGGTCTTCGGGACGCTGCACACGTCAACGGCGCCCAGCACGATCGATCGCATCATCGACCAGTTTCCTCCCGACCGGCAAAGCCAGATACGAGTGATGTTGTCGGAATCATTGAAGGGCGTCATCTCACAAACGCTCTGCCGGAAGGTTGGTGGCGGCCGGGTTGCCGCGCGCGAAATCCTCCTGACGATACCCGCCGTTTCCAACCTCATTCGCGAAGCCAAGACATTCCAGATTCAGTCAGTGATGCAGACATCCCGGCGACTGGGGATGGTCACGCTGACGGATGCGCTGATCGAGCTCGTGGAAAAAGGTCAGGTCGCGGCCACTGAGGCGTATGCGAAGGCGGTTGACAAGTCGATGATCCTTCAGGCCCTGAAGTCGAAGGGACACGATACCTCCTTCGCTGAGAAGAAGTGAGGCAAAAAACAATGCTGCTTACTTCTTACTGCTTGCTACGAGCTGGTTGAAGCAGCACGCAGCACGCTGTAAGCAGTAAGCAGCCATCAAGTCCGTCCCGAATGAAACGGCGCCCCGTAGTGAAGGGCGCCGTGGTGTTCCGGTCGCTGAGTCTGGTGATGATCTTCAGGTCGACTCATCAGGCCCCGGCTTGACATCCTTCTGGCTCAGGTCGCCCCGTCGTTTGTCGTACTCGACGCGCTCACTGTAACCGTACCCCCCGAGAACCTCGCCGCCGCGCATGTAATCGTGGCCGTAGCCGCGTCCATGGGGGTAACTGTCCTTGCCGGGTTCCTGCGACTGACTCATGGGAACACCTCCCGAGTTGAGGACACAACCTCACTGTGCCGCCTTGACGCGTGTCGCACAAGCGCTTGAACGGCGTGACCGGGCCGGACATACTTCAAGGCTATGCAGATCCGGAACATCGCCATTATCGCTCACGTCGACCACGGCAAGACAACCCTGGTCGACAAGATGCTACGTCAAGCTGGCGCGTTTCGCGAGAACCAGATTGTCGAAGAGCGCGTGATGGATTCCAACCCGCTCGAACGGGAACGGGGAATCACCATCCTGGCGAAGAACACCTCGGTCCGCTGGCAGGGCACGAAGATCAATATCGTCGACACCCCGGGACACGCCGACTTCGGCGGTGAGGTCGAGCGCATCATGCGCATGGTGAACGGCGTGCTGCTCGTCGTCGACGCATTTGATGGTCCGATGCCGCAGACCCGCTTCGTGTTGCGCAAGGCGCTTGAACTCGGACGCAAACCCATTGTGGTCATCAACAAGATTGACCGCCAGGGCGCAGATCCGATGCGGGTGCACGACGAAGTGCTTGGACTGCTCATCGAATTGGAGGCCGACGCCGATCAGCTGGAGGCGCCTTTTCTCTATGCGTCAGCGCGCGAGGGCGTTTCCACAACCGATATGAGCGTTACCCCGGTGAATCTCGAGCCGTTGTTCGACGCGATCGTCAAACATGTCCCGCCGCCGCCGAATGACGCGGCCGGACCGTTCCAGATGCTCGTGTCGACCCTGGATTACTCACCGTACCTTGGTCGCCTCGCCGTCGGTCGTGTCGAGCGCGGGGTCGTCCATCTAGGGGACACTGTCGCGCTCCTGCCTATCGAAGGCATGCCTGGTGTCGAAATCGCGCGAGTCACCAAGCTGTACACGCACGAAGGACTCGAGCGCATCGAAGTGACGGAAGCTTCCGCCGGTGACATTGTCGCGGTCGCAGGTCTTGAAGGGGTCGAGATTGGCCGGACCGTGAGCGACGTCGAACACCAGGATGCACTCGAGGGCATTGCCGTCGAGGAGCCCACGATCTCCGTCGACTTCGTCGTGAACAACTCACCGTTCGCCGGTCGCGATGGCAAATACGTGACGTCGCGCCAGCTCCGTGAACGCCTCTATCGCGAGCTCGAGCGCAACGTCGCGTTGCGGGTCGAGGATACCGACGCGACGGATACCTGGACCGTGTCCGGCCGCGGTGAACTGCATCTCTCGATCCTCATGGAAACCATGCGGCGCGAGGGATACGAGTTCCAGGTGTCGCGTCCGCGCGTCATCACGCGTGAGGGGCCG
>CAZSNV010000357.1:0-4698 GCA_964608035.1 uncultured Gemmatimonadaceae bacterium | reverse complement strand
AGAACAAGCAGTGCCGAGTCACGAGTCACGAGTCACGAGTCACCAGTCACGAGTCACGACAATGTTCGATCCCCTCTCGCTGAGCGTCATGTCTCACGCGGTCTCCATGATCGCGGAGGAGATGGGCACTGTCCTCGAGCGCGGGGCCCTGTCGCCTAACATCCGGGAACGACGTGACGCGTCGTCGGCGCTTTTTGACGCCGAGGGTCGCATGATTGCCCAGGCCGCGCACATCCCCGTCCACCTGGGCGCGATGCCTGAATCTGTGCGGGCGGTACTCGAACGCCGGCCGCGGCCGGGTGACGTCTTTCTCCTCAATGATCCCTTCCGGGGCGGATCACACCTGCCTGATCTCACTATGGTCGAGGCCATCGGGCTGGACGGCGAGTTGGTGGGCTTCGCGGCGGTGCGGGCGCATCACGCCGACGTGGGGGGAATCAGCCCCGGAAGCATGCCGCGGGGGGCGACCGAACTTGTGCAGGAGGGGATCATCATCCCGCCCGTGCGCATCGCGCACGGCGACACATTCGACGCCGACATCCTGTCTCTGGTGCTGGCCAACGTTCGAACGCCTGACGAGCGGATGGGCGACCTGAAGGCGCAACGCGCAGCCTGTGCCGCCGGCCGAGACGGGTGGGTCGAACTGCTTCGTCGCGAGGGCAGGGAGCGAATGCGCGCAGCCGGGGCGGCGCTCCTCGACTACACCGAGCGGCGCGCCCGCGCCCGCATCGCCCAACTCGGAGAGGTCTCGGGGTCGGCGCGCGATGCCCTCGAGGGCGATGGCGTGACGGAAGACGACGTGGTCGTGGCAGTGTTCGTGAGCGCCCTCGGCGACACCCTGCGGTGTGACTTCGAAGGCACGTCACCGATGGTCCGCGGCAACGTGAACTGCCCCGCTGCCGTGGTTCGCGCCGCCGCGGTCTTCGTGTTGCGCACGCTCCTCGACGACGATGTGCCGACGAACGACGGCATCGCTCGCGCGCTGGATCTTCGCATTCCTCCGGGTTGCGCGATCGACGCCCGCTGGCCGGCGGCGGTCGCGGCGGGAAATGTCGAGATGTCCCAGCGCATCACCGACACGCTGTTCGCGGCGCTGGCAAACGCCGGGGTCGATGTGCCGGCGCAGGGGCAGGGGACGATGAACAACATCACGTTTGGCGGCGCCGGCTGGACCTTCTACGAGACGTTAGGCGGTGGTCAGGGCGCGAGCTCACGGGGGCCGGGGCCGGACGCGGTGCACGTCGGGATGAGCAATACGCGCAATACACCTATCGAGTCGCTCGAGCAGGCGTATCCACTTCGCATCGATGAGTACGCGGTGCGGCGCGGATCGGGTGGCCAGGGTCGCCATCGCGGCGGCGACGGCGTCGTCAGGCGTTACCGCGTCCTCGAGCGATGCACGGTGACACTCGTGACCGAGCGCCGAAGACATCGGCCGGCCGGAGCGCTCGGCGGAAGCCCCGGATCGACCGGGCAGAACCTGCTGAACGGCCAACCCATTCCGGCCAAGTGCCGGATCGAACTCAACCCTGGCGATGTCGTGACGGTGATGACGCCGGGTGGGGGAGGGTGGGGGAAAACAGAGGCTGCGTGCTGATTGCTGCTTACTGCTGCTGCCGCTACGCGCTGGAGCTGGAGCTGGAGCGCTAGCGCCAGCATGCAGCCCAATGCGGCAGTAAGCAGCAATCAGCACGCAGCTGGGTCGTACCTAGACCTCTATCACCATCCCCTCGGCCGCCGCGATCACCTCGACCCGTCCATTCCGCTCGGCAACCATCTCCTGGCACAGCGCCAGCTGCGCGATCAGCGCCGCATCGGAGCGTTCCGGATCGTGATGAAACAGGACCAGCGTCTCGACTTCTGACGCAATCGCGAAGTCGACGGCATCGCGATAGGACGAATGTCCCCAGCCGCGGTGGTCCATGTATTCGGCGCCCGTGTACATCGCGTCGTGGATCAGCACGCGGGCGCCATGCGCGAAGCGGATCAATTCCTCTTTCGTGGGCGCGCCGGTGGCGTGGTCGCCGAAACGGTCCATCTCGTTGTCGGGGATAAACACCACGGAGCGACCGGGCGAACCTGACGGCGAAAGCCTGAAACCAAGCGCCCCGCCTGGGTGGCGCACGCTGATGGCGTTGACCTCGATGTCGTTCTCGCTGAGCCGATGCCCCGTCAGTTCCCGGAATTCGATACGCGCGTTCAGATCATCGAACGCGATCGGGAACACGACGGGACTCATCTGCTGGCGCAGGACGACTTCCAGGCTCTGGAGCAGCGTTGGCGCCCCGAACAAGCGGAAGTGGTTTCCAGACTGAAACGCCGGCGTGAAGAATGGCAGGCCCTGGATGTGATCCCAGTGGGCGTGACTGAAGAAGACGTCACCTGAGATCGGCTGGCCGTGCGCGCCGTTTACGAGTGCGCGGCCGAGTTCGCGGATTCCCGTGCCGGCGTCAAGAATGACCAGGTGGCCGTCGTCGCCGCGAACCTCGACGCACGTGGTGTTTCCACCGTACAAGACCGTGCCTGGGCCCGGTGAAGGGCACGATCCACGGGTTCCCCAGAGACGGAAGCGCATGTTTGAAACTGGCGTTCTGGTCGGAGAGTCGCGGTGACCGCCGTCTCCTCG
Source organism: uncultured Gemmatimonadaceae bacterium (assembly GCA_964608035.1). Taxonomy (GTDB): domain Bacteria; phylum Gemmatimonadota; class Gemmatimonadetes; order Gemmatimonadales; family Gemmatimonadaceae; genus JABWBJ01. Next base: position 2,072 of record CAZSNV010000357.1, on the reverse strand, counting down.
GCCCCGGGCCCTAGACCCGGGTCTGCGCCAGCTGTTTCAGCGCCGGACGATTCGCGACCGAGATGCGCCGCCGCTCGACACGGATGAGACCCTGGTTCTGGAAATCGCGCACGGTGCGCGATACCGTCTCGCGACTCGCGCCAATCATGTGCGCAATGGTCTGGTGCGTGAGCGGTTTGTCGATGGCATCCGACTGACCCTCCTGCGCGAAATCGAGCAGGAGTTTCGCGATGCGTCCGGGCACGTCCAGCAATGCCAGTCCGTGGATTTTCGAGTCGGCGCGGCGCAGGCGTCGCGCCAGCTCTGCCAGCAGCGCCCACGCGACCGCAGGGTTGGACTCCACTCGTCTCCGGAAATCATCCCGGCGCAGCACGAGGAGGTTCGTGTCCTCCATGGCGATCACGTGCGCCGAGCGTGGCTGATCGTCGATGAGGGAGAGTTCGCCGAAATGTTCGCCGACACCCAGGACACCGAGGATGACTTCGCGACCGTCTTCACCGATGAGGACCACTTTGACCCGGCCCTGACGGACCACGAACAGGGAATCGCCGGGATCATCCTCGAAGACAATCACGCTCCCTTTCGGGTAAGCCTTCTCGCGGGTGAGTTCCGTGAAGCGAACAAGCTCGGGGTCCTCGAGCTTGGAGAAGAGCGGGACGGTCCTGAGGAAGTTGGCTGTTTCCATGCGCGTAAGATCGTGCAAGGGTTCGCATTGGGAAGCGGTAGCGCCCTGTCTGGGGCAGGCACGCCCGCCACTGATGACGCCCCCCACGTAGCGAGGTCACGGGAATACCGAGTGCTGGGTACTCACTGCTTACGAACAGCACCAGCGGCCAGCACGCCGGGAAACCAGACCTCTCGACTCAAGAGAGTAACTATATGGCACCTTGTGTGTTAGCTCAACGGTCGATTAGCTTTATCGGTTCTACAATCGGTCCAAAGAGGTCCCAAAGTGAAGTCCGGAATACATCCAGAATACGCAACGGCGACGGTCAAGTGCGCGTGCGGCGCCACTTGGCAGACACGTTCAACCGTTGGCGAGCTCCATCTCGATATCTGCTCCGCCTGTCACCCGTTCTATACCGGCAAGCAGAAGCTCGTTGATACAGCCGGTCGCGTCGAGCGCTTCCGTCAGAAGTACGCTCTCGGCGGGAAGAAGACCACCTGAGCGTCCGCGCACGTCTCGCGGCGGCGGTCGAACGGGCCGCCGCCGTCGAGCAGGAGTTGAGTGATCCCAGGACGCTTCGCGACGCGAAACTGCGCGCATCCCTGGGCCGCGAGCACCAGCGCCTCCTCGATGTCGTTGCCTTATCAAAGCGGCTCGCACGAAGCGACGATGACCTGGCACAGGCTCGAGAGCTCGTTTCGGTCGAAGATCCGGAACTCGCCGCTGAAGCGCGCGCCGAAGTCGAGCGCGTCGAGCACGCCATCTCGGAACTCGAGGAGCAGGCAAAGCCGCTCCTGATTCCGCCGGACCCGCTGAACGAACGGTCGTGCATCGTCGAGATTCGCGCCGGGACCGGTGGCGATGAAGCGGCACTGTTCGCCGCAGAACTCCTCCGCATGTACACGCGCTACATCGAGCGGAAGGGCTGGAAGATCGAGATGCTGGAGTACTCTGAGGGAGTGAAGGGCGGCGTGAAGGAAGCGGTCATGAAGGTCGACGGGCACGGCGCGTTCGGGGAGATGCACTATGAGTCCGGCGTCCATCGCGTGCAGCGCGTTCCTGCAACCGAGGCGCAGGGTCGCATTCACACGTCGGCGGCCACCGTGGCCGTGCTGCCGGAAGCGGAGGAGGTCGACGTCGAGATCGACGACAAGGATCTGCGAATCGACGTGTACCGCGCGTCGGGTCCGGGTGGGCAGGGCGTGAACACGACGGACTCCGCCGTGCGCATCACCCACTTGCCGACCGGCATCGTGGTCACGCAGCAGGACCAGCGTTCGCAGCTCCAGAACAAGGCGCAGGCCATGAAGGTCCTGCGGGCCAAGATCCTCGATGCCCGCCTTCAGAAGCTGCAGGCGGATCGCGCGCGACTGCGGAAGTCGCAGGTCTCCACTGGCGACCGGTC
>CAZSNV010000356.1:0-4716 GCA_964608035.1 uncultured Gemmatimonadaceae bacterium | reverse complement strand
CGGCGCGCCGCCGGCCGGTGCAGCAGCACCACCGCGGCCGCCTCGCCCGCCTGCGCCGCCCGAACGTCCCGTCCCGTAGATCATCAACGTCTTCGTGTTGATCACCTGCGGCTGCCCGCCGAAGACGGGCACCTGCGGCAGCGTAACACCGGCGAACATCGGAGACTCCGTGGTGACCTGGCGCATAACGCCGCCGTTCGGCAGCCACCACTTCTTGTCGCCGGTGGTCATATCGTAGCCGGTGACGCCGCCCATCTGCTTTGGCTTGACGATGTTCACTCCGCCAATCGCCGTCACTGCGGCCTGACGGCCAGAGCCGACTTCCCCCCCCGGCGTGTAACCAGGCGGCGGGGGCAGGGCACCGAGCTTACCGCAGTTGTCGCGCGGAGAGCTGTAGCGGAACTCCGAGCACGGATCCTTCTGCAACTGGATCGTACCTAACCCACTCTGGCCACCGACGAAGAGCATCCCGGTTTCAGGATCGGCAGCCGCACCGCCGTCGATATTCACGCCGCCGCTCGCGCCCGGTGCGTACCACGAACACTTCAAACCACTGGGCGACGTACCATCAGCAAGCGAAGCGGGGATGTAGTACGGTCCCATCCGGCAGTTTTTCGCAAGCTTGAGCGCCGAGTCCTTGATGGCGGGCGTGTAGTCGATCAGGTCACTCTCGAGGAGCCCCTGATGTGAATAAGGCGCGGGCCGAGAGGGAATCGGTTGCGTCGGCCATGTCTTCTCGCCCGGCACATCGCTCTGCAGCACCGGCGTTTCCGGCATTGGCCAGATTGGTTCGCCGGTCACGCGATCGAACGTGTAGACCCAACCCTGCTTGGTCGTCTGCGCGACGATCTTTCGCGGGCGCCCGTTAATCGTGACATCGAGCAGATTCGGCGACATCGGCGTGTCGTAGTCCCAGATGTCATGATGCACCATCTGGAAGTGCCACTTCCGCTGGCCGGTCTTTACGTCAATCGCGACGATGGAGTTGCCATACAGGTTCGCTCCCGGACGGTGACCGCCGTACTCGTCCATCAAAGGCATGCCGACCGGGATGTAGACGAGGCCGAGTTCCGGATCTGCTGCGTAGGTGGCCCAGGCATCGTTCTTTCCAACGCCTTCCGTACCGATCTTCGAGCCCTTTTCCCACGTCTCGGCGCCGAATTCACCCGGCTGCGGCACGAGGTTGAACTTCCAGAGCTGCTTGCCGGTGCGTACATCGAATCCGCGGATGAAGCCTGGGATGTTGCGCACACGAACAGGGTAGTACCCATGGATCGACGAGTTTCCGACGACGATAACGTCATTCACGACGATCGCCGGTGAGCTGGCCGCAATCTGTCCGTACGACGGATCGATGCCCACGGTGCCGTCAGCGCCAGTCTTCTTTACCGGATCCCAGGTCTCCCCCGGACGCGCCTTACGCATCGGACGTACATCGCTGATCTCCAGTGACAGCGAGTCATCCACGGCAAGCGGCACAATCGGCATGTCGAGACCTTCCATCAGGTCAACCACGCCGTTCTTGCCGAACTTTGGATCAGGGATACCAGTAGCAGCATCGAGCGCCGCCAGGTGATAACCCGGCGTCACGACGATCACGCGCTCGGTGTTCCCGTCCTGCCAGTAGGCGAGTCCGCGGCCGGCGAACTGGCGCGGCGCCTTCTGCCAGCGAACGCCTTCGTTGAGGCGCCACATCCATAATGTTTCGCCCGATTCCGGATCGATTGCCGCGGCGACGCGGCGCGTAGTCGCGACCGTGAACAGTCGTCCGTTCGCGAAAAGCGGCGTCGTCCGGTAGTACTCGTCGGCGCCGAGCGGACTGGCGCTCCACTGCCATGCGACTTCGAGCGATCCGAAGTTCGATGCGTTGATCTGATCCAGCGCGGAGTAGCGAGTGCTCCACGCGTCACCGCCCCAGTAGCGCCATTCGCCGGGCACGTTGCCGCGGACCTTGGCCGCACCTTGCAGGGCGTTGGACTGGCGCGCTTGCGCCGCGATCGCGAAAGCGCCGACGGCCACGCCGAACACCGCCATGCCGATCCGACGGGTTGTCAACCGGTACGCCATGGAATCATCCCCCTAAAGAATTGAACGGCTCAAATGCAGAATGCAAAATGGGCAAAATGCAAAATGCAAAATGCAAAATTCAGCACTCCTGACCCTCAGAGATTCGCAATCTGCAATCTGCAATTATTCTGGCGGTGCAACGCGTGAACTATCGATCCGTATCGTCGTGAGCGCCACCGAATCTGCGGGAAGGTCGTCGATGCCGGTGGGCATTCCGTTCAGACGCAGCATGTACGACATCACATCCACGTATTCCTGCTCCGACAGGCTGCCCGGGTCGTTCTTCGGCATACGCTCGCGCAGGAATCCAAACAACTCCGAGAGTTTCTTCCCCGCCCACGCCTTGGTGAAAACAGGGCCAATGTGAGTGATCGCCGGGTGGCAACTGGCGCACAGACCAGCGTAGACATCGCGCCCCCGCATCCATTGCTCTCTGCTATAAACGCCGTGTTTCGTGGAACGCTGGCCATTGGGCGACGGTGACTGCGCGTGCAAGTCCGTCGCTAGCACGAGGATGCACGCCGAAATAAGCAAAGTCCAGTTCATTCTCGTCGGGCCACCCGCTGCGCCTCCAAATCCGTTCATGAACCGATTCCCGAGTCCCGATTCCCGATTCCCGGGACACGTGGTCGAGCCAGCCGCGACAGGACGCCAGACAACGCCCACGCCACGCCGAGGACGATAAGCAATAGCATCAACCAGCGCAGCAGGCCGGGGAGAAGACCGGCGTCCATCGCCGGTCTCGTGAAACGGTATTGGCGGAGGACCGCGAACCGACCGGTCGCCCAGTGCCACGCGCTGTGCGCCAGCATCCCGGAAATGATGATGACGCCAACGCGTTCCGCGAAGACCCACCGGAACACTGCCGCGAGTATCGGAATTGCGATGCCAATGACGAGGAGTTGCCCAAGTTCAACCCCGACGTTGAACGCCAGCAGGGACGACAGAAGGTGCGATCCCGCGAATTGCAGTGATTCCCTGAGGGCGAACGAGAAACCGAATCCGTGCACCAGGCCGAAGCCGAACGCGATGAGCCAGCGACGCTCGAGCCGTGCCCCGGCGACGTTCTCGAGCGCCATGTACAGGATGGACAGGGCGATCAGCGTTTCAATAAGTGGCGGGAACCAGAGCGCATTCGGCGCCAACCCCAGCGCCGATGCGATCAGCGTGATCGAATGCGCCAGGGTGAAGGACGTGATGACCGCGATCAGCGGTCGCACGCGCCTGATGGGTACCACCAGGCACAGCACGAACAGCACGTGATCGAACCCACTCAGTATGTGCTTGAAGCCAAGTACCACGAATCGAGCAAAAGCCTGATGCCAGCGCGGGTCGAGCCTGACGAGGCCTGGGTTGCTGCTGTATTGAAAGACGCGCTCCGCGCCATCGGGGGTGACGAAGTGCATCACGGTCAAGAGGGTCACACCCAGATGGGCGAGCATCGGGTCGATTGAGAAGCGGGCGCGGGCGTCGGTAATGGGCACCTCGAGCAGCACATCCAGATTGAGCTGAGTCCACATGACTTCGGTTGCCGCGGGTAACGGCGCCGAGCGCACGCTGGCGAACGCGGAGTCCCAGCTGACGAACGAACGGTCGGAGGGGAGCGAGATGTGCGTCGCGACGATCGTTTCCTCAGGCAACTCCCGACTGTTCTCGTACAGCCGGATGTAGTCGGCTAGCCATTTGCGTGCCGCATCGTTCGGTTGTGTCCCCAGGCGCGAGAAATCCAGGTAGCCGGGTCCCAGCAGCGGAAAATCCATGTCGCGCATGGTGCCGAGAGGAGCACGAATCAGCAGGCGTAGCGTCGAACCCTCGGGCCGGACGTAGATCAGCACTGCGGCGTTGGCGGGTATCTCGTGCGCTTGGACCCCTCCCGACGGGATCGCGAGCAGCACGACGGCCGCAATCGCGCACAGCGTGTATCGCCGTGCACGGAGTCGGGGGAGTTCGTTGCTGTGGGAATCGGCCAAGGGAAAGCGCCCTAACGGATTAGCGGGTCGGTACGTAGAATGGTTTGGTTCACGTCTTGTGGCCAGTATTCGTGACCGTGACCGGTGACCGGCACCCGATGTGGACCGGGGTCGTTACGCGATCGGAGGCAATTTCGATGAAGCAAGTTCGTTTGACGCTCATTGGTGCGGCTACGGTGGCCGGTGCGGTTCTTGGCTCGCAGGCCATCGGGCAGGGGGCGACCCAGGGTGGGACCGTCCAGGCGCCGCGGTTCGAGGTCGATCCGATGTGGCCAAAGCCGATGCCTAACAATTGGCTCCTTGGCTCGGCGACCGGGATTGCCGTGGATTCGCGGGATCATGTCTACGTCATCCACCTGACGGACAGCTTTACCGCGCGGACGGAAACTGGGGCCGGCACAACTACCCCGGCCGGCGAGTGCTGTTCATCGGCGCCGAATGTCCTGGAGTTCGATGCGGCCGGGAACCTGGTCAACAGCTGGGGTGGACCCGGGCAGGGTTACGAATGGCCGGCGCAGAACAGCGGAATCGCGATCGATCCGGCCGGCAATCTGTGGATTGGTGGAATGGGCGGCACCGACACCCGCGTGCTCAAGTTCACGAAGGACGGCAAGTTCGTCGCCCAGTACGGGAAGGCCGGTTCGATGCCGGCGCCGGCGGCTGGAACCACCGATACGGC
>CAZSNV010000355.1:0-4722 GCA_964608035.1 uncultured Gemmatimonadaceae bacterium | reverse complement strand
GCCCGCCTTCCTCGTTCGCCCAGCGCCGGAACGTCGCCACGTTCTGCTGCAGCTTCCGGAAGACCATGAAGGTTCCGTTCCGGAAGAAGCGCCTGGGGCGCGGCGTTGAGCCAACCTCACCGGCTTCGTCGGCATAGCCGAGGAGGAACTCGCCCGGCGCGAGCGGAGCCCACTTCTTGCCGACCATCTTGCCGCCGCCAGCCTGTTTCTTGCCGGGGACGCCCGCGATGTCGGGATTGCCGATCCCGTCGGTGTATCCGAAATGTTCTTTGGGACTGAGCTCGCCGTCGATAGTCAGCTTCCCGGCATCCTGGTAGCCGGCGAGGTCCACACCGGGGAGATCCTTCCGCTTGCTCTCGAGCCAATTGAAGCGATCGTCTCGCTCGTGTGCCGAATTCGCCGAGATCCCGACCCACATGTGCACACCGGGGCCGGTCCACGGCGATTCCCAATGGTCCGGCGCGCTTTCGCCTGCATCGACGAGCAGCTCGGCCCTGGACTTCATGCCATCGCGAAACTCGTCCGGGAACTCGCCCATGACATCGCGTGGCATCCCCATCGCCAGCAGGCCGTTGAACGTGAACGCCGCGTTGATGGTGGAAGCAGGTTTCCCGTTGGTCCACGGCTGGGCGGTGGTGATCGCCGAAATCAGGCGCGCCAGGAACCGCTGCCCGTGTGCGGGATCGCTGATGCGGTAGTAGACGTAGCGAAAATGCGGCTGGTTGTAGCCGCGAAGAATGTTTCCCTGAATGTCGGTGAGTTCGACGTTATGCATCGAGGCTCAAATGCTGCCAGGCGAGGGCGTCGGCGTCTGGTCGAGGCGCTTCATGAAGTCCGTGAATGCGACTCGGAGCTCGAGAGGCGACCTTCCCTGCGCGGCGTGCGCGAATCCCACGAACTTGCGCTGCGCGTCAAGCGCCCGGAGCACACTGTCCAGGGAGCTGGGGCCATACGGCGCAAAGTCGAGCGTGGTGTGCAGCTGGCATTTCACCAGGTAGTTGCGGAATCCGGCCAGGTCGGCGACGCTCGTATAGCCTTCGCAATGGCGGTACAGCGCGTCGATGATGTCCGGCATCGCCGTCGCGAAGGCGTCGATCCAGGCGTCGCGGTCACCGTCGAAGTCGGTCTCGAGCATCAGGTACTTCGACTGCAGGTGATCGACAACGGTGGGATAGCCCAACTGGGGCATGTCGTCGATGACATTCCACCGGGCGAAGTGCGTGCCGCTGACCCGCGTGAAGGGGCTCTCCTCGAGCGCATTCAGGCGCGCCAGAATGCCGCGTAGCTCGGCGGCGTGAATCACGCCTTGCGTGCTCCCCGAGATGATGGGAGTCATCGCCGCGAACGCGTACGACTGTCCGGACTTGTCAGGCATCGCCGGCCACCTTCACTGGTTCGTTCACGAGTACCGCGCCGACCGACACCGGCGTCTGCAGGCCGCGAGGGCCGAGTCCTTCCGGCTTGACCGAGCCCGGGAAGAGGAGTTCCTGCCAATCGACGACATAGGGATCGAGTCCGGTCGAACCAAGGCAGTTCTGCACGCTGGTCACGAACGTGTGCCAAGCCCTCGCGAATTCGTCAGGCTGCATGTTGGCCGTTCGTTTGGCGAACGCCTGCAACTCGGCTTGCAGGTGCAATGACTGTTTGACGTCGCTGGCGGACGCGCCCGGGTAGGCGCTGTAGTAGTACTCGCAGTCCGTTTGCACCCGGCGGATGTAGCCCAGGAACGGGGTGATCGGCTGCGCGCCGGGGAACTGTTCCGACCAGCGCCAGATCATGTTCATCCCGTCGGGAATGATCGCCGAGAACGCATCGATGTACTGCTCCCACGTGCCGTTGAAGTTGGAGCAGAACATCAGGTAATCGTGTTTCGTCTCATCCTTCGGCTGTGTGGCGCTGAGGTGTGGCCAGAAATTGTGCTTGACGATTGACCACCGCGCGAAATGGATGAACGACAGTTCGAGCAGGAGTTGCTGCGCCTTGACGAGGTGGATCCACCCGAACAGGCGCTGGACGATGCCTAGCGAGAAGATCGGGACGGACCAGAAGAACAACCTGACGAACGGTGTCTTCCACCGCTTCATGGGCGTGAATGCGGTGAACCCGTAGGCCTTGCCTGCGACGTTCGACATCCGGCTCCTGTCTGGTTGTCAGTCGTGGGGCGCGCTGCGATCCTGTCCGCCCTGGTCGCAGCCCCATCCATATGGTTGAGCTGGCGGGGGAAGTCAATGTAGCGAAAGGCGGCCCGGTCAGATGGCGGCCCCGGGGTACGGGAATCCGATGGGTGGACCCGCGTCAGGCACCACCCATCGGCGCATGGACGCATCACAAATGGCGTATCCCCAGTTGATTAGCTGCTCTTGCACGATCTCGCTGGTCGACTTGAGGCGTGTCGGGAGTGACGCGAGCCGGTGGGACCGGTCCGTCGGGCAGGTCAGCGCGCCGGCACAGCCAAAGGACGAGATGTCGCCGTCGATCCCCCAGTACGCTCCGCGCCTCCAGAAATCTCCATCCGCCTCCGGCGCAAGGTAGGCCGCCATCAACTGCCTGACGCGGAGATCGCGGACCTGCGCGCTGGTGGTGTCGATGGCCCGCCCGAGCTGCCTCGCCCACGCGCGGCTCGGCGATGGCTCAGGCGGCAACACGGCGCTGGCATCGCTGACCAGGATGTTCCTGAACCTGCGCCAGACGGCTTCCAGTCCGAGATTGTCATAGACGCCACCGTCCGTCAGCACGATCCGCGATGTATATGGCGGCACCGAGAGTTGCTTCCCGCTGTCGGGCACGATCGATCCTGGATCGAGCTCGATGATCATCGGCGACAACATCGGCGGGAACGCGGAAGACGAGGCCACGGCGTGCGACAATGGAAAGTCCGGATAGTCGATCCGACCCACCATGAAGTCACCGGCATGCGACCGGCTGAACCGGAACAGCTCTCCGGTCTGCATGCTGGTCGCGTCGAAAACGAAGCGCGGTCCCTCGCCCTTGTCGTCGTCAGGCAGTTGCTGAAGTCTCATGCCGTGGAACAGGTGCTCGTCGTAGACGTCGGCGAGCACGTTGGCGATCGGGCGGAACGTGGACCAACCCGTGAGCACCGCCTGCCAGTCAATGGTGTGCGTCGCCAGCTGCCGGATCGGAGTGACGACCTCGCGCTCGAATGCGGTCGCGATGCTTCCGCGGAACTCGAGCTTCTTCCATGCCGCGGCCAGGGTGCCGTTCGTGATGGAACCGCCAGACACGGACGAGATCCTCGTCAGGCGGGACAGGACACCAAGTTCGTTGAGGCGCCAGAGCGAGCCAACATGAAAGAGCATGGCGCGAAAGCCGCCGCCGGACATCGTGAGCGCCATACCGTCGTCGGACAGATGCTCGTGGACCAGCGGTGGCGACGACGACACCGGATAGCGGTGATCGGTCAGGCTGGCGAGACGGTTGCTGGGAGGCTTCATGGCGACCCGGCTAATGAAACCGCTGCCGGCGAGGTTGTCACGGTGCGATTGCCGGGGGTTCCAACCCTTCCAGCGATCCCGGTGTCTGATGCATACCTAGACTTGACAGGGGTAGACCTGAAATGGGTAACGCCGACGCCGCCAGCGCCCCGATCCTCGCCGGGACGCTCGACCTCCTCATCCTCAAGACACTGTCTGCCGGCTCCTTCCATGGGTACGGCATCGCCCAGCACATCAAGCGGCTGTCGCGGGAGGCACTGAAGATCGAGGAGGGCTCGCTCTACCCCGCCCTCCAGCGCATGCAGGTGAAGGGGTGGATCGCGTCCGAATCGAAGAAGTCGCCCACCGGCCGCGAGGCCCGGTACTACAAGCTCACGGCCGCGGGCCGCAAGCAACTCGGGCAAGAAGAAGCGGACTTCAAGCGCTCGATCGCCGCCACCGTCCGCGTCCTCAAACTGTCCGACACATGACGCCCCGCGAATTTGCCCTGCGGCTGATGGCCTGGATCCGTCGTGATCGGCTCACCAGCCAGCTCTCCTCGGAACTCGAGGAGCACGTCGACCTGCTCGCGCGCGATTTCGTGCACGAAGGCATGTTCCCCGCGGACGCAAAGGCTGCCGCCCGGCGCCAGCTGGGCAACACCACCGCGTTGCGTGAGTCGAGTCGGGACGCCTGGGGATTCCCGCGCCTCGACAACATGCTTCAGGACCTGCGGTATGCCGTCCGCGGGCTGATGCATGCGCCCGCGTTCACGGCCACAGTCGTCATCACGTTAGGCCTCGGCATCGGCGCCAACGCCGCCATGTTCGCCGTGATCGACCGGCTGATGTTCCGGCCGTTTCCCTATATGCGCGACCCGGGCGCGGTCAACCGCGTCTACCTGCAGACCACGATCAACGGACGCCGATCGACGCGTACCACCATCCCGTACACCCGATTCCTCGACCTCCAGCGCGCCACGAAGTCCTTTTCCCACTACGCGGCACTGTCCGAGTGGCGACTCGCGGTCGGTAACGGTCAGGACACCCGCGTCCGCAAGGTCGCCGGCGTGAGCGCGTCCTTCTTCGAGTTCTTTGATGTCCGAGCCGTGCGAGGTCGCTTCTTCGGAACGGCCGAAGATGTGACGCCAATGGGCTCACTCGTCGCGGTGCTGGGGCATGGCTACTGGCAGTCCGAGTTCGGCGGCCGCGACATGATTGGCCAACCGTTACAAGTCGCAGCGCTCCAGTACACCGTCATCGGCGTCGCCGCCGAAGGATTCGTCGGCACG
>CAZSNV010000354.1:0-4723 GCA_964608035.1 uncultured Gemmatimonadaceae bacterium | reverse complement strand
ACTTGATGCGCGGCTTCTCGCAGATGCCACGCACCCACTCGTTTGCGCACGCGGGTGCATACCCGGACTTGCCGGTCTTCCGGCTCTCGAATCGACGCGGGTAGATATCTTCGCGACCGCGGAACAGCGATCGGAACAGCGCGATCTTTGCCTCCGACGAGGACGCCTGGTTGACCAGGCCAGTACTCAGTTCCATTGGTGCGAGTCCAAAGACATCAGCGCGGAGACGCCTCGCTTGGTCACAGCCTATCCTGAAGGGGAGTGAGCCTCGTTATGACTAGAGAACATGATCGCATCGTCCTGACCGCGGCGAGCAGACCGCTCGTTGACGCCGCGGTTCTGAGCGTGTCATGACAATGTCAGGCAGACCTGCTACTCTAAACAAGAGGAAAGCAGCATGCCCACGCTCACGCGCACCGAGAAGCTCGACCTTCGACTGACGCCCTCTGCGAAGCGAGTTCTGCAGTCCGCCGCTACGGCCGCAAAGCGTTCGGTCAGCGAGTTCGTCCTTGAGAGCGCCCTTGCGCGCGCCGAGGAGACCCTGCCCGACCGACAGCGCTTCGGCCTCGACGCCGAGCGTTGGGCAGCCTTCCAGGCCGCGCTCGACGCACCAGCGCGTCCGAACCCTCGTCTGAAAAAGCTCCTGCAGAAGCCGAGCGTGTTTGAGCATCGGCGTAAATGAACGACGGCCCCCGGATCGAGAAGCTGCGTCGCGAGCAGCATGTCGATCTCTTTGATTGCGGGCAGGAAGCGCTCAACCGTTTCCTGACACGCTACGCGTTCCAGAACCAGCAAGCCGAAGCCTCGCAAACCTATGTGGGCCTGATGGGCGACGAAGTCGTGGGGTTCTACACGCTCGTCGTGGCGCAGGTCGAGTACGACGACGCGCCCCAACGTCTAGCAAAGGGACTCGCGAGGCATCCGATTCCATTGATGCTCCTCGCGCGTCTGGCCGTCGCCACCAATTGGCAGGGCAAAGGGCTCGGCTCGGGGCTGCTCAAAGACGCCATGCTGCGGACGCTCCACGCCGCCGACATTGCGGGCATCCGTGCGCTGGCGGTGCACGCCAAGGACGACGACGCACGAGCCTTCTACGAACGGTTTGGTTTCACTCCGGCTCCCACTGACGCGTACCACCTGTTCGTCTTGCTCAAGGACGTTCGCGCGATCCTCAAGCAGCGGTAACGCTCCGGATCGAGCACTTGGCAAATCTGCTATCCACCCGGCTGCCGGATCGCATCCCGGCGTGCTGATCTGGACCGATGCCTTCGGGCTGCGCCCGTCCATGCGCGATATGGCCAAGCGGCTGGCGGCCGAAGGCTACTCGGTGCTCGTGCCCAATCCCTTCTATCGCGTCGCGAAGGCGCCCGTGGTCGAGAACGCGTCGAACTTCAACTTCGCCGACCCGCCGCAGCGCGCGAAGCTGACGCCGCTGATGGGATCGATCGGCGCCGCGGGCGCCGCGGAGCGCGACGCGGCGGCCTTCATCGCATGGCTGGACACGCAGCCGCAGGTCGATCGCACGAAGAAGATCGGCACGCAGGGCTACTGCATGGGTGGACCGCTCGTCGTCCGGACGGCGGCCGCCGTCCCGAACCGCGTCGGCGCCGGCGCCTCGTTCCACGGCGGCGGGCTCGTCACCGCAAATCCCGACAGCCCGCATCTGCTCGCGCCGAAGATCAAGGCGCGGATGTATTTCGGCGTCGCCGCCAACGACGACATGCAGCAGCCGGACGCGAAGACGACGCTGAAGGCTGCGTTCGATGCGGCGAAGGTGCCCGCCGACGTCGAGGTTTATTCGCAGGCGCAGCACGGATGGTGTGTGCCTGACATGCCGAAACAGCCGAACGGGCAGCCGATCTACAACCAGGCCGACGCTGAACGTGCGTGGGGTAAACTGCTGGCGCTCTACAAGGCGGGGCTGGCGTAAGGACGATCCACGAAGTGCATGTGAAACGCGTCACGCTTGGATTGTGTCTTGCGCTTCTCCTGACGGCGGATGACCAGCGTCCCTCGGCTGCCGGTCAGGTCGATGCCCGGGCGGCGCTGCAGGCGCGCGCCGACGCCTTGATGAAGGACGTGCTCCGCAGCGCCATCGGTCCGGGGGCGATTCGCGAGGTACGGGGGGAGCTCCAGCAGCTCGTCGAGTCGACGCAATTTCGCGTGCGCGCCGATATGCAGACGCTGGGTGTCACCTTGTCGCCGGCCGCTCTGCCCGAGATACCTGGATTCACGTTCGGCCTGATGACGCTGGCCGACGCGAACGCCGAAGCCCGCCGCTCGAAGGCACGTGTCTGGTTCGTCCAGGCCGACATCGAGCAGCTCGACGAGGCGCATGCGCGGGTCCGGATTGGTCCCGACTACGCGCTGCCGCCGGACTCAACAGAGATCAAGACGTGTTGCTGTGTTCAGCAAGTCGCCTACCGGCTGGACGGCGGGAGGTGGGTCTTCGACGGCCGGCTGAGCGGATCCTGCGGGTGAAGGGCCCGACGCTCAGCCCATCTGCAGCAGCCGGACGCTGCGCGCGCGTAGAGTAAGCTGCTGAGGCTCTAGACAGCAGGGCTGGTGTAACGCACCCGCGTTCCCCAATTTCGTAATCGTCGTTGGGACCGCGAGGTACATCGGTGAAACACCGTCGAACTATCACAATCGGATTGTGTCTATCTCTTCTGCTGGCCGCTGCTGACGGGCACGCGCAGTTAGGCAAAGTTTCTCAGAACCAACTCGTGATCACGGCCGTCAGGCCGGACAGCACGACCATCACGATCGCCGGCGCGAATTTCGGTTCGTCGCCGGCGGTATTTCTGAACGGCATGCCGCTCGACGGCGTGACGGTCAACGCCGCCGGAATCCAGATCACGGCAACCCTCCCGATCCTTCCCGCGGGCACGTACCTGCTCCATGTGTCGACCGGCAACGGAACGCCGCAGAACGGCACGTTCAACGTCACCATTGGCGCGACCGGTCCGCAGGGTTCGGCGGGCCCGCAGGGCAACGTCGGGGCGCAGGGTCTGGCCGGCGCGCCGGGTGCCGCGGGACCCGCGGGGGCGCAAGGTGCGATTGGATCACAGGGGCCGCAGGGTGCGACTGGATCGGAGGGACCGCAGGGCGTCCCCGGTCCGACAGGAGCGGCCGGAACGGATGGCGCGCCCGGGGCCGCCGGAGCAGATGGCGCGCCCGGGGCCGCCGGAGCAGATGGCGCGCCCGGGGCCGCCGGATCGGATGGGGCGCAAGGCGCGATCGGTCCGACGGGTCCGCAAGGTGCGGCGGGTGCCGACGGCACACCTGGTGCGGTTGGCGCAACCGGACCGCAGGGACCACAGGGTCTCCAGGGCGCACAAGGCACGACCGGTCCAATGGGCCTGCAGGGTCCTGCAGGCGCCGCTGTGCCGAGCGCGCCGCCGCCCGCCTACGGCGGAACCTTCGTGCTGATGATCGAAGGTCAGGCTGTCACTCTGACTTCGTTCGCGGGTTGCTTCGACAAGATCCAGGCCCTTGAATACGAAGACTGCTATATGAGCGTGCGGAATCTCAATCCTTTGGTCATGGACTGGTTCAATGACACCGCGACGGGTTTCGCGCCTGTGAAGAACCTGACGGTCTACCAGGTGAATCCCGCGAATCAGGCGGTGATCTCGGTGACCGACATTGGGGGCGCCTTTCTGCGCGATTTCAGCGTCGCCGACTTCGACGCCACGGCGAATTCGAACGGGACGTTGAGCTTTGTCGTCGTCCCCTCGTTTATCGACGTGAGCAGTGGCGTGGGAATCGCGCCGACGGTGAGCGGGTCGGGACCCACCTACCTCTCGTCCAGTTTCGTGGTCGATCTGGACGGCGTGCAAGGCAACTTCTTCGTCAACGTGGACGGCCTTCACATGTCCGTGCCCAAGAACCCCGTTGTGCCACAGGTTGGCCGACGGGTGTTCACGCCAGGGGCGCCGGCATTCAGCGATATCTCGCTGGACGCGGCGACCGGTGGCACCACCGTGAGCGATCTCCAGGCCTGGGTGAGTGAGGCCGTGAAGGGTGAAGGTCCACGCGATGGCCAGATCGATATCCTCAACACCGCCCATACGATGGTCATTGGCCAGATAAACCTGTTCGACCTCGCGCCGGTGACGTTCTCGCCGTATGTGTCGCCATCGGGCCGCCGTACGATCATTCTCCACATGGGCCGTTTCGAGTTAGGACTGTAGACGAAGGGCGGCCCTTCAGCCCGGCGGACTCCGTCCAGGTCCGCCGGGATTCACTCAGCGCATAACACTCAGGTCGCGACGGCCAGTTCCCCGCAAATCAGGGCTTCCTTCTTCTGGCGAGGCCACCGTTTCAGCTGGCATTCGCGTTTGAGCGCCGCTGACTTGGAATCAAACGACTCGGAGTAGACGAGGCAGACCGGGCGACGGCTTGCGGTGTATCGCGCGCCACGGCCATTGTTGTGGACATTGACGCGGCCGGAAGGGTCCAACGCGTAGCCGGTATACAACGTTCCATCCGCACATCGAACGATGTACACATGGTGCACGTTTGCGATCTTAAGGGGTTTTGATCGGCACCACTCGACCCTTTTCAGGGCTTGCCACGAGCGAGCCCAGAAGGGGCGAGTCGAGTGGCCTGCCAACCGAAGCGCGCAACGGTGGGCAACCTTCGCCTGCGTTCACGCGCGAAGGTTGGTGGAGGCGGCGGGAGTCGAACCCGCGTCCGAAAGCACGTCCTCGTAGGACTC
>CAZSNV010000353.1:0-4761 GCA_964608035.1 uncultured Gemmatimonadaceae bacterium | reverse complement strand
CGTGCTGAGCGTGGCAGGACATCGTATCGGCACGATGGAGGTCGAGTCGGCGCTGGTCGAACACCCCGCGGTCGCCGAAGCGGCTGTGGTGGGCAAGGCTCACGATCTGAAGGGCCAGGCCATCGCCGCGTTCGTGACGCTGCGCCTGGGCCACGAGGCCACGCCCGTGCTGCGCGAGGAGTTGCGAGCATTCGTGGCGCACAAGATCGGCGCGCTGGCCCGGCCCGACGATGTCCTCTTCTCGGCCGACCTCCCCAAGACCCGCTCCGGCAAAATCATGCGGCGGCTGCTGCGGGACATCGCCGAGGGGCGGGCGTTAGGCGATACCACTACCCTCGCGGATCCAGCGGTAGTCGCCAGTCTTAAGGAGCAATACGAAGAAAGAGAGAGCTAGCTGCGTTCTGATTGCTACTTGCTGCCGCTGCTCCTGCGTGCTGGGGCGTGTTGCTGGAGCAGCACCAGCACCAGCAAGCCGCATATGCCGCAGTAAGCAGCAATCAGCACGCAGCTCGCATTATCGCGGCCGTCCCTTCCACTCCATCACCGCAACCAGAAAAAGCACCGTCACGAGGATGGCGCTGATGACGCAAAACATGCACACAGCCCTGATCACGTACAGCTCGAGGTACGTCAGCCACCCCGAGAAGATGATCCCCCAGGCCGTGAGCGCGAGCAGCGCGTGACTCACCCACGTCGCGTTGACGAATCGGTCGGTGGTGCCTGACAGGGCGACGAGAAAGAGCACTACGTAGAACCCGACGCCCCACACCGCCACCGGGATGCCGAACAGCGTCGCCCAGCGGCTCAGATTCACGGTCTCACATTGACCGATGGTGCAAGCCAGCGTTCCGATCATGCCCAGCTTGTACATCGCCAGGTAGGTCGCAAGCCCAACGCCGCCAAGAGCGAGGGCCGCAATGATCATGCGCTTTGTCACCAGCCGCACTCCCGCGCGACAGAACTCACTGCTTTGACGTGTCCGGGGGACGCTTGGGCAGCGCCGTATCTCCGAGTGGCGTGACCGGCGTAGCCGCAGCTTTCGCCGCCGCCGAATCCACGTACGCCTTCAGTTGGTCGAAGCCGAGCGCGCCGGGAATGAGCTTGTCGCCGATGATGAACGTGGGCGTCGACTGGACGAGTCGTCGCTCACCTTCGCGCATGTTGGCGGCGATGTTGAGCTTGTACTTCTGGGAGTCGTAGCAATCGTTCCATTGTGACTGGTTCAGCCCGACGGAACGCGCGAGACGGCTGAAGGTCGCCTTGGGACGATTGGTAACTTCCCCGCTCCACTGATCCTGGGTCGCAAAGATCTGGTCATGCATCTCCCAGAACTTGCCCTGTTCGTTGGCGCAGGCAGCAGCCAAGGACGCGTCCCAGGTGTTGCGATGGATCGGGAGCGGAAAATCGAGGAACCGGAAGCTCACCTGGCCGGTTTCGACCAGCCGCTTGCGGACATCGGGCTCAGTCAGCGTCGCGAACGATCCGCACGCGGGACATTCAAAATCGGCGAATTCCAGAATCTGGACCGGCGCGCTGGCGTTCCCCATGAGGTAACCGGAGGCCTCGGGCAACGGGATGCTCGGGTCGATGGTGATCACGCCCGACGAACGTGCCTGCATCATCTGGTACGCGATGAATGCGACCGCGGCCAAACCAATCGCGCCGAGCAGGACGTAAAACGGCCGGCGATCGGCACCGCGAACCGGAACCGTTTTCTTCGACCCTGCGGATTGCGTACCGGGCTCCCGCCCTCGGGCGTTTATCGGCTTTCCGGATCGTCCTCGTCCGGCGTCCATTCGGTCTTTTGCCATTCAGTGTTCTCGGGGGATTGGGATTCGGCAACGATCCGTCGGTGTTCGGCAACTTCGGGCGTGTCGAACGTGGCGCGCACCTCATACGTGAACAGCTCGCTCCGAATGTCGCCCATCAGTCGAAGCAGCTCACCCGGGTCGCCAAGGAGCTTCCCAGCCTCGTCCAGCTCGCGGATCCGGCCGGCCAAGGCTCGTAGTAGCGCTTCCAGGCGGCGAGCGCGGTCTTCGCCGTACGTCTCTTCGGTCATTGGACGAAGCAAGTTATGCCGATGGCTGCAGGCCAGCCAGCGCGTCGGGCGGACCCGCGCTGCCGTGCAAATGCCCGCCACGCCGGAACATATCGACGTCCGTCCAACTCTTGAGCGGGCGCTTCCCGTTCGAGCGCGCCAATTCAAGGGAGTTTCCCTCGGCATTTGAACGAAACGATCGTGATGTGCGTAGGTACAACGATGTCACATCACGGCTTATCTTTGGACGTTCACTAACTTTGACACGGGATTAATGGCGAAGAAACAAGAGCGGCGTCCGCGCGAAGTCGCGAAGGCCACTCCTCTCGAGGAGGCCCGCGACGAGATGTATCAGCACATCATGCAATGCGGGGTAATCGGTGCCGCACCGGACGACCAGGCGCGGTGGTTCGACGACACGATGGCTTACCTCGCCGACAGATTCAGCGAGCTGACGCAGAAGGAACTCGGCCAGATTCGGGTGCTCGGCGAACGATTCGTCCAGCCACCCAAGGCCACCTCGGCGCAGGTCGCCACCGCGGTCTAGATCTGACCGAAAGCCCCCGGACTCCGGGGGCTTTTTGTTCAGCGCTGGCCCAGCGGCAGTCGGCGGGTCGCGATCGAAACGCGGAACCCTCCGGCCAGGGCGGTTTCGATCGCCCAGGTTGCTCGACCGTGCGCGGGCAGGTCCACACCGGCGCCGAGCACGATGCGAGACTGCCAGTCGGCGAACGGGTCGTGGCTCGACACAACCCCACCGATGCCGTAGAGACCGAAACGCGCGTTGCGAAAGGGGTCGAGGTGGAACCGGCCCTGCACCTCGAGTCGGTAGCTGTCTCCGCTGATGTCGTCGTGCCACGACCGTCCAGCGCCGCCGAGGAACACCAAGCGCACGTACGTGCCTGTCGACACGTGAACGCCCGCGGCGATGTGGCCGGACCTCACCTCTCCAGCTGAGAAATCCGCCCGCAGCTCAGGCAGGATTCGCCGCCGTTGCACTGGCTGCTGCGCTCTAGTAGCGCAGAATGGCACTGACGCCAACACCGCAAAGAAGAGAGAGCACAACGTCATTGCGGGTGCTTGCATTGGGAGAATGCTAAGGGGAACCGACAGCGGAGAGGAGTTGCCGTCCCTTGGCGCTTTGCGCTTTGCGCTTTGCCCTTCATAGCTTTCCCACGTGTCCAGTCCGGCGCCGTCGGAAATCACTCACCTGACGGCGGATTTCATCGGGGCCTCCGCGCAGCAGTTGAGCGACCAGTCGCTGATCAGCGGAATCCTGGTGTCCGCCGCCGGCGCGTCCGGAATGAAATCGTCCGGACCGCCGTCCGTCATTGTGCATCCCGACGGCGGAGTGAGCGTGATGCTGCCGCTCGACGGCTGTCACATGTCGGTTCACACGATGCCCTCGCGCGAGCTGGCGATCCTGGACGTCATTGCGTTGTCACCACATGACCCCCGCCGAGCGCTCGACGTGGTTGCGAGGCGCATTACGGCGAAAACCGTCCGCGCCGAACAACGCACCAGAGGCTGAGCACCCATCATGACCGATACGTTTCGCGGCTTCGGTCGCGGCGCCCTCACGTTCCTTCGACAACTGAAACGGAACAACAAACGCGAGTGGTTCCAGGCGAATCGCGAGACCTTCGACAACGAGATCGTGGTCCCGCTGAAACTCCTGGTCGAAGAAGTGGACGTTCGATTTGGACGCTTCGCGCCAGAACTGGCCGGAGACCCGAAGCGCTCGATCTTCCGGATCTATCGCGACGTTCGCTTCTCGAAGGACAAGACGCCGTACAAGACCCACGCCTCGTGCTGGTTCTCGCATCGCAACGCTGCGCACGGCGTTGGCAGTGAAACACACGGCGGTGGTGCGGGCTTCTACTTCCACCTCGAACCTGGCAGTTCGCTCGTGGCGGGTGGGATCTGGATGCCCGCCCGGCCGACGCTCAACCGACTGCGGGATTCGATCGCGGTGAAACCGGCGGAATTCGAGAAGTCGATGGCAGCGACGGGATTCAAGCGCCGCTTCGGGAAGCTGAGTGAGGAGTCGATGCTGTCCCGACTTCCGCGCGGCTTCTTACCGGGGCATCCCGCGGAGAAGTGGCTTCGGTACCAGTCGTTCACCGTGCACGCCACGCTCAGCGACACCGAAGCGCTCGATCGTCGCCTGGTGGATCGGATCGAGAAGGACTACAAGACGATGCTTCCGTTCGTCCGGTGGCTGAACAAATCGTTAGGCTATCAGCCGGCCGACAAGCGCTGAGATCAGAGACGGATCCGACGTGAAGTCAGAAAGTGGAGGGCGGTGGTCAGTCTGACCCCCGCCCTCCGACCTCGTCGACCTACACCTTCTGCATTTTCGCTCTCGCGATCACGTCGAACACGGTCGGCACGGGGTTGCCGTTCAGGATCTCCGCCTTCAGCGCGGTCGCCTCCGCCTTCTTGCCGGCACTCTTCAGCGCGGCTGCGAGCAGCGCCTTCCCGAGGATGGCGGCGGGACCGGCCTGCGCCAGCTCCGCCTTGGCCAGGTCGAAGTTCTTGTCGCCGACCGCAATGATCGCAGTGAGTTCGCGGTTGTTGCTCTGCTGCGCAGGATTCCCATTCGCCACCGCCTGCGCGAACTGGGCCGCCGATGCCCTGGCCAGATCGAGTTGCCCGCTCAACGCGTACGCGAGCGCCGCGAATCGGAACGCGGCCGCACCCGCGGCGGGTGGCGCGTTAGG
>CAZSNV010000352.1:0-4775 GCA_964608035.1 uncultured Gemmatimonadaceae bacterium | reverse complement strand
GATGCCTGATGCCTGATGCCTGATGCCTGATGCCTGATGCCTGATGCCTGATGCCCGATGCCTGATGTTAATCAACCACGTCGTGCCAATTCTGCCCTGATTCGTTCGAGTCGCGCCCGCGCGTCGCGCACCTTGGGCTGTAATTCTGTGTCGGCGTCCTTCCAGAGCTCCACAAACCTTTCGAGGTTCGTGACCGCTTTGGGAAGATTGCCGGCCGACTCGTAAAGCTCACCAAGCCGCTTGTAGGATCCGGCGAGCCAGTCCTGATCCTCCCACAGGAACGAGCGCGGTGTGTCGATGAACTGCTGGAAGTACGTGATCGCCGAATCACGCTGCCCCGCGAGGTCGAACGCCCGCGCTAATCGTATCATCACGCATCGGTCGCAAGACGCGTAGCTGCGGTCCGCCTCGCGAAACATCGGAATGGCATCGGCCGGCCGGCCCGCAGCCATGGCGGCGATTCCGCGAACTTCCGCCAGTACTCCTGTGGCCTGCTGCACTCCCATCTGCGGGAGATCGCGCTCGAACGCCTGAAGCGCTGCTCGCGCTGCCGCGGCGTCGCCGGCCGCTTCCGCGATTTGCAACAGGTACTGCCATTGCCGCTCTGACGGTGGCAGCGACTCCATTGGCGTGCGGGCGAGCGCTCGCCTGACCTGTTCGCGACCGCCCTCCACGTCGCCGAGATAAAACGTTCGTATCCAGGCGGAGTCGAGGGATGCGCGCAGGACGGGCATCTGCGTCTCCGACTGCTGGATCTGGATGGCCTCACCCTCCTGGATCCAGCGGGTGGCTTCCCGGATTCGGCCGTGCACCGAGTTCACCTGACCAAGAAGCAGAGTCGTGAAATCCCGTTGGCTCGACGACTTCGGGTCCGCGTGCGCTGCGCGAACGATTCTCTCGAGCGTGTCGAATTGCTGTCGGGCGGTAGCGATGAGTGCACCCGATTGCCAATGCGAGGCGCTCGATGGAAGCGCGGTCCGGAATCTCACGGCGGTCGATTCGGCGGCCGCGAACTTGCCTTGCGCCAGCTGCGCCTGGATCAGGTTGCCGAACGACCCGCCGAACGGTTCCGGAATCGCGATTGCCCGTCGCAGCAATGCCTCGGCGCGAGCATGGTCGCGCTTGACCATGTACCGGATACCGCCGTTGTTCAGCGCAGGGCTGCTCGTGGAGTCCCGCTCGAGCAGGGCTTCATATGCGGCGATGGTGCGATCGAGGTCTGGCGCAGGCCCATAGCTGTGGTATCCCGCTTCAGTCGTCAGGCGCTCGTTGTCACTCAGACGGTCACGATACCGATACGCCTTCTCGATCGCTGCCATCTGTGCCGCGCGACCAGTTCCCACTCCCGCGTACGACGCCGCGATCCGCCGCCACGCCATGGCAAATGTGGAATCGAGTGCCACGGCCTCGTACAGCATGGCCACTCCACGTTCGCGGTCGCCGAGTGCTTCGATGAACTTCATCCCTTCGACATACTTCTTCAGCGCGGGGAGCGAACCGGTAGTGACGCGCTCCAATGCTTTGGTATCACGGATGCTCTTCAGCGACTCGCCCACGCGCTCTCGCACGTCCTTCGCGAGCTGGCCGAGCGAGGAGATCAGTTCTCCATCGTTGCCGGCGGTCGCCCGGAACGTCGCCAGCTCCGCCCCATCGAGCGCGGAGACGAGCCGCGCCGAAACGACATACCCGGTTCCCACCTTGTCGACCGCGCCATCGAGGAGCGCCTTCGCCCCCTCGCGCGTCGCCACTTCGCGTGCCGTCTCGTACTGCATCGATGCCGCGGGATCCTTCCGCATGAGCTGCATCACGTCGCGCACCGCGGCCCGCGTCATGACGCTGAGATTCGCCGATTGCGTGAGATCGGTGCGGATGGCTTCCGCCACCGTCGCGCCTAACGTCGAGTCGCTCGCTGGACTGCGGAAATCGGCAACGACCAGTTTCTCCTTCGCGCCGAATGCTCCGCTCCCCATCAACGAACCCGCCGGCCCGATACCCATCGCCCGCATCACCATGAACCCGACCACCAGCACCACGAACGCGCCAACCGCGACGGCGCCGCCCAACCACGTGCGCTGCCAGGACACGTGCGGACTCGCCTTCATCGCCAGCGTCATCAGCGTGCCCTGACCGGTCGGGGTGCCACCTGGCGTGAACGTCGGCGTCGCCGTGTAGGCGCGTTGCGTGGTGCGTTGCACCCAGGCCGTGAACGCGATCGCCGGCAGCCCGGCCAGCATCACACCTAACGATCCCGGGAGCACCCAGCCTGGCAGGCCGACCACCACCGTCGCTGCCCATGCCGTCAGTCCGACCAGCGCCGTCGCCCCTGCCCACAGCGCCAGCGCCCGTCCCGTGCGGATCCTCGGCGACAGGATGGCCGGCGCCAACGTTGAAGACCCGCTCGACGTGACAGAGTCGAGCACGCGAACGAGGTCGCTCGCTTGACCTGGACGCGCGTCGGGGTCCTTCGCCAGACAGCGCATCACCAGGTCGGCCAGCGCCGGTGGAACGTCGGCGCGCAGTTCACGGACGTCGCGGGGCGTTTCCCCGAGATGCGCGCCGAGGAGCCTGGCCGGAGAGGTTCCAGTAAACGGCGGGCGGCCCGCGAGCAGCTCGTATGCCATGCACCCGAAAGCGTACAAGTCGGAGCGGTGATCGATGTTCGGATCACCAGCGGCCTGCTCGGGCGACATGTACGCTGGCGATCCAATCGACGTCCCAGCCATCGTGAGCGTGGCACCCTCCGGGCCGGTGCGCGCGGCGCTGATCGCCTTGGCGATTCCGAAGTCGGTCACGGTAGCGCTGCTGCCGGCCAGCAGCACGTTGTCCGGCTTGATGTCGCGATGCACCACCCCGTGCCCGTGCGCGAATTCGAGCGCCCGCGCGACGTCCCGCAAAATCCCCGTAATCTCGCCGATTCCCATGGGACCGCGCCCGAGGCGCGCTCTCAGTGATTCCCCTTCCACGTAGGGCATGGTGAACCAGGGAAGCCCGTCGGCGTCGCCGGACGACAACACCGGTACCACGTGCGGGTGCTGCAGCTTGGCGGCCAGCATGATCTCGCGGCGGAACCGGTCTACTGAAACACCGGCCGCCAGCTCGGGCGAGAGCACCTTCACCACCACGCGCCGCGAGAGCGCCTGCTCCATCGCCACGTACGTGCGGGACATGCCGCCCCCGCCGAGTTCCCGCTCAATGGTGTACGCGGTTCCCAGCGATAACTGGACCTGATCGCGAAGCTCAACGCTCACTACTTGGGTACTCCACGCACGGAAGCCACGAATTTACGCCCCGACCCCGGTTCCGTCGACCGCGTTCGCGCTCGGGTTTCAACAGCTTACGCCACCTCCCTGCCGTGGTTACTGTAGCGCCGCCAACGTCCCCCGCTTGTCCGAACTATTGGAGTCTTCGCATGCCCTCGTCCTTGCCACGCCACCGTCCGATCTGGGGCGCCAGTCTCGCCGCGGTGTTCCTCACAACCGTCGCCAGTGCCCAGGGAGCGCGAACCCCAGCGCCTGCTCCCGCTTCGGTGCTCCCCGAGTCGACGTTTGCCGGCCTCTCGTTCCGGAATATCGGGCCGGCCAACATGTCGGGGCGCATGGCCGACGTCGAAGGCGTGCCGGGTGATCCGTCGATTCTCTATGTCGGCAGCGCGTCCGGCGGCGTGTGGAAGAGCACGAACGCCGGCACCACCTGGACGCCGATCTTCGACAAGCAGCCGGTGCAATCGATCGGCGACCTGGCGCTCGAACCCGGGAATCCCGACGTGATCTATGTCGGCTCGGGCGAAGCCAACGTCCGCAATTCCGTCTCGTTCGGGAATGGCGTTTACAAGTCCACTGACGGCGGGAAGACCTGGAAGCATCTCGGTCTCGCCGACACGCGCCATATCTCGCGCATCGTCATCAACCCGCGCGACCCGAAGAAAGTCTACGTCGCGGCGATCGGGCACTCCTACGGACCTAACGAGGAACGCGGCGTCTTCATGACAGCCGACGGCGGCGAGACGTGGAAGAAGGTCCTCTACACCGACGACCGGCACGGCGCATCCGACCTCGACATCGATCCGCAGAACCCGAATATCCTTCACGCCGGGATGTGGCACTTCGATCGCAAGCAGTGGACCTTCCGCTCCGGCGACGAGAACGGCGGCGTGTACCGGTCGATCGACGGCGGCCTGACCTGGAAGAAGACAACCGCCGGGCTGCCGAAGCTCATGGGCCGGCTCGGCATCAAGGTCGCGCCCAGTTCGCCTAACGTGGTGTACGTGGTAGCCGAAACGCGCGAGGGATACGTCTTCCGCAGCGACGACCATGGCGAGACCTGGCGCAAAGTGAGCGACAATGCCCACACACTGGGCCGCGGCTTCTACTACGCGGACCTGCGCGTCGACCCGCAGAATCCGGATCGTGTCTACACGCTGGGCATGGCCTACATGCTGTCGATCGACGGCGGCAAGACGTTCGCGTCGATGACCGGAAACTTCCACGGCGACTTCCAGACGATGTGGATCGACCCGCTCAACCCGAAGCGCCTGCTGATGGGCGACGATGGCGGAATGAACGTGTCGTACGACCAGGGCAAAGGGTGGGAGTGGTTCCAGAACATTCCCGTCGGCCAGTTCTACCAGCTCAGCGCCGACATGCGCGAGCCGTTCTACCACGTGGCGGGCGGACTCCAGGACAACGGCGTGTGGACCGGTCCCTCACGCGTTCGCGCCGGGTCCATTCTTTCCCGCGACTGGCGCTTCATCCAGAACGGCGACGGCTACTACGCGG
>CAZSNV010000351.1:0-4775 GCA_964608035.1 uncultured Gemmatimonadaceae bacterium | reverse complement strand
CATCAGGCATCAGGCATCAGGCATCAGGCATCAGGCATCAGGCATCAGGCATCAGGCATCAGGCATCAGGCATCAGGCATCCCCGATTCCGGTTCGTTTGTGACAGTCCCGCCGCGCATTTTGCTTATCGACGCCGACGCATTTTTCGCAGCGGTCGCGCGACTGGTCGATCCGGAAGGGGCAGGAAAGGCGCTGCTCCTCATCGTTGGTGGGACGCGTGAGAGCCGAGGCGTAGTCTGCTCGGCCTCGTGGGAAGCGCGGCAGTATGGCGTTCGGTCGGCGATGTCGATTGCCCGCGCGGCCAAGCTCTGTCCCAACGCGATGTTCGTGCCCGTTCCCGGCAAGGCGTGTTCGATCAAGAACAAGGAGATCCGTGCCGTGCTCCAGCGATTCACGCCCATCGTCGAAGGGGCGAGTATCGACGAGTGGTACCTGGACATGGCCGGGACGGAAGCCGTCTACCATAACGAGTCACTTCGCGACACAGCGCATCGCATCCGCACCGCGGTCAGGCGCGAGACGGGCATGTCGATATCTATTGGCGCTGGGACCAATAAGTTGATCGCCAAGATGGCCGTCGAGCGCGCGAAGCCGAAGCCCGGCACCACCGGCGACGGCGTGCACGTCGTTGTACCGGGAACGGAGGCCGAGTTCCTGCGCACGTTCAACCTGGCCGACATCCCGATGGTCGGGCCGAAGTTCCAGGCGAAGCTCGCGTCGTTAGGTATGACGACGGTTCCCGACCTGCTCCGTCACGACCTGGTGGCGCTGCGGCGAATGCTGGGGACGAATGCCGCCGAGTGGCTCTGGGACCGCGCGCATGGAATCGCCGGCGCGGTGGTCGAAGGGCACGGCGACCGGAAAAGCATGAGCCGTGACGAGACCTTCCCCGTCGACCTGTCGACGGACGAGGATCTTGAGCGCGAGCTCCTCTCGCTGGTCACGAAGGCGGCGTCTGACCTTCGTCAGGGTGGATTCACGGCGCGAACGATCACCGTGAAATTGCGGGACAGGGATTTCAAGACTCGGAGTGCGCGACGCTCGCTCGAGAAACCAGTCGTGTCCGATCGCGTGATCATGGAGGTGGCGAAGGAGCTGCTGCAGAAGCTCCGGCGGGCGCGGCGCGTGCCGGCGCGGCTCATCGGTGTGGCGCTTTCGTCGCTGGCGCAGGATCCGAGCGCCGACCAGTTGACTCTGTTTCCGTCAGGCGATCAGCGACTCGAGACCGATCGCGACCTGGCGATCGCGCGCACGGTGGATCGGGTGCGCAAGAAGTTCGGGTCGAAGGGGATTCTGCCGGGGGCGCTCGTTGATGGGGACAGGCCGCGGAGACTACCGTCGCGCTGATTCCTTTCTGATCAACCAGAGCACTGAAATGCAAAATGCAAAATGCAAAATGCAGAATTCAGAATGAGGAGTCAGAGTGCAGACGCAGGTGCTCGTTCTGGATTCTGCATTTTGCATTCTGCATTCTGCATTCTGCATTACCGGAGGATCTGAACGGTTGCCGCGCCCACGCGATCACGCAGTCCTGCCGAGTACTGGCTTCGCTGGCGTCGCTTCACGCTGTCGGGTTCGAGCCGCATCCCTGCGCTGTCCAACGCCCCTGACAGGCCGCGCAGTTGCGCCGAGTCGCGGAGAATGAAGACGCGCATGTGCGTCCAGGCGGTGAGCGTGTCCTGTGTCATGTAGGTGGTGACCGACACGAACGCGCCGCGGCGATAGGCCTCGGCGTCGATCGGCTCGGCCACGTCGCGGACGTAGCGGGTGTACTCGTCGAACTTCCCCGGCTTGGCGCGCCAGTAATAGATCTGCGCGACAGATCCGGGCAGGCCGCTTTCGGCGACCGACATCGCTGACATCGAGTTCTGCGTGGACCGACTGCTCATGGCGCACGATGCGTTGAGGAGGACCGTAAGCAGGGCAAGAGCGGTGCGTCTCATTGGAGATTCCGGGCGCGGAAGATTAAAGGCTCGCGACGGGCGAAAGTACGATGGGCCCTTCGGGATAGCCACCTCTCAGTCGCAGCCGTAGCTTGATTCGCCCGGTACTTACCCCCTAGGCGCCATGGAACTGCTGCAGCGATTGAAGGCCGCGCTGAATGACCGGTACCACATCGAGCGCGAACTTGGCGGCGGTGGGATGGCACGGGTATTCACGGCGCGAGAGCACGGCCTCAATCGCGAAGTCGTGGTCAAGGTGCTCTCGGAGGACATTGCGGCCGGCGTAAGCCTGGAACGATTCGAACGTGAGATCCGGCTCGCGGCCTCGCTGCAACAGGCCAACATCGTGCCCCTCCTGTCCGCAGGGAATGCGGACGGCGTGCCGTACTACACGATGCCGTTCGTGCAGGGAGAGTCGCTTCGCCGTCGACTCGGACAGGAGCCAGCGCTCACGCTCTCGGAAACCGTCGGTATCCTGCGCGATGTGGCCCGCGCGCTGAGCTATGCGCATGCGCGCGGGGTTGTGCATCGCGACATCAAGCCGGACAACGTCCTGCTCTCGCATGGCGCCGCCGTCGTCACGGATTTCGGGATCGCCAAAGCGGTGTCGGCCTCGCGTACCGCTGGCGGCGACACGCTCACGCAGGCAGGCGCGTCGATCGGGACGCCGGCGTACATGGCGCCGGAGCAGGTCGCGGGCGACCCGAACGTGGACCATCGCGTCGATCTCTATGCGTGGGGATGCCTGGCGTACGAGTTGCTCAATGGCACGCCGCCGTTCGTCAGTGAGACCCCGCATCGCGTGCTCGCCATGCACCTGCGCGACGCGCCGATTCCCGTTACGGACCGCCGCCCGGACGTCCCTCCGGTTCTGGCACGCCTCGTTATGCGCTGCCTGTCGAAGGATGCATTGGATCGGCCGGCTGATGCGGACGAGCTGCTTCGCGAGCTCGAAGCCGTGGGAACACCCTCGAAGGAAGGAGCTTTCGGTGTCGCGGCGATATCCAGGCGCGAGAACAACGTCAAGCGGATCGCGATCGGCGCGGGGGCGGTTGCGGTGCTCGCGGTTGTGGCTCTGGTCCTGACGATGAACCGCAACGCGCCGGCTGGAGGCCAGCAGGCGGCGATCGACAAGAGCATCGCGGTGGTCCCCCTGACCAATCTCAGCGGCGACGAGGCGGACAACTTTCTCGGCATTGGGCTCGCGGAAGAGATGACCCGCGCGTTGGCCAAGGCGGGTGTGCGCGTCATCGGCCGCTCGAGCGCCGGCGCCCTGCAAGCCCGGGGACTCGATGATCGCGCGATCGCACGCGAGCTGGGCGTCGGATCGCTGCTGACCGGATCCGTCCAGCGCGCAGGCGACCAGATTCGCATCAGCGTGACGCTGTCCGCGTCCGACGGTGCTGTCCGCTGGTCGCAGTCATACGATCGCCCGATCACAAACGTCTTTGCCGTGCAGGACGAGATCGCCCGCGAAGTCGCGCGCGAACTGCTGGGGACACTCGACGTTGCACCCGCGGGCACACTGGTGAGAAGCGAGACGGCTGATCCGGAGGCGCACTCGATGCTCCTGCAGGGCATCGTTCTCTGGAATCGGCGATCGGAGCAGTCTCTTCGTCGTGCGATCGGATTCTTCGAGCAGGCCCTGTTTCGCGATCCGAAGTACGCGCGTGCGGAAGCATGGCTGGCGCTCGGGACCCTCACGCTGGCGTGGTACTCGGATGACGCGACCGACCCGCTTATCAACCGTGCACTTGAAGCGGCCGATAAGGCGCTCGCAATCGACTCGACGGTGTCGGAGGCCCACGCAGCGGCGGGCTCGGCGCTCATGGTCCTCGGCCGCAATTCCGAGAGCGAAGCGCGGTTTCGCCGCGCCCTGACGCTCGATTCCACGCTGGCCACGAGCTGGGGTTGGTCCGGCTTGCTGGCGTACCGCCGTGGCGAGATGACGGAAGCGCTGCGAAGGGTCAGTCGCGCCGTGGAAATGGAACCGGCATCACTCGTCTCGCGCACGCAGATTGCCCAGGTGTTGATCGCCTCCCGCCGTTTCCCGGAAGCGGATTCGGTGGCGCGGAGCGTGTTGTCCCTCGATTCCTCCTTCGGTCTGGCCTGGGTACAGCGCGCCGAGGCGTTGGCGGGCATGGGACGCCTGGCCGAGGCGATCGAGATCATGGAGAAGCGCGTGAAAACCGTCCCTGGAGTCCGTCGCTCGGAACTCGACGGCGTCCATGCGTGGCTGCTGGCCGTCGCTGAGCGAAATGCAGAGGCCCGCGCGCTCCTCGAACAACTGCGCGTGCGGTCTGGTGGCCGGTTACCGCCGGTTGCATCGGTGGCCTCGGCGCTTGATGCGTTAGGCGACAGCGACGCGGCGGTCGCCCTGCTCGCCGAAGCTGCCGCACACCATGATCCGTGGCTCTGGCTCGCCCGCACCATCCGGTTCGACCGGTTGCGGAAAGATCCACGCGTGACGGCGCTGCTGGCGCCGTTCGAGACCGGGTGATCATCAGCCAGCTGGCGCAATGACTGGGCAATCGGAACGCAACGTGGCAATGGAACTGGGCATCTATACGTTCGCTGAAAACTCCCGTGATCCCGCCTCCGGGATCGCGATCTCGGCCGAGCAGCGGTTACGCAACCTGATGGAAGAGGTCGAGCTGGCCGACCAGGTCGGGCTCGACGTGTTCGGCGTTGGAGAGCACCACCGGCCCGACTTCGTTGTCTCTGCTCCGGCGGTGGTCCTGGCGGCGGCCGCAATGCGCAGCAAGCGGATCCGCCTGACGAGTGCGGTGAACGTGTTGAGCTCCGACGATCCGGTGCGGGTCTTCCAGGAAT
>CAZSNV010000350.1:0-4802 GCA_964608035.1 uncultured Gemmatimonadaceae bacterium | reverse complement strand
GCGCCAGCAGGCGCGCCGTGGCGGCTCCTATCCCACGCGACCCGCCAGTGACCAGCGCGCGGCGCCCCGCCAGCGCAAACATCGACTCGTCAGGCATCACTCTCCGCCAATTCGCAGATCACATGCTGGATCGCGAGATGAAGTTCCTGCGCCCGATCCGTCCGATCGGTGGGCACGATGATGGACACATCCGCCAGCGGCCGCAGGGCGCCACCGTCACGCGCCGTGAGCGCGAGCACCTTCGCCCCCTTGGCGCGTGCCGCCTCTGCCGCGCGCACAACGTTGGGGGAATTCCCGCTGGTCGAGTGGATCACCAGCAAGTCCCCCGCTCGAACCAGCGCTTCGACCTGTCGCGAAAAGACCTGGTCGAACCCGAGGTCGTTCCCTGCCGCTGTCAGCAGGGAGGTATCAGTGGTCAAGGCGACCGCGGGCAGCGCGCGCCGGGTTCGCATGTAGCGAACGACGTACTCGGTGGCGATGTGCTGAGCGTCTGCCGCACTGCCGCCGTTCCCGCAGAAGAAGAGCGTGCCGCCATCCGCGAGAACGCGACGCACCAGGAGGACCGCTGCGGCAATCTCGTTGGGCAGCGCCTCTGCAGATTCCTCGGCCAGCTGCGCCAGCTCCCGCAGTCGGGTCACCGCGCGATCCCGCGCGACGCCTGCGTCGACAGTCATCTATGGGTTCCTCACTGGGACGCCCCACCCGTCGGCGTTCGCCGCGACGAGCGGAAAATGAGTTCTCGCAGCCGATCGAACACCCCTTTCTGAAACGTGACCGGAGGCACCGGCCGCAACGGGCCCCCGGCCAGCAGGAGTGCCGGATTCTCCGTCGTGAGAATCTCCGCCTGAATCTCGGCGCCAATCTCCGTCATCCACGTCGTGGCGGTCGACAGGCTGCGGCGGTCACCGTGATTGTCGCTCGCAAGAATGTCCACCTGCCCCGCACCCAGCATTGCACGCGCGAACTCTGCCATCGGACCGGCGCCGAGCAGCGCCATCGCATCGGTCTGGATGACCGCGCCGAACTCACGCCAGGTTGCGATCGTCTCCGTGGTGCAGCCGTGGTAGCGCTCCGGATGCGCAACCACCGGAACACACCCTTGCGACCGCACGCGCATCAGCTGTTCCGTGGCCTCAGGCGGCAGACCACGACGCGGGAATTCCACCAGCCGCGCGCGCGATCCAGCCAGGCCCAGGCGCGCATCGTCGAGCTCGAAGCTGCCGGTGTCGAGCATGATCTCGAATCCCGAATACAGCACGAGTCCTGCCGGCGCCCGCTCGCGGAGATCCGCCAACAGCGCCGCGTTTCGATCGCAGGGCGCTTCGCCGGCCTGTGAGGCGTTCAGGTGCGGCGTGCAGACAATGCCCCGCACGCCCTCGCCGTGCAATCGCGCAATGACCATCACCGAGTGATCGGCGTTAGGCGATCCGTCGTCGACGCCGGGCAGGAGATGCGTGTGGATGTCGATCATCGCGCCGCCACGTTGGAAAGGCGGGACATGGCGCGCGCCGACAGCTCGGGGATGGCGTCCGGTGTCCCGGCGGCGAACTCGAAGGCGTACGTGACCAGCGCGTCAACCGCCAGCAGATCCAGCGCGGTGGCGCGATCTCCGGCCTCGCAGTCAGCCAGTCGCTTGAGGGCCGCCTCCGCGGCAGCCAGCAGGGTCGTGGCGGGATCATCGGCCCGGTCAGCAACCGAAAGCGCCAACGACTCGACGCGCTCGCGCAGCACGTGCGGAGGGGACGGCTCGCGATCCGCCAGCCAGCCCCGGACGGTCACGACACCCGCGCGAGATGATCGCGCAGCACGCGCTCGAGTGCGTTCAGCGCGTCAGGCAGTCGCCCGCCGTCGGGGATCCCGGCCTGCGCCATGTGAGGCTTGCCACCACCGCGTCCACCTGCGACGGCTGCAAGATCCCGCACGACTTCGTCGGCACGGAGTCCGCGCACACGGGCGCCGTCCGTCACCACCACCAGCAGTGCCGCCTTCTGGTCGTCGAAGGTGGCGCCGAGCGCGGCGACCAGCGCACCGGGATGCTCCCGGACGGCGTCGCCGAGCGCTTGCAGCGACTTGGCATCGGCCGCCTTGACGACGGACGATACCGCGTGAACGCCATCGACCGGCGCTGCGGCTTCGACCAGGCGGCGCACCTCGTCTGATCCGCCGCGCATGGCTTCCTCGAGTTTTTTCTCCAGCGCGCGACGCTCGTCCAGCAGCGCCTGTACCTTCTTGGCCAGCGTCTCTGGTGTGGCCTTCAGCATGTCGGCCACCGCGCGCAGTTGCTGTTCACGTTCGCGCAGGATGTCAAAGGCGCGCTTGCCGGTGGCGGCTTCGATCCGGCGCACGCCGGCGGCGACACCCGTCTCGGAAAGAATGTGGAAGATCGAGATCTCGCTGGTGTTCCGGACGTGCGTGCCACCACACAACTCGACGGAGATGCCGGGGATCGTTATGACCCGAACCCGGTCGCCGTACTTCTCCCCGAAGAGGGCCATCGCGCCGGTTGCGAGCGCCTCCTTGTACGGCTTTTCTTCTTTTGCGACGTCCTTTGCGGCCCAGATGGCGCGGTTCACGTGCGCTTCGATCTCGGTCAGTGCCTCGTCCTTGACCGGACCGTGATGGTTGAAGTCGAAGCGGAGACGATCTGGTGCGACAAGGGATCCCGCCTGATGCACGCTCTCTCCGAGAACTTCCCGGAGCGCGGCATGCAGCAGGTGCGTTGCCGTGTGATTGCGCTCCGTGTCCTTGCGCCGGTCCGTTGGCACTCGGGCGACGACCCGCCCGAACGTCACGGTGCCCGTCAGGCGTCCGATCGCGGCGGTCCTGCCATCGATCTTCCGCACGTCGTCAACTTCCACGCGCCAGCCGTCACCGACGATCTCACCGCCATCGGAGACCTGTCCGCCGGATTCGGCGTAAAACGGCGTCTCGCTCAGCAGTACGGCCACGCGCCCTTCACCCAGTTGGCGCACCGCGGCGACCTGCGTCTCGATCTCGACGGTGTCGTAGCCGACGAACGACGTTGACGGAAGCCCTTCGACTGCGGGCGGGCCGAACTCCTCGGCGCTTGCAATCCCCATTACGTCCAAGGTCTGTACCCGACCGGGCGCAGTCCCGCGCGACGCAACGTTCCAGGCCGACGCATCCGCGAGTTCATCGACCGCTACTCCGAGTTTTTTCGATTTCCGCTCTTGCTGCGACATCTCGCGCTGCCGGAGCAGAGCCGCTTCGAAACCTGGAATGTCGACCGTGTATCCGCGCTCGCGCGCCATCAGTTCGGTGAGATCGATCGGGAATCCGAACGTGTCGTAAAGGCGGAATGCATCTTCGCCGCTGATCGTTCCGCGCACCGCGGTTGATTCCTTGGTCGAACGCACGGGGGCGATCTCGTCGAACCGCTTCATGCCACCTTCGATCGTCGCCAGGAAACGCAACTCCTCGGCACGCGTCGTCTCGGAGATGAGCGCGGCTTTCTGTCGCAGCTCTGGATACACGTCACCCAGCGACTCAATGACGACCGGGACGACTTGAACGAGCGTCGGCTCGCGCTGTCCGAGGAGCCACGCGTGCCGCACGGCGCGCCGAAGGATCCGCCGGAGCACGTACCCGCGGCCCTCGTTCGACGGAAGCACTCCATCGGCCAGAAGGAACGCGACCGTTCTCGCATGATCGGCGATAACACGGAACGATGCCGGATCGACCACGAGGCGCTCAGGACCCGCGGTCTTCGCCTCTTTGCGCGGGGCACGCGTAAGCTCACGCGGAGCGGGCTCCGTTCTCGCGAGATATGGCCAGCCGACGACTTCTTCGATCCGGGAGATGAGCCTCGCGAAATGCTCGGCGTGGAAATTGTTCGTGACGCCCTGCATGAGGGCCGCAATCCGATCCAGCCCGGCCCCGGTGTCGACGGAAGGCTTCGGGAGCGGGACGAGCGTCCCATCGGCCTGCTTGTCGAATTGCATGAAGACCAGGTTCCAGATCTCAAGAAACCGGCCGGCATCGTTGCCTTCGATAAACGCTTCGGTCGAGAACTCCTTGCGATGCAGTTCCGTCCACTCGCCCGTCGCGCCTTCCGGGAACTTCCAGTCCGTCGCCATGAACGCGAGATCGACAAACAACTCCGAACACGGCCCGCACGGCCCGGTGTCCGCCATCTGCCAGAAGTTGTCCTTCTCGTCGAGCCCGTAAATGCGCGAGTCGGGGAGTCCGGCGATCTCACGCCATAACGAGCGCGCTTCGTCATCCTCGTGGAACACGGACACGCGAACGTGCTCCGCGGGAATGCCGAGGTTTCCGGCATCGCGCGGCCCGGTCACCCACTCCCACGCGAAGCGAATCGCATCGCGCTTGAAGTAGTCGCCGAACGAGAAATTGCCCAGCATCTCGAAGAAGGTGTGGTGCCTGTACGTGTGACCCACCTGCTCGAGATCGTTATGCTTGCCGCCGGCCCGCACGCATTTCTGGGAGGTTACGGCGCGGCGCCCATAGTCAGTCTGCTCCTGCCCCAGGAACACCTTCTTGAACTGCACCATGCCGGCGTTCGTGAACAACAGGGTCGGATCGTCACCCGGAACGAGCGACGAACTCGGCCTCACGGCGTGGCCGTGCCGCTCGAAATACTCGAGGAACCGCGCGCGGATTTCCGAAGCATGCATAGGCTCGGAATATAGCCGCCTGCGATCCGCCCTCGTTCGCCACTGCGCAGTTCGGGTTCTGCGCAGTTCGGGTTCTGCGCCGTTCGGGTCCTGCGCCGTTCGGGTCCTGCGCCGTTCGGGTCCTGCGCCGTTCGGGTCCTGCGCCGT
>CAZSNV010000349.1:0-4802 GCA_964608035.1 uncultured Gemmatimonadaceae bacterium | reverse complement strand
CGGTCAGGCTATCCATCCGACCGTCCGTTCACATGAGTCAGCTTGTCGTCGTCCACATAGCCACGGGCCGCGAGGGCGGCGAGGATCGTCGCCACGCTCTCCGCGGGCGTCTGGCGGTCGGTTTCCACCACCACCTCCGGATGGATAGGCGGCTCATACGGATCCGACACGCCCGTGAAATGCGGTACGTCGCCGGCGAGCGCCTTCTTGTAGAGTCCCTTCACGTCGCGCCGGATGCATTCTTCGAGACTCGCCTTCACCCACACCTCCATAAAGTCAGCGGTGCGCGAGCGCACCTCCTCGCGCGCGTCACGATAGGGCGAGATGAGCGCCGTGATCGCGATGATTCCGTGGCGCGCCAGCAACCGGGCCACCCACCCCACCCGGCGCACGTTTTCGTCACGATCCTCGCGGGAGAAGCCGAGCCCTTTGGAAAGATGGGTTCGAAGCTCGTCCCCGTCCAGGCGCTCCACGCGTAGTCCTCGCCCGGCCAGCTCCGCTTCCAACATCGTGGCGAGCGTGGTCTTGCCTCCCGACGGCAAGCCGGTGAACCAGACGACGCAGCCTCGTTGTCGTTCCATCGTGAGTGTGCTTTACGGTCGCCGCTGCGCCGGAGAGACTGCGCGCGATATCGATCTCCGAACGGCGCATCTCGCCGAAGTCGCTCCAGTGGTCCCGCGCGCGCACTGCCAAGGGTTTCCTGCGAGCCCGCCCCGCCCGGCGCATGAAAGTTCCACAGCGGGACGGGCGTCGCGGATGCTCAACAGGTGGCCGCGGTCCGGATCCGTACGCCTGACACCTGGATGGGGCCTCCCTCGAAATCCAGCTCCACCGAGTAGAAATACCCGGTGCTGATGACGGGGGCGGTCAAGGTAGACGTCGAGAAGGCTCGCAACGCATCACTGGCGCCAGAGCTTGACACCGCCCCGATCACCTGGGGTGCGGACCCGAACATGCCGCTGACCGCGGTGCTTTTACGCACCAGGCGCACCGCGACGTTATTCGAGTCGTTGTCGTGAGCCCAGAACTTGAGTTGGCAGATGCTGTATCCCGGCTGGAGCCGCACAGCGGCTCTGAGGACCTCCGCCGCGTCCCCTTCGACAACGGCGCTGTCGAGGTACGTAGTATTGGCGCCCAAGGGGAACCCGGCGGCGGGTACGTCCACGTACTCCGTCTGTGCCGATGCCGCGAGCACGTGCCAGAACATGGCACCCAGAATGACGCACACGAAGAGGACCGGCAC
This sequence comes from uncultured Gemmatimonadaceae bacterium, assembly GCA_964608035.1. Taxonomy (GTDB): domain Bacteria; phylum Gemmatimonadota; class Gemmatimonadetes; order Gemmatimonadales; family Gemmatimonadaceae; genus JABWBJ01. The sequence continues at coordinate 3,559 of CAZSNV010000349.1, read as the reverse complement.
AGCGAGTGACCTCCTCAACATGGTGTCTCTCCTCATTGACGAACGTGAACAGCACCGCTGCGCCTCGGGAAGGTTCGACGTCGCGACAGGGATTCTAGTCGGCCCGCGCGCTGCCGCCAAGGGTTTTGTGGACGGCCCGCCCGCCCTTGGCTGGCGAATACTGAGTGTACCGGCGCTCCGCGGTGGCGTGGAATCGCCGAACCATCGGACGTTCACGCATCGCATCGAATCGCCGCAACAACTTCGACCTGATCCGGCTGCTGGCAGCCCTTCAGGTGGTCGTCGGCCACTGCATTGCGCATCTGCACTAGCCCGTCCCCACGTGGTTCGTGACACTGCTGTACGCATTCCCCGGCGTGCCCATTTTCTTCATCATCTCGGGCTTCCTCATCGCCCGCTCTCTCGAGCGGGGAGATCTCCGCCGGTACGCACGGAACCGTTTCCTTCGTATGTACCCCGCGCTTTGGGCCTGTCTGGCCGTGTCGATTGCCATCCTCGTCGCGCACGGCGTGATTACCCGCGCCTATGCGACGACACCGACGTTCTGGGCGTGGTTTCTCGGCCAAATGACGGTCGTGCACGCATACAACCCCGCGGAATGCCGCAGCTTTGGCGTGGGTGCGATCAACGGCTCGCTGTGGGCGATCCCTCTCGAGCTCGGCTTTTACGTGGCCTTACCGACCCTGATGGCGGTACGCGCCCGCTTCGTTCATTCCCTGCGTCTGCCCACCTTTTTGCTGATCGTCGCGGCGGCGGCGGCGACGCTCTACGGCGTGGCCGCGCCTTGGAAGCCCGCCAGCCCGTTAGCGCGGGCCATCCTGCTCACGACAGCACCGCACCTGTGGGTGTTCCTGCTCGGCACGCTCGCGCATTACCACGGGTCCGCCTGCGGCCGCTCGTCGAGGGCCGGGCGGCGCTGTGGATCGGCGTCTACTTGGCCGCGTACTTTGCACTCCTGCGTTGGCTCCCTGGCGAGGCCGTCAGGGCGGTGACGATGCCCGCTCTCGCACTCGCGGTTCTCGCTGGTGCGCTGACCGCGCCGACGCTCGCCCATTTGTGCGCTCCGTGGGCACGATTTCAGTTACGGCGTGTACCAGTTCCATATGCCCACGATCAACGCTCGTGCTCGCTCACGGTGGGGCAAGCTTAGGTACGGTCGCCCTCGGCGTCGTGGTGGCCGTTACGTTACTGCTCGCGGCGGCATCGTGGCGCTGGATCGAGGCGCCGGCGCTCGGCCGACGGTGGACATCGAGTCCACGCGCCTCCGGCTCTCTCCCGACAGCTACGGGTTGACGGCCGGCACAAACGCCGCCGGTGTCCCGCCCTACTTCAAGAAGGTCGCGGCCACGCCTGACGCGCCCGGTTCACGTAATCCAAAAAGGAGGCGAGAAGGACTCCGAGAAACAGGCTCCCGACCCCGGCCACCGCGAGGTTGATCAGGAGCCGCGGTCGTGACGGCCATTCCGCGGGGACCGGCCGGTCCAATACCTGCACCACCGGGAGATCCTGGGCCTGACTCAGCCTCGATTGTTCGAGTTGCTGCGTGAGCACCTCGACGATGGCCTGCTGGATTTTCAACTCCCGAGTCACGCGCGCCAGCTCGAGCCCGACCTGCGGCACCTTCGCGAAGGGGACGACGAAGTCCTGCCGATCCTGGCCGCCGCCGGGTTGACCGACGGCGCCGTCGCCGTATTGCAGCTTCGACAGCTGTCGCTCCATCTCCTCGATGCGCCGGCGCACGGATATCACCGCCGCGTCCCTGTCGGTCGCGAACGCGCGCATGGCCTGGAGCTGGACCTCCAGGGCGGTGATCTGGCCCTTCAGTTGCGCGGCGCCCTCGATAGCGACGCGCGTCTGCTCCGGAAGCCCGATGGCGCGATTCCGCTCTTGAAAGCTTCTGAACGCCTCTTCCGCGCGTTCCAGGTTGTTCCGCGCAGCGGCAACCTGGCTGGCCAGAAAGCCGAACTGACGGCCAGCCTGGCTCGTGTTGTACATCGTCACCAGGCGGTCCACTTCCGCAACGTAGAAATCCGTCAGGGCGGCCGCCAACTTCGGATCGGTATCTTCGAACCTGATCGATATCACGCCTTCCTTGGAGACCGCCAGGCCTGCATCGGCCATCTCCTGCAGTCTACGGATCGCCCGTCCGCGGTAGCGGACCTGATAGCGCTCCTGGAGCTTGAACCGGTCCACGGCGCCTTCGGCGACCGTGCGGCTCTTGATGATCCCCACGAACATGTCGCGGTTCGGAGCTGCCGAGCCCCCGGCGCCTGGGAGTTGCATCCCCGCCATGCCGGCGAGCCCGCTGAGCAGGCCGAGCCCGCCCACCGCTTCCTTGGGCGAGAGCATCGTCGCCGTCGATTCGTAGATCTTGTCCGTCTGGATCGTCACCACAAAAGTGGCCACGACCGTCACCACGCACACGGCACCCACGAGCCACCGCCGTCGCCACACGGCTGCCACATAGTCGAGGAGGCTCAACTCGTCGTCCTCGACCCGCGGCCGTTCTCGCACGTCTTCGTCCCCTGACGGCTTGCTCATTGACACCTCGTCATCGGTGGATCGCTTCGCCGGCGTCACTCGAACACGTCGAACACGATCTTGCAGTTAGACTCCCAGTCATGGTTCCGGGCCAGGATCCGCAGCGCGCCGGCGGAGTGCTTCTCGAGTAGCCCGGGATCCTCCAGGTACCTTGCCATCGCCTTCGCGAGCGATGTCGCGTGCCGCGGAGGAATGAGAAACCCGTTCTCTCCGTCGACGAGCGAGTCCCGGATTGCCCCCACATCGGTGCAAATGGCGGGGAGCCCTTTCGCCATCGCCTCCAGCAGCGCGTTGGGAAATCCCTCCGCGTGGCTGGGCAGCACAAACACATCCGCCCCTTCGAGCAGCGACTGCACCTCATCGGCGCTCTTCCACCCGAGGACGGCGACGTCGTCCCCCCACCCGCGTTCGGCGACATGGGTCTTCAGGCTGTGCTCCAGCGTCCCGCCCCCGACGATGGAGACGCGGAACGCGTAGCGGGGCCTCAGCATCGCGACGGCTTCCATGAGCTCATTGACGCCCTTGGTGCGGACGAGCCAGCCGACGAAGATGAAATGCACACGGCCCGGGACGCGCAGCCCGTCACGCGCGGGCGAGATGCCGACCCAGGGAGGCAGCCAGTTCCGCGCGAGGACGATTCGCCGCTCGTCCACGCCGAGCGATGTGTAGAGCGCGACCCACGGCGTGCCCTGGGCGCCGATGCGGAACGGAATTCTCAACAGCACCCGTGCCCATCCCCTGGTCCATGCCGACGCGTTGACTTTGTTCATGAAATGCCCGGAGAGCACGAACAGCACGTGCCGCACCCGAAACACGCGGCAGAGCGCGCACATGCCGATGCGCTCGAGCACGCTGAATCCCGAGGCGGCGAACACGACGACGCCCTGCACGCGGCCGGAACGCAGCTCGCGGATGAGCGCGGCGATACGCCGCACGCCTCTCATGACCCGCTGGCGCACTGGGGGCACAGGGAAGCTCGATTGCGTCGTATCGATGATCTCCAGATGATCCCCGTGCC
>CAZSNV010000348.1:0-4819 GCA_964608035.1 uncultured Gemmatimonadaceae bacterium | reverse complement strand
CCCGCCAATACCAAAACGGAAGGAAAGGAACGCGGCTCAGATGGCGGAGAGGGAGTCCGCCTTCCTAGCGTTTCTGAACGTCTCTGGTAGTCCACAGAAACACGCGTAAGCACCGCCTGATCTTACACTTATCGTCTACACTCGTCTATTGATGTTTCCCCACATCCCGCTTAGGATGTGGGACGACATGATGGATGACACGCCTGCTCTGACCACGCACAAACCCCGAGGCCGCCATCCCGACAGGCGGCTGACCGCCGTGCGGGTCCGCACCCTTAACAAGCCCGGCCGCTACGCCGATGGGAACGGCCTCTACCTGTTCGTTGATCCGTCCGGCGCGAAGCGGTGGGTCTGGCGCGGGGTGGTCGCCGGTAAGCGATCTGATCTCGGGCTGGGCAGCGTGCAGCTCGTGCCGCTCGCCGACGCGCGCGACGAAGCGACGCGCCTCCGGCGCATGGCGCGGGCGGGTGGCAACCCGCTGGCCGAACGGCGCCGCGAGCGTCGGACCGTGCCGACGTTCAAGGACGCAGCGACGCAAGTGCATACCGCGCACAGCGCCACGTTCCGCAACGCCAAGCACGCCGCGCAATGGCTCGCCTCCCTCAACGCGGATGTCTTCCCGGTGTTTGGCGATCGGCCGGTGAACGCGATCGACTCAGCCGACGTGCTGAAGGCGCTCTCGCCTATCTGGACGACGAAGCCAGAAACCGCGCGGCGAGTGAAACAGCGCATCAAGGTCGTGTTCGACTGGGCGAAGGCGTCCGGGCATCGCAGCGGGGACAACCCGACCGACGGACTCGCGAAGGTGTTACCGAAGCACCGGGGCGAGCAGCAGCATCATGCCGCGCTCCCCTACCAGGCCGTGCCGACGTTCATCACGGCCCTCCGAACGGCGGACACGAGCGAGTCGATCCGGCTCGCCTTCGAGCTGTTGATCCTGACGGCGACACGCACGAACGAAGTGCTGCGCGCGACGTGGGCCGAAGTCGATCTTGACGCGAAGGTGTGGACGATTCCCAGTGCCCGCATGAAGACCGGACGCGAGCACCGGGTGCCGTTATCGGCGCGGGCCGTCGAGATCCTCAAGCGGGCACAGGCGTGCGCGGCCGGGAGCGCCTACGTGTTTCCTGGCCGCACCTCGGCGAAGCCGCTCTCGAACATGGCGTTCCTGATGCTGCTTCGCCGGTTGAAGCACGAGGCCATCACGACGCACGGGTTCCGAAGCTCATTCCGAGATTGGGCGGCGGAGAAGACGAACGTCCCGCGGGCCGTCTGCGAAGCCGCGCTCGCGCACACGCTCCGAGACAAGACCGAAGCCGCGTATCACCGCACCGACCTGTTCGACCGGCGACGTGAGCTGATGAACACGTGGACGAAGTTCGCGACGGCCAAGCCGGCCGATGTGGTGTCGATCCGCGCCTGACCGTCGGGGGGATGCCCCGGTCCGAGGTGCGCCAGCGGCGTCGGCAATTAGCTGCGACGCGCATCCCACGGTCGCGGCGTATTTGGCAGTGCTCGCAGCCAACGCCTTCCGACCGCGCGGTGGGTTCGCTGATCGGTTAGGGCTTCCGACGTGGTGAGACACGTCTTGGCGGTGCTTTCACTGTCACGCCTTTCGACTCCAAGAACATTCGCAGGGCGCGTCTGATCTGTTCTGAATAGGCTATTCCGTCGCGATCTTTTAAGGCATCCATACCAACCAACAAGTCTTCGTCGATTCGGAACGTGGTCACCTTTCGGACTGGCGTCACAGTGGGTATTAGTGTAATACAAAGACACATGAACATGGCAACACGATCCGGATCCCATTGACCGATGGCGCTAATGGGTGTAGATTGATTTCACTCTGAATCCAACTTGCTTCCAACCCGCCGTTCAGAGCAGCATGAGAGCCAGCGCCAATGGCTCAAAAACGCCAAGAATCGGTTCGACTCTCCCGCGACCTCTGGGCGCAGATCGACGACTTGGACGGGTACTTCGGCGACGGCAAATCCGAAGTGATCACGTTCGTTCTCCGAAGTTGGTTTTCGCAGAACCAACCGGAAATTCGCGACACGAAGGCACGAATTGACGGGCTGCTTAAGCCAAAGGCTAAGGTGCGAGTGTGACGACGTCGTTGGTTTGGATGCGTGGGCGCATAAAGGGACCGGGCGGGGTATAGTTGTTCCTTTGGCCCCCGCAGTTTGGGAGGCACGGTGACACTAGCGGCATCAGCGGTCGCTCCGGAACGAATGGCTCTTCTTTCCCACAAAGACATCCCTGTTGACGAACGCCTGATTGTCGCGCTCGACATGAAGACGGTCGGCGACGCCAAAGCACTCGTCCAACGCCTTGGCGAGTCGGTCAAGTTCTACAAGATCGGCCTCAGTCTTATCTTTGATGAAGGCTACTGGCCACTGTTCGATTGGCTCGTTGGGCAAGGCAAGAAGGCCTTTGCAGACATAAAAATCTACGACATCCCCGAAACTGTCCGTAGTTCGGTGGAGAAGCTTGTCGGTAGAGGAGCATCCTTCGCCACGGTGCATGCCCACGACAAGATGATCAGGGCCGCCGTCGAAGGCCGCGGGAGTCACGACGAACTCAAGATTTTGGCGGTCACCGTGCTCACCAGTCTGGACAGCGGAGACCTGAAAGAAATGGGCTTCCCCCCTGAGTACACCAACGTCGAACAGCTGGTACTCTCGCGCGCCAAGCGCATGATCGAAGCCGGCTGTGACGGGGTCATTTCCTCTGGAATGGAAGTGCAGAGTCTACGGCAGGAGTACGGTGACAACTTCCTCATCGTTGTCCCTGGTATCAGGCCTGTTGAGAACACTGACGACCAGAAACGAGTTGTTGATGTCGAGGATGCGTTCCGCCGCGGAGCCGACTACATAGTGATGGGAAGGCCGATCAGGAATGCGCCGGACCCAGAACGGGCGGCAGCAGAGATCCAGAAGCGGATCGAAACGCTGTTTCGCTGACGCGTTCGCCCCGATTCTCGATGTAGTACAGATTGTAAGTAAATGCGGCAGGAATCGACCCACCTAGACTCAGCCCCAGCCAAAGCGAGCCCCAGCGCCGCGCAAGGCGGAGTCCTGTCCACGACGGATCGGCGTTTTCCGTCCCACGTCTGCGACGTCCGCGCTGGCGTCCCTCACGGCATCCCTCATTACCCAGCCCGGATGAGCGGCCCCGCCTCTCCGAGCCCTGCTCTTCCGAGCGGCACGACTCGCGGCGGACCGTGCCGGTTTGCCAGCGCCGCCGGAATCACCCACTCTCGATAACCCTGTCGGCGTCCGCCGCGCAATGGTCCAACTCGCGCCTCCAACGCCGGGCACGGACCTCAGGCCCTTATAGAACACTGCGCCCACATCCTCAAACCCTTTAGGCTGGTAATATCTGCTCCCGCTAAGGCCGGTATCTCATCGCTGACGCGCTGGGTGCCGGCATGTCGTAGCGGTCGGATTCGGCCGCGGTTGGTCTTTCCGCCGTCACTCCTGGGAGAGCCTGTTTCGAAGGGTCCGAAGACGCATGAGCAACGAAGCCAGAGGCCGCGACCTCTTCATAGTCGACAACAGCGTGTCCGGCTGGACGGGCCTCCGGTACCTAGAAGAGTGGACAGGGATCGCCAGGGCCTTCGACATTGCGACGGGGTATTTCGAGATCGGTTCGCTGCTCGCGCTCGACGGCAAATGGCAGGGGCTCGAGAAGATTCGGATTTTGATGGGCGCCGAGATGACGCATCGCACGCGCAAGGCGCTGCTCGATGCCGTCCGTTCACGCGCCGTGGAGATTCTCGACAGGAGCATCGAGATCGACAAGGAGTCCAACCCCTTCCTCCACGGCGTTCCGCCGATCCTTGAGGCGCTCCGATCGAGGCAGATTGAATGCCGCGTCTACGACCGTGAGAAGTTCCATGCCAAGGCGTACATCACTCACGCCAAGCTCGAAGTGGTCGGGTCGCAGGCGCTGGTGGGCTCAAGTAACTTCACCGCCCCTGGCCTAACCAAGAACATCGAGCTCAATATCCAGGTCCAGAGCGCCCGCGAGGTCGCGCAGCTCCAAGAGTGGTTCGAGGTGCACTGGAACGACGCGAGCGAGGTGACCGATGCCGTCATCGAGACTATCTCGCGCCACACGCATCTCTACACGCCGTTCGACGTCTACGCGAAGGCCCTTCAGGAGTTCTTCCGCGGGCACGAGCTGACCGCAACCGAATGGGACGAGACCCGCTCGAAGATGTTTCCCAGGATCGACCGCTATCAGAAAGAGGCCTACTGGGCGCTCATGAAGATCGCGCGTCAGCACGGAGGCGCCTTCCTCTGCGATGGCGTCGGTCTCGGCAAGACCTTCGTGGGCTTGATGCTGATCGAGCGGCTCGTGCTGCACGAGGGCAAGCGCGTGGTGCTCTTCGCTCCCAAAGCGACGAAGGAAGCCGTATGGGAGCCGCACTTGCGCGAGTGGCTGCCGCACATCGGGGGTGTCGGCGGGAACGCCGACTTCAGCAACCTTGCGGTCTTCAGCCACACCGACCTTGGCCGCAAGGGCGACTTCCCGGAGCGGTTCCGCCGGATCGCCGAACTCGCTGATGTCGTGGTCATCGATGAGGCCCATCATTTCCGCAATCCGGGGCGCAAGGGCGACGCTGACGACGAGGCTGAGCCGTCTCGCTACTACCAGCTCTTCGACCTTTTGAACAACGCCATCCGGCCAAAGACTCTCTACATGCTCACGGCCACGCCAATCAATAACCGGCTGAGCGACTTCCGCCACATGGCCGAACTGTTCACGCGGCGCGACGAGGCGTACTTCGGCCGCACCCTCGGCGTGAACAACC
>CAZSNV010000347.1:0-4837 GCA_964608035.1 uncultured Gemmatimonadaceae bacterium | reverse complement strand
CGCGTGGACGGCCGATTCCTCCTCGGGAAACCGTTCGTGAAGCAGAACTGGGCGAAAGCGCTCGACGGCAACGGCCGGCCGATTCTCGCCTCGATTCCGGAGGGTGCGCCGACCTATCCGGGCATGCAGGGCGGCACCAACTGGTACTCGCCGTCGTACAGCCCCCGCACCGGGCTTTTCTATCTCTCCGCCTGGGAGGATTCCGGCACCGTCTTCATCCCGCAGCCGATGACGTTCGTGGAGGGGCAGCGGTTCATGGGCGGCCGCGGACGCTCCGGGACGCCTCACCTTCGGCGCGGGGCGATCAACACCTGGACCGAAGAGGCGGGATACGGCGCGGTCGTCGCGATTGACCCACGAACAGGTGAGCGCAAGTGGGCGTTCACGATGCACGATGTCACCGACGCCGGCATCCTCACGACGGCCGGCGATCTCGTGTTCAGCGGCGGCCGCGAGGGCTATGTCTTCGCGCTCGATGCGCGCACCGGCGCGCTGTTGTGGAAAGCCGCCGTCGGCGGTCAAGTGAGCGCCGCGCCAATCGCCTATCAGGTGAACGGCAAGCAGCACATCTCGATCGCCGCGGGAAACGTGCTGTTCACGTACGCCCTTCGAGACTAAGAGCACGTTGCGAAACTAGCGACATCGCGCAGGCATGGTTAGCGCCGGCGGCGACGGGATTTTCGCAGGCAGTTCGTCCCCACCACGCGTTCGGCCTTCGCAACCTTCCTGGCCTCTTCCATCAAAGACGGCTGAAGCCTCAACGCGAAATTACTCTTGGCTCATCAGCGGAAGCATTATAAACGGGCATTTACTTTCGGCTTGAATTGCAAATGTCCGTTCACTTATAGTGCCGCGCCATGGAGAAGCCGCTGAGGACACGCGTCGCCCTCGTTGCGGGTGCCACCCGTGGTGCCGGGCGCGGCATCGCCCGCATGTTGGGAGAAGCCGGCGCCACGGTGTACTGCACGGGACGCAGCAGCCGGACACAACCGAATCTGTCGGACCACGTCAACGCCGGGCGGCCCGAGACGATCGAGGAAACCGCCGAACTCGTCACGGCGGCCGGAGGGATCGGCATTCCCGTGCGCGTCGATCACACCAATGACGACGAAGTCGCCGCGCTGTTCGAGCGGGTGCGTCGCGAGCAGCATCAGCTCGATGTCCTCGCAGTGGTCATGACCGGACAGCCTGCCTCATGGAAAACCTTCCTGGACGACCCTCCGGCTGCAGGTCGGGCCTTTGTCGAAAGCTGGATTTGGCCACACATCGTGACGGCGTGGCACGCATCGAAGCTCATGGTCGACAACCAGTCCGCGCTCATCGTCGAGGTGGTCGAGCAGGACAACGTCGGATTCCACGGAGCGTTCTACTTCGACCTCATGGAGACGCTGCTGAAGCGGCTCGTCTTCGCGCTCGCGAACGAGCTCGGAAAACATGGGGTAACGGCCGTGGCGGTGAATCCGGGCTTCATGCGGACTGAGGCGATCCTCGACGGCTTCGGCGTGACCGACGCAAACTGGCGCGATGCGTTGAAGAATCCACAGGCCGCCGGCATGGGCTGGGGCGGATCCGAGTCGCCGTGCTTCGTCGGGCGTGCAGTTGCCGCCCTGGCCGCCGACCCGAATGTCGGACGGAAGAACGGCGGCATCTACACGACCCGTTCGTTGTCGCAGGAATACGGATTCAGCGACGTCGACGGCGCGCGTCCGGATTACGCAGTGTTTGACGTCGCCTTCGAGGTGGCCAAGACCACGTTCCTTGCTCCAATGATAGAGGCCGCCCGGTTCGCGAACGTCGAGTGGAAGCTCACGCCGAAGGCAGAGGGCCCGATGCTTGGGCCCGGTATCAACGCGAGGTGAACACAAGATCACCCCGGTAGGCGCTGCCCCGAGCGGAGGCATCGATGATGACCCGGTGATTCAGTCGGTTGAAGCCAGTCGAAGCCTCCCACGTCGCGGCGTTGGCCACGCGAATGGAGAACTCGGGACGGTTCCGCAGCGTGCCGGCAGGATCGGGCAGGTTCAGCAGGACGTCGTACTCGCCGCCCGGCAGGTCCCCCGGAATACCCAGGTCGTGCCGAAGCCGGATCACCTCACCTCCCAGCCAGTATCGCGGCCTGTCCGGCAAGTTCACTTTCACCACCTGCCCCGGATTGTCGACACGGCGCAACACCACCTGGACCTCACGGGGATTGTAGGGAGCGGCAAATCCCTCGTTGACCATCTCGAGATCCACATGGAACGTGCCGCCGGGCGCGACCGTCCGGCTGTAAGAGCCAGCACGCATGGCCAGGCGGTAGCCGAGACGACGCTCGACCTCACGCATGCAGCCCTGTTCGACCCAGGTGTCAAGAATGCGCCGGGAGTAGTTGTAGTTCAGGAACGACCAGTTCAAAAGATCCATCTCCCGGAGAGCCGTCGGACAGTGATACCGGTCGCCGGCGTCGGGACGGGGGTCGCAGGTTTCGCCGCCCATGGGAACGAACCGCGTTTCTCTGGCGAGGTACTGTGCCTTGATCCAGTCCGCGGTCAGCACGCCATCGATGTCGATGACGGGATAGTTCGGAATTTGATAGGTGCCGACATCGGTGGGGCTGGCCAGAAAGCAGTCGTTGTGAAACCCCGTTCTCGAAACTGGCGATCCGTCGAAGGCTCGTTTGTCGGGAAACGGAAGGTTGGTCCTGAAGATGTTCATCTTGTGCCGGGGCGAGCGGATCTGCACGAAGCGCTCTTCCGGAAGAATGTCCAGCACCCGGAGCAAGATGTCCCGCATGTTGTCGGGCGTGGCCAGATCGTTGGTGGAGGCATGCCATTCCCCCCAGGCACCGATGAAGCCGGCCTGCGCCACGGCGATGACATCGTGATATTCCCTGAACAGCGGTGCCAACTGTTCAAGATGTGAGAACACACGTGCCTTGTCGGCATCAGGCTGACCGATGGCCGTGGAGTACCGGAACTTGAACAGCGTCTTCAGTCCGGTTTCGCGCAGTGTCTGAAAGTCCTTCCGCATCCTGTCGAGGAACTCTTCCGAGATATCCGATTCCCTGAAGTCACGAATCAGATAGGGGCGGAAGACGAGAGTCTGACCCTGATCCCGATAGCTCCGCAGTGTTTTCACGTCCAGCGGCGGACTGGTGGGCGTGCCCGCTGCAAAACGATAGAAACCCCTTTCCGGATTGGGGAAGTTTTCACTGGTTGGACTGTAGCTGACCTGGACCAGGTCCTGGTAGCTGACGGCATCACGTTGCCAGGCCAGGAGGGAAACCAGCAGAATCGCGGTCGCGGCCGACATGCGATGGAACATGACGCCCCCTCCTATCTCAGAATCAGTTGCCCGAACGCCGTCGTCGCCGTTGGGGTGCCCACAGCGGCGAAGCCCCTCGGTTTCTTTTTGATGAAGGTGCCCGCACGCCTCTCAGCATACGCCTGCTCGAGGCTCCTCGCGGCCATCCCTCTGATTCCAGGCTTCGTCGCGGCACATACTGCCCTATACTCAGCCCGGGAGTCGTCAACATGCGTGCATCCGTAGTGCTCATAGTGCTGTTGCTGGGAACCGCGGGTTGGCTCGGCTCGCCGGCTGCCCAGCAGCCCGGCGCGTCGCTGCAGCCGACGCATCCGGACTTCAAGCCGGCGCCCGAGCAGGGTCCGATGCCGAAGAGCATGCTTGTCGTCAACCGAACCGAGATCGGGAAGGCCAGATTCCCGGCGATCGACTTTCACTTCCACGGCCGGGCGCTGCAGACGCCGCAGGACTATCAGAAACTGATTGCAGTCATGGATCGTGCCGGCATCGGGGCGATCGCCAACATGGACGGCGGAATGTATGCGACGCTCGACAGAAACCTGCAGGTCGGCGCGCCGCACAAGGATCGGATAGTCCATTTTGCCCGGCCGGTCTGGGAAGGCATCAACAATCCGGGATGGACCGAGAAGACCGCGGCCGAACTGGAACGGGCGTTCAAAGCGGGCGCACAAGGGCTCAAGATCAACAAGGCGCTCGGCCTCGAGCTGAAGAATCCGGACAGGACCTACATCCACGCCGACGATCCCCGTCTCGACGCGATCTGGGCCATGTGTGCGAAGTACAGCAAACCGGTGATGATTCACATCAGCGACCCGATCGCGCGCTGGGAACCGATCGGTCCCGCGAACGAGCGGTATGAGGCAGGTCAGTGGCGCAGCGACCCGAACGATAACTATCACGCCACCGGGCAGCCGCATTACAGTGAGATTTGGAAGCACCAGGAGCGCATGCTCGCGAAGCATCCGAAGACGCGCTTCGTGCTCGCTCACGTGGCCAACATGCCGGAGGACCTGCAACGCGCGGGCAATCTGCTCGATCGTTTTCCGAACGCCGACGTCGAGCTCTCAGCACGATTCCAGGAGCTCGGGCGCCAGCCTTACACCGCGCGCAAGTGGCTGATCAAGTATCAGGACCGGGCGCTCTTCGGCAGCGATGGCAGTCCGGACAGGGACGTCGAACGGTTCTGGACGCCACACTGGCGGTTCCTCGAGACCGACGACGAGCACTTCGACCATCCGGCGCAGATGCTGTCGCCGCTCGGCGCACCCCTCCAGGGCCGCTGGCGGATCTACGGTGTTTTCCTGCCGGATGACGTGCTTCGCAAGATCTATTACCGCAACGCGCTCAAGTACCTGCCGTCACTGCGGGCACCAGTCGAAAAGCAGCTCAATCGCTGATTTGGTCTGGAAACGGCCGCCACGACAAGCAGGCTGCTTGACGTTCGCGTCTAGACCATTGGATGAGCCTCCGTGGCTCTTTTATCTCAGAATCAGTTGCCCGAACGCCGCCGGCACGTGAAATGACGTCCGGCCTG
>CAZSNV010000346.1:0-4851 GCA_964608035.1 uncultured Gemmatimonadaceae bacterium | reverse complement strand
GTGACGATGGACATCGTCATGCCCGACATGGGAGGCATCGACGCGGTCCGCGAGATCACCAAGCTCGACCCGCTGGCCAAGGTGCTGATGTGCAGCGCGATGGGTCAGCAGGCGCTCGTGGTCGAGGCGATTCAGGCGGGGGCCAAAGACTTCGTCGTCAAGCCTTTCCAACCGAGCCGGGTACTCGAGGCGGTGCAGCGCGTTCTCGGATAAGTGATTCGTGGCTAGTCACGAGTCACGATGAAAGACTCCGCCCGCTACGCCGAGCTGTTCCTCACGGAGAGTCGCGACAACCTCGTTGCGGTCAACGAGGCGCTCCTCCGGCTCGAGCGTGATCCGCGGGATGCCGAAGCGATAGACGCCGCGTTTCGCGCGGTCCACACCATCAAGGGCATGGCCGGCGTGATGGGCTACGCTGCCGTCGCTGACCTGGCCCACGACATGGAAGCGTTGCTCGCCAGTGCGCGCGATGAGCGCCGCGGCCTGCGCAGCGACGACCCGCCGCTGCTGTTCGAGGCCGCCGATGCGCTCGAGGGCGCGATTGAGGTGTCGGTCGCCGGCCGCGCCGCCGATGTGGATGTCAATGCGGTGTGTGCCCGGTTGCGCGGCTGGGCAACCGCCGTTCACGCCGTGCCGGCAACCGTTGGTGAGTTCCTCCTCCCCCCGGGTGACGGACTCGCGGTCACGGTCACGTTGTCGCGCGACACCGCGCTGCGTGGCGCCCGGGCCCTGCTCGTCCTGCAACGCGCCCGCGCGTTAGGTGACGTGGTTGCCGTCGTGCCTGAAGAGCGCGCGCTGGCCGAGGATCACTTCGAGTCGACGTTCGCCTTCCGTGTCCGCACCAACGCGTCACAGGAATTGATCGAAGAGACGTTGCGTGCTGCCGGATTCGTGGAGTCGGTCAGCATCGCGCGCGAAGGACGACCCGCGGATCCGCGAGCGGCCGCCATGGACCGCGCGGACTCGGCCTGGACAGCAGGCGCCCTCAAGGTGCCGTTGCAGCGCTACGTGCGGATCGACCTGCGCCGTCTCGACGGGCTGATGAACCTCATGGGGGAGCTGGTGATCGCGCGCGGCCGGCTCGAGCAGTCTGTGTCGAAGCACGCGGACCCCGTGCTGCAAGACGCCACGGGCGTCGTCGGCCGGCTCATCGGGGAAATGCAGAGCGGCATCTTGTCGAGCAGGATGGTTCCGGTCTGGCAGGTCTTCGACCGGTTCCCGCGCGTGGTTCGCGATGCGGCCCGTTCGTTAGGAAAGGAGCTGGACTTCTCGATCGAAGGCCGGGAAATCGAACTGGATCGGGCGCTCCTTGACCAGATCGGCGATCCGCTGGTCCACCTGCTGCGCAACGCGATCGATCACGGCCTCGAACAGCCTGACGAGCGCGTGCAGGCCGGCAAACCGGGGACAGGGAAGCTGACCCTCTCGGCGGCGCGCGACCGTTCATCGGTTGTGATTCGCGTCACCGATGACGGGCGTGGAATCGATCGGGCCAACATTCTGGCTCGGGGCCAGGCCGAGGGAGTCCTCGATTCGGCGCGGTCCGAACTCTCCGACGAAGACCTGCTCAGGATGATTGCGCGTCCCGGCTTCTCCACGGCAGCGCAGGTGACCACGCTGTCGGGCCGGGGGGTTGGAGTCGACGCCGTGGTGAGCCGCGTGCGCTCGATCGGCGGCTCCGTCGAGTTACGTTCGGCGCTGGGAAAAGGGACTTCGATCACAATTCGCCTTCCGGTCACGCTGGCGATCATCCAGGCGCTGTTGGCCCGGGTCGGGAGTGAGACGTACGCACTGCCCCTGACCCACGTGCGGGAGACGCTGCAGCTCACGCCGTCCGTGGTGCGAAGGGTGCGCGGGATAGACGTCCTGGTGCTGCGCGACGAGGTCCTGCCGCTCCTCAGTCTGCGCCAGATCGTGAACCTTCCGGTCCGGGACGCCGAGGGGAGCCAAGTCGTCGTATTGGAGGTGGCGGACAGGCGGGCGGGCCTCGTCGTGGACCAGCTGCGCGGGCAACAGGAGATCGTGGTCAAGCCGATCGACAGTGCTCGCGGAGCAGCGTCGTGCTTCAGCGGTGCGACGATCCTCGGCGATGGAGTACCCGCGCTGATCCTCGAGGCGACCAGTCTTCTGTAAGGGGAACGCGATGAACGAACTGTTGAGCCTGAAGCCGATGCAGATGGACGCCCTGCGGGAAGTGGCGAACATCGGCGCTGGGCACGCGGCAACGGCGCTGTCGCTGATGACGTCGCAGCGGATCATGATCAGCGTGCCGCGCATCAGCGTCACGCCGCTCGAGGACGTCCCTCCCCACATCGGCATGCCCGAGGAACCCGTCGCGGCGGTGCTGATGAACATGCTCGGAGACCTGACAGGCCGGACATTGCTGGTGTTCCCGCGCGAGACTGCCATGCGTGTCGCCGAGATGATGCTGCGCCGTCCTGCGAACAGCTGCACCGAGCTGGGAGAGCTCGAGCAGTCGGCGATCATGGAGGCCGGCAACATCCTCAGTGGCGCGCACATGAATGCCCTGAGCGACTTCATGGGGATCATGCTGCTGCCGTCCCCCCCCAGCCTGGTGATCGACATGTCGCGTGCAGTGCTGACGACCGCGCACCTGCAGTTCGGCGATGACCCGAACTATGTGTTCTGCGTCGAGACCGAGTTCTTCATGCGGGACGAGGGAACGCGCGTGCGCGGCTTCTTCCTGCTGCTGCCCGACGCCCCGTCACTGAAGGCCATCCTCCGGGCGGTGCGGCTCGCCTGACGGCAAGCCGCGACTTCAGAACGGCGCTGACGTGAGCATGCGCCCCCCGCCCGCCCTGCCGTCCGAACGCGACCGCGCCGTCCTGCGCGGGTTTGCCGCGCGCGTCGATCCGAACGACGCTGGAGCGCACAACAACCTGGGTGTGCTTTACTGCAACAAGGGAATGCTCGACGAAGCCGTCGCTGCGTTCACCCGGGCGTTGTCGATCGATCCGCGCATGGCGACCGCCGAGCGGAACCTTCACATCGCCTGGCGCGAGACGGGCCTGTTCGATCGCGCGGTCGCCGATCTCACCCGCCGCCTGGACAACGATCCGGCCGACCGCGAGACGCGCCGGCAGCTCGCTGATGCCCTCCTGCTTGCCGGTGAGACGGACCGCGCCATCCCGCACTTCGAGGTCCTCGCGGCTGCCGTGCCCGACGACGTCCACGCGTTAGGCCAACTGGCCCGCGCCTGCAAGCGCCGGGGCGACCTCGAGACGGCCAATCGCTGGGTGCGACAGGCACTCGACGCAAGGCCCGATGATGACGCCCTCCGCCTGTTGCTCGCTGAGCTGAGCTACCATCGCGGGCTGTCGGACGATGCCCTCGTCACGCTGCGCGACCTTGCTGCCCGGCGCCCGGACGATGCCGATGTGCAGTACCTGCTCGGGTTCGTGCTCGGGGACCTCGGGCATCACACCGAAGGGGCGGAGGCCGCCCGCCGCGCCCTGCGCCTGAATCCCTCGTTAGGCCGCGCCGAAGCGAACCTGAGCCTCGACCGGCGCCTGGACGCGCCGGTGGCCGACCCGGAGCCGGCACCGGTTCCCGGGGGCGCCCTCGCCCATTTCAACCTTGGCCTCGCGTTCAGGCAAAAGGGCTATCACGCCCAGGCGCTCCGGGAATACGCGCTCGCCCTCCAGCACGGCGAAGATCGCGGCCTGGTGACCCAGGCGATGGCCGAGGTGCACTTGCTTCGGCAGGATGGCGCCGCTGCGACACAACTCTACGAGCAGCTGGTGAAAGAGCAGGTGGACAGCCCGAAGCTGTGGAATGAGCGCGGGGTGGCGCTCCACCAGTCGGGCCGCGCCGCGGATGCCCTAGAGAGCTATGAGCGGTCCGTCTCGCTCGACGCACACTACGCGCTGGCGCTGAACAACCTCGGTATCGCGCAGTTTCACGCCGGACGCGACGACCGCGCAGTCGACGCGTTCCGCCGCGCGCTCAAGGTGCAACCGGCGTTCGTCAAGGCGCGACTGAACCTCGCGCTCCTCCTGCTCAAGCGCCGGGAATTCCCGCTCGGCCTGGAAGCGTACCGGCAAGTGCTCCGCCTCGAGCCGGAACATCCCGTCGCCTGGAATGGCGTCGGACTCGTGCTGGCGGAGATGCGGCAGTTCGAGGACGCGCGCAACGCGTTCGGCCGCGCCATCGATGCCCGCCCCGATCACGCCGAAGCGCACTACAACCTGAGCTTCACCCTGTCGACCCTCGGCGACTTCAATGGCGCCCTGCGAGAGACGAAGCGCGCACTCGAGCTCGACCCGTACTACGTCGCGCAGAAGTTCGATCTGGCCATCGACCTGGAATACGAGAACCCCCGCTTCGCGATCTCTCCCGACCTGGATGGCGGCCGCCGCGACGCGGCGGTGCGCGAGTTCACGCTCGATCTCCGCCAGCTGGAGTTGCTGTTCGAGGAACTGGCCCCGGCGTCGGTACCGGACAGTGGCGCGGCGGCCGGCGGCCAGCCGTATGCCGCTGCCGCGTCCTGCCTGACGAGTGGCGATCTGGATCGCGCCATGGCGGAGATCCAGAAGGCGCTCGATGCGGGCGCCGACCGCGCCGAAGGCCTGGCGCTGCTCGGTGATGTATTTCTCCGCAAGGGCGCGCACGGTGAGGCGCTGGACCGGTATCGTCAGGCACGGCTGATCAATGCCACCTCAAAGGCGGCATTGGCCGGCGAAGTGCGCGCCTTCGTGCTGCTCGGGCGCGGTGCGCAGGCCATCGGTCTTGCCGAGGCGCTGGCCCTCGTTGCGCCGCATGACGTGGACGCGTTGCTGCTGGTCGCGCGCACGCGGGCCGACGCGGGCGCCCCCGATCGGGCGCTCGAGG
>CAZSNV010000345.1:0-4861 GCA_964608035.1 uncultured Gemmatimonadaceae bacterium | reverse complement strand
TCCCGGGGGCAGACCATTACCGGTCACCTTGGTCCAGGAGGTCCCGCCGTTCGTTGTCTTCCAGAGCGCGCTGCCCGGCCCGCCGCCACTGAAGCAGCAGGTGGTGCGGCGCCGCTGGTAGCTCGCGCCATAGAGCACGTTCGGGTTCGACGGATCGATCGCCAGGTCGGTGAAGCCGGTGTTCTCGTCGACGTATTTGACCTTGGTCCATGTCCGGCCGCCGTTCGTGCTCTTGTAGACGCCGCGGTCTTCATTGGGGCCGTACAGGTGCCCCGAAGCCGCGACGTACACGGTCTCCGGGTTACGCGGATCGAGCACGACGCGCGAGATCGACTGGGTCTCACGCAGGCCGGTGTAGGTCCACGTCTTTCCGCCGTCGGTGGTCTTGTACATGCCGGCACCGAACGACGACGTCTGGCGGTTGTTCGACTCACCCGTCCCGACGTAGACGATGTCAGGATTTGTCGGATGAATGGCTATGTCGCCGATCGACGCGACTTCGTAGGTGTCAAAGACCGGGTTGAACGTCGTCCCGTTGTTCTCCGACTTCCAGACGCCGCCGACCGCGTAACCGATGTAGATGATGCTCGGATTGCTCTCGGAGACGGCGATGTCGTCGATACGTCCGCCCATGCTGGCCGGACCGATATTCCGGAAGCGGAACGAGCGGAGGAGCGGGTCGCTCGACTGGTTGATCATTGGCGCCGCGGCCGCCTGACCGCCGCCCTGCGCGCCAACGAGCGAAGTGGCCAGGGAGATGGCCATCAGGGAAAGCGCGTGCCACGACAAACGGGGGACTCGTTTCGACATAAGTGGTTCCGGGCTGGTGGGGAGAACCTGGAGGGGACCTGCGGCGTGTGGCCTGTGGCCTATTGCCTACTACGCACCGATCGAACATCCCGTTCGGCCCAGCCGCGGTCAAGCTAGGGAATGAGGACCGGGCGTCCCCCGCCAAACGTCTCCAGGTTCACCGAATCGACGACCAGCCCGGTCGTCTTGTCGATGATCAGCACGTGGGTCACCTCTGGACCGTAGAGCGGCCCGTCGCGCGGAACACCGCCAACGATATACAGCCATTTCCCGTCGCGGCTCTCCTCGGCGCCAAGTATCCCGAGGGGGCGTTCCCCGAACGGAAGCGCGCGGAGGTCGATGATCGAGGACAACTCGAGATTGGCGTCGAGCAGGTAGATGATGCCCGTGCTCGCCACCGCCGATGACCCCACGTCGGGAATGATGAGCCTTCCCGTCGCGCGTGAGAGGAAGAATGGCGCGTTCATTGGGCGTGTCGCGCGGACCTTCACCACCATGGTCGCGGCATCGAGCTTGAGCAGCTCGAGGTCCGTCATCACCAGCAGGTCACGCCCGTCGGGGCTCGTTTCCATCTGTACGACCTGGCGCGAAGGCAGCTCGATCGGGATCGAGTCGCGATCCTCGTAGGCGGTTCCGCAGGCGAGGTGAAGAAACGCCCGCGTATTGGAGCCCGTGCCCGTATCCAGAGCCAGCGCCAGGCAGCCGTCAGGATGCGCGGTTGTCGCCGGCGTGGCGGCCATCGCGCGAAGTCTGTTGCTGACCGGACCGAAGAAACGTGTCACTCGGTGCTTGTCGTAGTCGTAACCGGCGACGCCCATGACCCCGCTCCGTGCGGCGCGGGCGAGAAAGACCTCCGGCCGCGATGGATTTGCCGCAATCATCGCCGCGGCAAGTTCGACTCCGTCGACAATGACCGGCGTGGTCCCCTGGCTGACGGCGGTGCGCCAGAGCTCGAGACCCGTTTCGACGTCGAGACCCGCCATGACAGTGGCGTTGCCCGACAGGCGGCCCGTCGTAATCAGCTCTCCCCGCCGATTCAGCGCCGAAGGGCCTTGCGACACGAATCGCGGTCCGCTCCGCCTGATGATCCCGCGCCAATCCAGGTCGACGACGATCGCACCGTCTTCCGTGCCGGCAATGAGGAACCGCTGATGGAGATGCGTCGATGGCCCCGACGGATCGGCGCAGGCAATAATTGTCGCTACCGCAAACAGGGCTCGTTTCAGCATTTAATGAACTTCCATCGTGCGCTCCGCCGCGACAGTGGCCCGTGCGTCTCCTCGGCCCACGTGCTACGATTTGCGCTGGACCTCCCATGATGAAGACATGACTTACAGAATCGTGCGTTCGGCCTCGCTGATCGGGGCGGTATTGGTGTTTGGCGCTCCCGCGCAGAACACATCGGTCGTGGTCTCTGAAGGAACGTCGATGTCGGTGGGGATCTCACCGGATGGCCGAACACTGGTCATCGATCTTCAGGGATCGATCTGGACGCTGCCTGCCGCCGGCGGCGCGGCGCGGCAGGTCACCGACGCGTACAACGATGCCAGGCATCCGTCATTTGCGCCCGATGGCCGGACAATCGCGTTTCAGGGCTATCGCGATGGCGGCTACGACATCTGGGCGATTTCCACCGATGGGACGAATCAGCGGCAATTGACGCGTGGTCCCTTCGACGATCGCGAACCTGCCTGGTCGCACGATGGCACGAGGGTCGCATTCTCGTCGGATCGCGGCGAGTCGATCAGCGCCGGCCAGCCCGGGGCCAGTACTGGCAACTACAACGTGTGGATTCTGGATATTCGCTCGGGCGCGCTGACCCAGGTCACGAAGGAACGCGCCGACGATTTCATGCCCACCTGGTCGCCTGACGACCGGGAGATCGCGTTCATCTCGACGCGTGCCGGGGGTCAGACCATCTGGTCTGTGAATGTGGCGACTGGCGCCGAACGCCGCGTTTCGGCTGAGGGTGTGCGCGCCGACGCGCCGTCCTGGGGACCCGGCGGGCAGATCGTCTACCACTCCACCGCCGGCATCGGGAGTCAACTCGAAGTCGACGGTCGCGGCATGACCGGTGAGGAGAATGCCTTCCCGTTCCGTGCCTCGTGGGCGTCAGCAAACGAGATCGTCTACGTGAGCGACGGCAAGATCCGTCGCCGTTCCCTCGACGGAAACTCCAGCCGAACGATTGAGTTCTCCGCAACGCTCCCTGTGATGGCAGCGCGCCCTTCACCGTCGGTGCCCGCTCTCTCCCGTCCCCCGTCCCCCGTCTCCCGTCCCGTCAAAGGGATCATGTCCCCCGCAATGTCACCGGATGGCAGAACGGTGGCTTTTGCAGCCATTGGGGACCTCTGGCTGATGTCGTTAGGCAGTAAGCCTGAGAACATCACGCGTGACCGCTTCCTCGACACCGAACCCGCCTGGTCTCCCGATGGTCGCTTCCTCGCCTGGTCTACCGACCGAGGAGGCCAGTTGTTGGATCTATGGTTGCGGGACAAGTCGAACGGGCAAGTACGCCGCCTGACGAGTACCGAAGGTTCGGCCATGGGCGCCGCCTGGTCGCCTGATGGGAGGCGCATCGCGTTTCTCAACGTCGATGGCGTCTGGCGGCGCGCCAGCGTCAATGTCGTCGACGTCACAAGCGGCGTCGTCACACAGATTCACGGTCCGTTGTTTGGTCCGGGCAATCCATCCTGGTCGAAGGACGGACAGCGTGTGGTCATCGCCGCGCTGACACCGTATTCGGGCCGCTTCCGCGAAGGCACCAACCAGATCCTGTCGATCTCGGCCACCGCCGGAGATTCGGTCTGGTACACGCCGGTTCCCCATCAATCCATTGACTCACGCGTCGGCAACGGGCCGGTGATTTCTCCGGATGGCTCGAGCATGGCCGTCGTCTACGAAGGAAGGCTCTCGGTCATTCCGACGTCGCGCGCGGGCGCACCGACCGCGGCACCGCGCCGCCTGACGACCGAGATGGCGTACATGCCGACATGGACCGGCGACTCGAAGTCCATTCTGTATCAGTCGATGGACAAGCTTCGCATCGTTGACGTCGCGGGCGGGCAGCCTCGCGATGTTCCAATGGACCTGACGTATACGCCAGCCGCGCCGACGGAACGGTACGTCATCCATTCCGGCCGCCTCGTCGACATGAAGAGCGATGCCGCGCGGGAGAACATGGACGTGGTGATCGAGGGCGCGTACATCGCCTCGGTCTCGCCCCACTCAGACGCAGCGCACGCCAACGTCCGTGTCATCGACGCCGGCACGCGGACCGTGATGCCCGGACTCATCGAATACCATTCGCACATGCAGAAGGACCTCGGCGAAGCACACGAGCGCGCCGCGCTGGCCTTCGGCATCACGACGGTGCGCAGTCCGGGGAGCACGCCCTACGAAGGCGTCGAGGACAAGGAAGCCGTCGACGCCGGCGTGCGCATTGGTCCACGCGTTGTCGCCGCCGGCTACCTCATGGAATGGCAGCGGGTCTACTACAAGATGGCCGTCGCGGTGGCCAACTCGACCCACCTCGAGATGGAACTGCAGCGCGCGAAGGCGCTCGGCCACGACGTGCTCAAGGCGTATGTGCGCATGCCCGATCTCCAGGCGAAGCGGATCGCGGAGTTCGCGCGGGCGAATGGCATGTCCTCGTCGTCGCACGAGGTGTATCCGGCTGCCCTGTCGGGGCTCGACGGGACCGAGCATACCACCGGAACGAGCCGTCGCGGTTTCTCGCCCAAAGTGGCGACGCTGTCGCGGAGTTATGACGACGTGGCGCAGCTCTGGGGGAAGTCGGGCATGACGTTCACGCCCACGCTGGCGTTAGGCGGTGGCACCATGACCCGCATGGTCGCGGCCGACACGGCCCTGCGCAGCGACGAGCGCTTCGGCCTGTATCCCGCATGGCTGAGCGCTCAGGTGACGGGTGGCGGGCGCGGCGGACGTGGTGGTGACAAAGCCGGGCTACGGGATCATTTCCGAGGCGATCGCCAACGACGCGTCGATCCTCTACACCGCCCGAGGACATTTTCCGGAATACGACATCCTC
>CAZSNV010000344.1:0-4865 GCA_964608035.1 uncultured Gemmatimonadaceae bacterium | reverse complement strand
ACTACATGTCGCCCGAGCAGGCGACGGCCGACCGGGAGATCACCGGCCGGTCCGACATCTACTCGCTGGCCAGCGTGCTCTACGAAATGCTCGCCGGCGTGCCGCCACACGAGGGAGGTTCCGCGCAGCAGACGATCATGCGCATCATCACGGATGTGCCCCGTCCCGTCGGCGAGCTGCGCAAGTCGGTGCCGCCTAACGTCACAGCCGCGCTGGCCCAGGCGCTGGAGAAGCTGCCCGCCGACCGATTCGGATCGGCCGCCGCGTTTGCAGCGGCGCTCGCCAACCCCTCGTTCACCACGACCGGCACGGCTGTCCCGGCCAGCCGACAGCGCGGCGCAAATGCCTGGCTTCGCGACCGCCGCACGGTCGCGACGTTGGCGCTCGCCGCCGCATCGATCGTCGCCGCCCTGACGTGGCGCGGGGTCGAGCCGTCTGCCCCGGACAGCCGCGACGTCATGCGATTCACTATCGATCTGGACTCGACACTGCGTGGCATCACGATCAACGAAGATTCGCACGGCATGCCGGCGGTATCCCCTGACGGGCGCACCGTCGCTTTCAGCGGCCGGACCAACGACGCCGACCTGCTGATCGTGCGGCGGCTCGATCAGTTCGAGCCGCGTGTCGTTCCCGGAGGCGGACGGCGACCCTTCTTCTCGCCTGATGGGCAGTGGGTCGCGTTCGTCCGTGGGGGAGAGATCTGGCGAGTTCGTGTCGACGGAGGAGATCCCGTCCCGATCGGCCGATTCGCCGCTGACTCCTGGTACCTGACCGGCGCCTGCTGGCTCCCGGGTCGTATCGTCGCCACGACGTTTTCAGGAGTCTGGATCCTGTCGGAGAACGGCGGCGAGTCAACGCACCTCGGGTCGCCGGATTCCACTGCCAGCGAAGTATTCGAGAATCCGGTCCCGCTCGACGACGATCGAGTCATGGTGACCGTGCGTCAGGCGACGCGATCGCCACAAGTTGCGGTCGTTTCCCTCCGCACCGGCGAGCGACGCGTCCTCCCGGAGCCGGTTGTCCCCCCTGCCTTCGTGGCGGAAGGGATGATCGTTTTCGGACACGATCCGGTACGCGCTGCCCGCTTCGATGCTCGCGCCCTCACGCTGATCGGGGCACCGATTCCAGTCCCGGACGTGACGAGGAGCATGAGCGTCTCCGCTGCCGGATCCGTCGCCTGGTTCGATGACGTCAGCCAGCTCCATGAACTGGTGTGGGTCCTGCCCGACCGCAGTGAGAACGCGCTCGCCGTGCCGCCCGGCCGATATCGTTGGCCGCGCCTCTCACCGAATGGGACGCAGCTCGTGCATGGAATCCGGGGGGCGGAGCCGCGCTATTGGCTCTGGACGACCGACCTTCGCACCGGAAAGCGGGTGCGCCTGGGGAAACAGATCGGGCACACAGAGCCCGTCTGGACACCGGGTGGCACTCACGTGATCTTCGCCGGGGGTGAACCGCCTAACGCCGGTTTGCTGATGCAGGCAGCGGATGCCAGCCAGCCTCCGGAAGTTCTCAATCCAGGGCTCTCCAGGGGCGCGTGGCCCACCGATGTCTCCCGCGACGGTGCCACGCTGGCGTTCTATGGCGCGCCGGCGGGCGACGACGGCCTCGCGGAGGACGATCTCCACTTCCTCACGCTGTCGGACCGCTCGATTCGCTCGCAGAAGCGTCCGGGCACGCAACGGGGTGGCCGGTTCTCTCCCGACGGCAAGTGGTTCGCGTACGAGAACAGGGAAGCCGGCAATCAGGAAGTCCACGTGCAACCGTGGCCCGCGCTCGACGCTACGTGGGTGGTGTCCACCGGTGGTGGTACCGAACCGATGTGGTCGCGCGATGGGCGGATACTATTCTACCGCAACGGCGCCCGCATCATGGCCGTCGCTGTGCTTGGGGGTGCGTCCTTCGGAGCGGCGCCCTCGCGCGAGGTGCTGCGCGGCGATTGGTACAGCGACCTGTATGGGGACCAGAGCTGGGATGTTGCCGCCGACGGCCGGTTCCTCATGATGCGGCTGGCCTCCGGCAGCCGCGTCCAGGTAAAGGTGATCCGGAACTGGATGACGGAATTCCGCACCGCGTCAGGTTCGTCCGGGAATCCGGCGGGAAATCGATGATTCATCGCTTGTCCGCCGCGCTTGTCGAGCGGTACCGCATTGAGCGGGAGTTGGGGCAAGGCGGTATGGCGAACGTCTACCTCGCACAGGACCTCAGGCACGACCGCAAGGTGGCGCTCAAGGTCCTGAAACCGGAGCTCGCCGCCGTGTTAGGCGCCGAGCGGTTTCTGGCCGAGATCAAGACTACCGCCAACCTGCAGCATCCGCACATCCTGCCACTGCACGACTCGGGCGAGGTCGATGGCACGGTGTTCTATGTGATGCCGTTCGTGCAGGGTGAGTCGCTCCGCGACCGCTTGACGAGGGAGAAGCAGCTTCCGATTGCCGATGCCGTACGACTCGGCACGGAGGTCGCCGGCGCGCTGGACTACGCGCACCGACAGGGGATCATCCACCGCGACATCAAGCCCGAGAACATCCTGCTGCTCGATGGGCGCGCGCTCGTCGCGGACTTCGGGATCGCACTCGCGGCCAGCCGCACCGAGGGTGGCACGCGGATGACCGAAACGGGGATGTCGCTGGGGACGCCGCACTATATGAGTCCCGAGCAGGCGATGGGGGAGCGCACGCTCGACGCCCGCACCGACATCTATGCGCTGGGGTGCGTGGTGTACGAGATGCTGACGGGCGAGCCACCACATAGCGGCCCGACGGCGCAGGCCATCGTCGCGAAAGTCCTGACCGATGAGCCGCGACCACTGACGCAGCTGCGAAAGTCGGTACCGGAGCACGTGGACGACGCGGTGCTGACGGCGTTGGCCAAGCTCCCGGCCGACCGGTTCTCGACGGCGGGCGAGTTCGCCGCCGCGCTCCAGGGGGCAACGTCCACCACCGCGTTAGGTAGCACACGCCGGCGCGCGGCGGTCGCCGCAGCCCGGCGTTTCACGGTCCGGCAGGTGGGCGCGGTCCTGGCGGCAGCCATCGTTCTTGCGGTGCTGGCCGGCTGGTACGGGCGCGGTGTGGTGGTCAAGCCGTCGCCTGGTGCCATCGTACGACTGACAGTGCCCATACCTGGGGGGATCACGTTAGGCAACGGCGAGCTTCCCGGCTTGGCGATCTCCCTCGACGGACGCACGCTCGCGTACGTCGCCGAGGGGCGGGTCTGGGTCCGGCGGCTCGATCGGAGTGAGGCCAGCGCCTTACCGGGGTCCGAAGGCGGGACGGAACCGTTCTTCTCGCCCGATGGCACAAAGGTAGGCTTCGGCCAGAACCGTCAGCTTCGCTGGAGCCCCGCCGAGGGCGGCGCGGTCACCGCGATCGCTGGCTCGCGGATCGGCTACATGGGCAGCGCCAGCTGGGACGAGCAGGATCGCGTGGTCTTTGAAGCCGGCGCCGGGATTGGTGGCCTGCAGCGTATACCGGTCGGAGGCGGAGCTCCAGAACAACTGACGACCGTGACGCTCACGGGAGAAACCTATCACAAGTGGCCACAGGCGCTCGACCGCGGCCGGCTCGTGCTCTTCACCGCGGTTGGTCCGAGCGGTCAGTGGCACGATTCCCGGATCGTCCTATTCGATACCGAAACCAAAGAGCGCACGATCGTTCGCGAGCGCGCGACGTTTGGACGCTACGTGCCCAGCGGTCACGTGCTCTTCGTCGAGGAGACTGGAGCATTGGCGGCGATAGCGTTCGACCTCGGCGCACGAGAGGCGAAAGGCGAGGCCTTCGCCGTCGAGTCTGGAGTTCGCGTTTCCGCGTGGGGTGGAGGAGCGATGTATGCGGTGGCCAACGACGGCACGCTGGCGATGGTGCGAGGCGTCGCATTGAACGACGAACAACTGTGGTGGTTCGATCGCACCGGGCGGCGACTGGGGCCCGTTGGACCGCCTAACGTTGGCTACCAGACGGTACTGTCGCCCGACGGGCGGAGCGTCGCCACCGTGACCCATCGGCCGGGAGATCAGGGGATTTCGCTCATCGACGCAGAATCGGGGCAATCGGAACTGCTCACGCTCGGCCCGGACGCTCAGTGGTCTCCAGCGTGGTCTCCGGACGGAGAGCGCATCGCCTACGCAAGCTCTTCACCGGATGGTTCCCGAATCATGGTGCAGCCTGCTGCCGGTGGCGCGCCGGCGACACAGCTCTACGCGGCAGAGCGCGGACGCGAGCTGTGGGTGAACGATTGGTCCCGAGACTCCACCTGGATCCTCATTGCTGAATCCGGTCCAACCGCCAACGACGTGAAAGCGGTCAAGGCGGATGGCTCGGGCGCGCCAATCATGGTTGCGGCGACCGCAGCCGAGGAATATGACCCGCAGTTTTCTCCGGACGGCCGATGGGTGGCGTATCAGGGCGGTGTCGATGTCTACCTGGTTTCGTTTCCGGACCTCAGTCGCCGATTTCCGATTGGCCCCGGAGTGGACCCTCACTGGTCCCGGAACGGTCAGGAACTCCTGTTCTGGCGGGGCGACACCGTCTTCGCGCTTGCGGTGTCGACGGGCGAAGGCCGCGCCCTCGCCGCGCCGGCGGCACTTTTCAGCGTGCCGGGATTTGCGACCATCGTCGACTACGACGTCACTCGCGACGGCCAGCGATTTGTCATTCGCGTCCCGAATCCGGACGCTTACGCGCGCGGCATCGACGTCATCCTGAACGGGCTTACGTCATCGCGATTGCTTCAACAGTCAGGCGTGAAATGAGCCGGCTCACCGACGCCCTCGCCGACCGATATCGCATCGAGCGCGAGCTCGGCCAGGGCGGCATGGCGACCGTCTACCTGGCGGAGGACCTGAAACACAAGCGCAAGGTCGC
>CAZSNV010000343.1:0-4975 GCA_964608035.1 uncultured Gemmatimonadaceae bacterium | reverse complement strand
GGGCGCTGCCGACCGCGGCGCGCGCTGCCGCGACTCTATCAGGGCGGGCCCCCGCCTGGAGCAGCAGGAGCGCCTCTCGAGCCGCGTCTCGCCTCGCTCCCGCCACCCTTGCCGCCGTCACGGATGCGTCGAACGCAGCCTGGCTGATGCCTCCGGCCGCGAGCAGACGCGCCAGCCTCACGGAGTCGGCCGCTGTGCGGTCCGCCTCGCTCTCGGCGCTCCGAAGTTCGGCGCGCGCACGTTCCAGTTCCTCTGGTCTCGCGCCACGCATCAGGTCAGCCAGTTCGGCTTCGGCCGCTGCGAGCCGCGACCGTCTCTGCTGGATGTCCTGCGGCAGTCCTGTCTGGGTCAGCACGGCGAGCGTATCACCGGCCCTGACCGTGGCGCCTTCTTCGACAAGAATGCGGTCAATCCGCGCAGGCACCGTGCCGGCGACATCGGTCTGCGTGAACTCGATGGTGCCGCTCGCGGATGTCCCGTCAGGTCGATCGCAGCCCGAGATAGCCATGAGGACGAGGACCAAGGCACCGCCCAGGGCGCGATTCATGAAATGGTCTTGTCGGGGGAGGTTTCGTAATCGCGCAGTGCAGCGAGCGAGAAAGCTGCTGCGTGTCGGCCAAAGGCGTTTACGTCTTCCTTTGTGGGTCCCTCCGGTCCGCGACCCAGGAGGATTCCGGCGACCGGGCTCGCAAGGACGAGGTATCCGACCTGGGCGACAACCGAGATAGCGGCGAAGCGGGAGTTCACGCTCTTGCTGAAGATCCCTTGGCGTTGCCCGGTTTCGATCGCAGTGCGAAGTCGCTCGAAAAGCCCGGCGGAAAGTGATCGGATCGCCGGTTCGGCATGTGCCGCTTTCCAGTCGATCAGCTCCCGGGCGAGCAGAACGGGGAGGTGGGGGTTCGCGGTCAGGACCGCGACCTGGCTTTCGACGACAGCAGTGACGACGTTTTCTGGCTCTGAATCCTTGTTGATGCGACCGGAAGCTTCGGCCGATATCCGTCCGACGACTCTTTCGAGCACATGTCTGTATAGAGTCGCCTTACTGTCGTAATAATAGTATATAAGTGCTGAGTTCTGCTGCGATTCTGCCGCGATCATCTTTATCGTCGTCGCGGAGAATCCCTTGGTCGCGAAGAGTCGCTCGGCGGCGTCAAGGATCTTTTCGGCCGTGGCCTGGGTGTGCTCCACAGAATTAACTAAACGATTAATTGAGGAATCGTCAAGCCAATCGCTGACAGCTGATCGCTCTGATCCTACCTCAGCGACATTCCCAACCGGATCGTCCGCCCAGGCTCAGGCAACCCACACTGGTCGAAGATCGCCGTATCGAACGCGTTGTCGATCGCCAACACCGCCCGGAGACGAGAGAGCAGCCCGGTGCGCCGAACCGTGAACTCCCGCGCCAGGCTGGCGTCGGTGCTCGTGCGCGCGCGCAGCTTCACGTTCTGGCCAAGGTCGGGATGCAGGCAGTACTGGGCGCCCTTGTAGTCGAGCCCCATCGTGGCCAACGACTCCCCAAACCTCACGTCGAGGTTCACGCCGGCGCCCAGTTCCGGAACGTTCTCCGGACGACGCGCGGCCCCCGACGCAGCCGGATCCGAGACCCGCACATGCTGGAACATGAAATCGGCCCCAAGCGTCACCGTCTCACCGCTCCAGTTCCCAAGCAGCTCGATGCCACTGCTCTTCAGCCGATCACGGTTGATCCGCTGAAATTTCCCATCAGGCCGGGTGATTCGCAGTATGGCGTCGGAAAGGGTGTTGCTGAAGAAGACGCCCTGCAGCTGCGCGCCCGAGGCAAACATCGTCGCGCCAGCCTCCAGTCCGGCAAAACGCTCTGGCTCGAGGTTGGGGCTCGGCTCGAAGCGATTCAACGCCCCGGAGTACAGTTCGCGCAGCGCCGGGAATCGTGAGCGCCGATTTGCAGCCGCGTGCAGGCGTACACCGCTGGAAAGCACGGTGCTTAACCCGACACGGAACGCTCCGGCATCCAGTTTCGGCTGCGTGACGCGGCCGCCGGCCAGAGGTGTCTCTGCGGATTCGAGCGCCGCGCCAACGTTGGCGCGGAGGAGCCCCCATAACGGATAGTCCAGCTCCGTCGCCAGACTCGAGAGCTGCTGCCGGTACTTGCTCGCCGGATCCGTATCGAACTGCTCGCGATAGTTGATGGTGGCCAGCGTAAACGCATTCCGCCATTCGCCGCGCCCGAGCGAGTGATCCGCCTCGACCCGCATGGTGACCGTGCGCTCGTCGCCGTATTCCGTCGCATCGACCTGGCTGTACGTCGCCGAGGTGTAATTGTCGATCTGCTGGCTGCCGTCGTTCACCGCCATGACGAACTCCACATCGCCGCTGCCAAACGGCGTGCGTTTGCGTCCCAGGCCGCCGGAAAACACGCCGATGATCCGGCGCGTGTCGGGATACCGCCAGAGCCGCGGCTCCGCGATGTGGAGCTCGGGGGGGACACCCCGCTCTGCCTTGAATCCGCTCGCGGACGCTGCCAGCCACTGGCCGGCGTCCGTGGTATAGCGCAGACCCAGGTACGCCTGGATTTCCTCGAAGTCGCTGTTGGTGCGCTCGTGGTTGGACGCGTACTGGTCCGAAATCTTCCCGCTGAGCGGGAAGCCGTCGCGCGAGCTGTACCCGCCGCCGGCCCGCAGCGTGAACTTGCCTCCCGCCGAGTACCATGGGCGCACCACCGAACCAAAGAGCGCGCTGGCCCCCACCTGGTCGACGCCAGTCCTCACCTGGGCGCTGGTCTCCACGGTGTTGTCGCTGTCGCCGCGGTTCAGGTCCACGGCCACCGCGCCGGCGATCACGTTAGGTCCCTGCAGGAGCGTGGACAGCCCGCGGGCCACAGCGATGCTGCGGGCCCCTCCCATCGGAATGAGCGAGGGATCGGTGCGGCTGTCCCAGCCCAGTGTCAGCGGGATGCCGTCGTAGAGGACGACCTGGTGGCGCGAATCCGACCCGCGAATGGAAATCTCGTTCTCGCCGCGCGAGTTCTGCCTCACGAGCACGAACGGGATCTCCCGGAGCGCATCGGACAGCACTGGTGACGCCGTCAGCCTCATGGAGTCCGGCGATATGACCAGCACACCAACGCCACCCACCGCGGTCGTCAGCGGGGGACGCGTCGCGGTGATGGTCATGCGATCGAGCCGCCGGCCTGAATCGGCACGAGTGCGGGTGGTGTCCTGCGCGCTCGCCGGCTCGAGGACAAGGGCGGAAAGCGTGACGACGGTGCTGACAATGAATCGCATTGATCGCCGAACGGTTACTGGTGATCCCACATCTGAGTGGGGCCCCGCGCAGGTTCCCAATAATGTCACCGGAAATGACCAGCCTCGGCCAGTCATTTCCGGTATAGAATGAACGGTCCCGTGACCGGTCGCGTTGAGATCGCGGGGCCGCCACCGTACTCTAGGCGAAGCGGCGCCTCCGCGTCCGAACGACGAGCCAAGAGAACGTGAGCATCACGATCCGCCTCAAGCGCAACGGGCCATACGTGATCGCCGCCAACGAAGCGGCGGAGGTTACGGTCGTTGACGCCGACGGGAATACGCTGGTACCCGAGCCGGGGCGTTCGATCGCATTGTGCCGGTGTGGTGGGTCGTCGACCAAGCCTTTCTGTGATGGGACACACCGGCACAACGGATTCGTTGGCACCGCCGAGCCGACAGGTCGATCGGTGGCAGATCCCATACTGTCGACCCCGCCGGCCGGCGGCGGCGATCCAGGGCCGCAGCCGTCGTGATCGCGGGCGATCGCGGCGATCAGACTCCGCGCGGCGAAGCAGAGCTCGAGGAGATCCTGTCGCGTCCCTCGTCGGGCGTGGTTCGCGCCCTGCAGGAATGTCCTGGAGACGTGGCAATCCTGGGGGCCGGGGGGAAAATGGGTCCGTCGGTCGCGCGGATGGTTCGGCGGGCGGCAGATCAGGCCGGCGATTCCCGGCGCGTACTGGCCGTGTCGCGATTTGGAACCGGCTCGCTGGTCGACCAGCTGGTCGAGTCGGGTGTGGAGGTGGTGAGCGCTGACCTGACCGACTGGGCATCGCTCGCTTCGCTTCCCGAAACGCCTAACGTGATCTTCCTGGCTGGCCAGAAGTTCGGGACGCTTGCGCTGCCCTCGACCACCTGGGTCACCAACACGGTGGTGCCGGCGCTGGTAGCGGACCGGTTCCGCGGTTCGCGCATTGTCGCCCTCTCGACCGGGAACGTGTATCCGTTGACACCGGCACAAGGTGAAGGCTCGAGCGAAGACGACCCTGCCGGACCGGTCGGCGAATATGCCTGGTCCTGCCTTGGACGGGAGCGGGTGCTCGAGCACGCCTCACGAACACGCGGCACGCCAATCGCGATCGTCAGGCTGAACTACGCCGTCGACCTTCGCTATGGCGTACTGGTGGACCTGGCGTTGAAGGTGGCCGCCGGGACGCCCGTCGAACTGCGCATGGGCTTTGTGAACGTCATCTGGCAGCGCGATGCTGCCACGCAAATCATCCAGTGCCTCGCGCACGCCGCGGTGCCGCCGTTCGTGGTGAACGTTGCCGGCCCCGAGGTGCTGGCGGTCCGTGACGTCGCACATGAATTCGGGCGTTTGTTCGGACGCGAGCCTGTATTCACGGGCACCGAAGCTGCCGACGCGCTGTTGAGCAACACGAGCCGGGCGCAGGCGCTCTGGGGACTGCCGTCCGTTACGTCGTCGCGACTGATCGCGTGGGTAGCCGATTGGGTGACGCACGGCGGCGTCACGCTTGGGAAGCCGACGCATTTTGAGCAGCGCGAGGGAAGCTTCTGAACGTCCGACGGCATCTGCTTCGCGGCTGGGTGATTCCGGCGCATCCGCTGGCGCTCACTCCGCGACGCACGCTCGACGCACGGCGCCAGGCCGCGCTCACGCGCTACTACATCGATTCCGGAGCGGGCGGCATCGCCGTTGGCGTACACACGACGCAGTTCGCCATTCATAGACC
>CAZSNV010000342.1:0-4985 GCA_964608035.1 uncultured Gemmatimonadaceae bacterium | reverse complement strand
GGTCCACGTTGGCGCCGACGCGCTCGCAGAGCGCGGCGATTTCGTTCATGAAGGAGATGCGCGTGGCCAGCATCGCGTTCGCCGCATACTTCGTCATCTCGGCGGACGGAATATCCATGAAGATGATTGGCTTGCCGGTGCGGACGAACGGGGCATACAGCTCGGCCATGACGCTGCGCGCATGATCGGATTCTACGCCAAGCACTACGCGATCGGGCTTCATGAAATCTTCGAGCGCGGCGCCTTCCTTGAGGAACTCGGGATTGCTGCACAAATGGAACGGCAGCTGCGCATGGGCCGCAACGGCGGCCGACACTTTGGCGGCCGTTCCAACTGGCACCGTGGATTTCGTCACAATGACCAGTTCGCGCTTCATGTGCCGCCCGATCTCGTCCGCGACTCCAAGCACATGTCGCAGATCGGCCGATCCGTCCTCGTCGGGCGGCGTGCCAACCGCGATGAAGACCACGTCGGCGCGGGCGATGGCGTCGGCGATGCCGGTCGTGAACTGAAGACGCCCCTGCCGCTGGTTGCGCTCAACCATCGTATCGAGGCCGGGCTCGAAGATCGGCATGACGTTTTTCGTCAGCCCGTCGATCTTCTCAGCGTCCGTATCGGCGCACGTGACGTCGTTGCCGGTTTCGGCGAGGCACGCGCCGACGACGAGTCCGACGTAGCCGGTACCAATGACGGAGATGTTCACGGTAGTCGCTGTGCTCGGGTGCCGATCACGCCTTGTCGGACAGCCGGTCGGCGGCCAGCGGAACGATGCGCGCGCGCGATGGCCTGAGCTTCGACGTGGCGTTCCGGGTGTCGACAATTACGCGGGCGTGATCGGCCACCATCTGGTAGTCCACTCCCGAGTGATCCGTGATGATGACCACGGCGTCTGCGCGCTCCAGGACTTCCTGATTCAGCGGCACGCCGGATTTGGAATGGCCGTTCTCCCGGAACGACGCCACCCACGGATCGTGGTAGTCGACCTGGGCGCCTCGCTCCTCGAGGAGGCGCATCACGTCGAGGGCCGGGCTCTCCCGCATGTCATCGATGTCGCGCTTGTACGCGATGCCCAGGATGAGGACACGGCTTCCCTTCACCGAGCGCTCGTCATCGTTCAGCGCCGTCGCAACCTTGCGGACCACGTACTCCGGCATTTCGGAGTTGATCTCACTCGCCAGGTCGATGAAGCGCGTCTTGTAGTTCAGCGTGCGCATCTTCCAGGCGAGGTAATGCGGGTCCAGCGGGATGCAGTGTCCGCCGATGCCCGGACCTGGGGTGAATCGCATGAACCCAAAGGGTTTCGTCGCGGCGGCGTCGATGACTTCCCAGACGTTCACCCCGAGTTTGTCGCAGACGATCGCCATTTCGTTCACCAGGCCGATGTTCACGGCGCGGAACGTGTTCTCGAGCAGTTTCACCAGCTCCGCCGACTCGGCGCTGGCGACCGGAACCACCGTATCGATGCACGCGGCGTACAGAGCCGCCGCCACTTCCGTGCACGCCGCGGTGATTCCACCGACAACCTTCGGCGTGTTCTTCGTGCGCCACGTCGGATTTCCTGGATCGACGCGCTCCGGGCTGAAAGCAAGAAACGTGTCCTCACCAATCCGGCGTCCTTCCCGCTCGAGCCGCGGTTGTAGGACTTCGCGCGTCGTGCCTGGATACGTCGTGCTTTCCAGCACGATGACCATGCCCGGGTGACTGTTGCGCGTCACCGTCTCGGTAGCCGCGTTCACGTAGCTCATGTCCGGATCGCGCGTCTTGGACAGCGGGGTCGGGACGGCGATGGAAATCGCGTCGCAACGGCCGAGCCATTTCTCGTCCGTCGTTGCCTCGAACGTGCCTGACGCGACGTGCTTCGCCACGGCTTCGTCCGGAACGTCCTGGATGTGCGACGTGCCGGCCATGAGGTCTCGCACCAGACGGTCGCTGACGTCGAAACCAATGACGTGAAAGCCGGCGCCGGCAAACTCCATCGCCAGCGGAAGGCCAACGTAGCCAAGTCCCACCACGCCAACGACAGCCCGGCGGTCCCGGATCTTCGATAAAAGTTCGTCTCTCATGGTGACTGAGTAGGCGGCCGGACGTCCCCCAAAGGACGCCTCAGCGACCATAGAAGGCACGGACCGCTGCGATGACCTCGTCCAGCTGAGCTGACGTCAGTTCCGGGTAGATGGGCAGGGAGAGTACTTCTTTGGCTGCACGTTCCGATTCCGGAAATGCCCCTGCCTTGTAGCCCAGGTAATCGAAGCAGGGCTGCAGGTGCAGCGGAACGGGGTAATAGACAGCGGAGCCGATTCCCTTCGCCTTCAAGTGTGCCTGGAGGTCATCGCGCCGCTCGGCGCGGAGCGTGTACTGGTTGAAGATGGACTCATTGGCTGGATCGATCACCGGCGTGTGCAGCTCGGCAACGTCCGAGAAGGCCGACGTGTAGTACGCCGCATTCGCCCGGCGCGCGGCGCTCCAGTGCGAAAGATGGCGCAGTTTCGCGTGCAGCACCGCGGCCTGCAGCGAATCGAGACGGCTGTTGTATCCCACCTCGTCGTGATGGTACATCTGCATGCCGCCATGCACGCGCAGCCGCTTCAGTCGCTTGGCCAGCGCGTCATCCTGGGTGACCATCATGCCGCCGTCCCCGTAGCCGCCAAGATTCTTCGACGGGAAGAAGCTGAACGTGCCGACGGTGGCGATCTCCCCTGCCATCCTGCGCTCGCCGTCGATCATCCGCGATGCGCCGATGGTCTGGGCCGCGTCCTCGATGATCGGCACGCCCGGCGCCATCGACGCGATGTACTCGAGCGGCGCTATCTGGCCAAACAGGTCGACGGGAATGATCGCCCTGGTGCGACTCGTGCATGCCGCCGCGGCCGCGGCCGGGACCATGTTGAACGTGGCCCGGTCGATGTCGCAGAAGACGGGCTTCGCGCCGACGTTGTGAACCGTTCCGGCCGTCGCAAAGAACGTGAACGGTGTCGTCACGACTTCGTCGCCGCGGCCGATGTTCAGCGCGCGAAGCGCCAGAAGGAGCGCGTCGGTGCCGCTGGCGCATCCGATCGCGTGCCTGGTGTGACTCAGCCGAGCGATTTCCTCCTCGAGCTGCTGAACGGGAGGACCGAGGATGAACAGCTGGTCCTCGACGACCCGCATCATCGCACTGACCACTTCATCCTTGATCAGGGAGTGCTGGGCGCGGAGGTCGAGCAGAGGGACGGCCATAGGCATGCAGAATGAGGAATGCAGAATGCAAAATGCAAAATGAGATGCGGAGGTTGAAATCTGGGACCTGAGTTGCGCTATTTCAACAAGGTTGCGGGGGTTTCGATCCGTTTGCGATTACCAGAGCGTTAGGCAGCAGCTGGTCCTGTAGCCGCTCTCCCATTCTGCATTTTGCATTTTGCATTCTGCATTTTGCATTTTCCTACACCTTGAGCGGCAAGGGAACGTCCCGCCCCGTCTTCGCCGACTCGTAGATCCCGAGGATCAGCTCGAGCGATTTGCGTCCCGCTCGGCCGTCGGTCTCCGGCACCGCCTCGCCGCGAAGCACCGCCAACACATTGCGGTAGTAGCCGGCATGCCCAAAACCGTACACGCTGGGCGGGTTCGTGCCGGCGGTCGCGACCAGCGCGTCATCTTCGTCTTCGTCGGCGAAGGTCCAGTGCTCGATGCGGTTGACCGCGGTGCCGCCGATCCGCACGGTACCCTTCTCACCCAGCAGGGTCAGCGATCCCTCGAGGTTCTTCGGATACGTCAGCATCGTCACCTCGATGACCCCAAGGGCGCCCGACCGGAATCGCAGTACGGCGATGCCCGTGTCTTCCGTCTCAATGCGGCGCGCCAGTGTCGCGGTCTTGGCCATCACGCTTTCCACCGGGCCGGCGAGCCACTGGATGAGATCCACATAGTGCGACGCCTGGTTCATGAAGGCGCCGCCGTCGAATTCCCAGGTCCCGCGCCACGGCGCCTGATCGTAGTACTCCTGCGGACGCGTCCATCGCACCGTCGTGTTGGCCAGGTACAACCGCCCGAAACGACCTTTGTCGAGCGCACGCTTGACCAGTTGAACGGCAGGATTGAGCCGGTTCTGCTTGATCACGAAGAGGTGCACGCCGTGCTCGTCGCAGGCGTGAACGAGTTCGTCGGCCGCCGACAGCGTGATGGCCATCGGCTTTTCACAGATGACGTGCTTGCCCGCGCGCGCCGCCAGAATGCCGTGTTGCGGATGCAGTCCACTCGGCGTGCAGATGGCCACGGCATCGCATTCCACCTCGGCGAGCATCTTTGGATACGACGTGAACCACGGCATGTCATTCTGCTGACCGGCTTCGCGAGCGCGCTGCTCGACGACGTCGCACACGGCAACCAGATCGAGGCCATCCACCTCTCGAATGGCGTCGAAATGGGTGCCGGCGATCCGTCCGCAGCCGACCAATGCCAGTCGAACGGCGCCGCTCATTCAGTCGCCCGGTGCAGTGCTTCTCCCTCGAGGGCGTACCGCGTTCCGCACGCACGACAGACAACCGGGACGCGACTCTCCAGCCTCTGGCCTCTGGCCTCTGGCCTCAGCATTTCCCCGCACTGACACGCCCACCCCGTCCGCCGCGCCGGGATGCCCGTGACCACCGCGTACGGAGCCACGTCGCGCGTCACGACTGCGCCGGCACCCACGAACGAGTACTCGCCCAGCGTGACCCCACAGACAATCGTGGCGTTCGCGCCGATCGACGCGCCGCGCCTGACGAGGGTGCGCTTGTACTCATCCTTTCGCGACACATGACTGCGCGGGTTGATCACGTTGGTGAACACCATCGATGGCCCGCAGAACACATCGTCCTCGAGCTCCACGCCTTCATAGATCGAGACGTTGTTCTGCACCTTCACGTTGCTGCCCAGTTTCGTCCCGGGCATCACGACCACGTTCTGGCCGAGGTTGCAGCGTTCACCGATCACCGCACCGGGCATCACGTGGCAGAAGTGCCAGATCTTCG
>CAZSNV010000341.1:0-5038 GCA_964608035.1 uncultured Gemmatimonadaceae bacterium | reverse complement strand
CTTCTCCTGCATCGCTTCGAGCAGCGCCGCCTGCACCTTGGCAGGCGCGCGGTTGATCTCGTCGGCCAGCACGATGTTGGCGAAGA
Organism: uncultured Gemmatimonadaceae bacterium; assembly: GCA_964608035.1. Taxonomy (GTDB): domain Bacteria; phylum Gemmatimonadota; class Gemmatimonadetes; order Gemmatimonadales; family Gemmatimonadaceae; genus JABWBJ01. Next base: position 4,952 of record CAZSNV010000341.1, on the reverse strand, counting down.
TCGGACCTTTCTTGATCGAGAACGAACCGCGCGACTGGTCGAATACCTGGGTGCCGAGCACGTCGGCCGGCAGCAGGTCGGGAGTGAACTGGATCCGGTGAAACGTGGTGTTGATGGTTTCGGCGAGGGTGCGCACGGTCAGCGTTTTCGCCAGGCCAGGCACGCCCTCCAGCAGGACATGCCCTCCGGTGAGCAGGCTGATGAGCAGCCGCTCGACCATGTACTCCTGACCCACCACGCGCCTCGCGACCTGCTGCAGCACGCCCTGCACCAGGGACGTGTCTACCGCCGTCGTAGTCGCTGCCGCTCCTTTGCTTCGTTCGTTCACAGGATCCTCGTGGGAAAGAGCTCCAGCCCCGCACCAGTCCTAGCAGCACGCAGCAAGCAGTAAGCAGTAAGCAGTAAGCAGTAAGCAGCATATCGATCCTGTCTACTTCAACCCGATATCGGGTGCCCGATCAACTTTTCAAGCGCAGTCCGCTCTTTCGCCGTCAGCGCTCGCGTCGTCCCCGACGGCATGGTACCCAGCGTCACCGGACCGAACGACGTGCGAACCAGGCGCTCAACCTTCAGGCCAAGCTCGCGGCACAAGCGGCGAACTTCCCGCTTTCTCCCTTCGGCAATCACCACCTCGAAGGACCATTTCCCGTCCGGAGCGGCGCGGACCGTCACCCGCTTCGGCAATACGAGTCCATCGTCCAGCATGACTCCGCGCCGCGCCCGTTCCGCGGCACTGCGCGCGTCGCCGGTAACCGTGGCCACGTAGACACGCTCGATGCCCGCCCGCGGATGCGTCAGGCGATTCGCGGCGTCCCCGTCCGTGGTGAGCAACAGCACGCCTTCCGTCTCGAGGTCCAGCCGTCCCACGTACACGAGGCCCGGGACATCCCGCACCAGCTCGAACACCGTGCTTCGCTTCTGCGGATCGGAGCGCGTCGTCATCACGCCTGCCGGCTTGTGGAGGACGATCCAGACCGAGGGGACGGCGCGAAGGTTCACGCGACGGCCATCGACCTCCACGAGGTCCGCATTCGGGTCGACACCCTGGCCGATGTGCGCGATGGATCCGTTGACCCTGACGCGCCCCTCACCGATCAGCACTTCCGCCTTCCGCCGGGATGCGAGACCCGCCCGCGCCAGCGCGCGGTGGAGCCGCATCGTCGCCGGCATCAGATCGCGCGAGGCTCCACGCGCAGCGTCACGGCCAGTTCGTCCGCGCGCGGGAGTTCCTCGAGGTGGCGCAACGCAAACTGCTCGAGGAACAGGGGAGTGGTACCGTAAAGGAGCGGACGACCCATCCCATCACCGCGTCCAGTCACATCGATCAACGCCCGTTCCTGAAGCGACTTCAGGATCGCGCCACAGTTCACGCCGCGGATCTCCTCGATGTCGGCGCGGCCAATCGGCTGGCGATAGGCGACGATGGCCAGCGTTTCCAGCGCCGCTCCCGACAGGCGATGCGGTCTCGCCGCCAGCTGCGCGCGCTCGATGGCGTCGGTGTACTCGGGACGGGTCAGCACCTGCCACCCCTCGCCGAGCTCCACCAGCTCCACCCCGTGCCCGTTCGCCTGATAGGTGTCGCGGATCTCGCCTAACGCGGCGCGCACCGCGGCCGGCGACGCCTCGGAGTCCAGTCCCGCGAGCTCTTCCACCGGGACCGGGCGGTTGCTCGCGAAGAGCGCCGCCTCAAGCAGCCTGGCCAGCGGATTCACGTGTGATCACCAAGGAGCCAAAGGGGACGGCCTGACGAAGGCGCAACTCGCCACGCCGGGCCAGTTCAAGGAGCGCGAGCAGTGCCGACAGCACTTCCCACGACTCCGCCGAGGGACGGACGACGTCGTACCAGCGCGCGCGGGCGCGCAGTTCCAGCAACGATCGGATGGTCAGGATGGCGCCGTCGACGTCGAGCGGGCGCGGAACCACGTCGTGCAGGTGAGGCTCGCGCGCGAACCGCAGGACCCGATCGACTGCCGACAGCAACTCACCCAGTGAAAGCGACAGCGGCGCGGGTGGCGGCTCCACCCACTGCGAGGGCAACCATGCCCGGGCGAACCGGGAACGCCGCTCCTCCGCCATGCGCGCGAGATGATCGGAGATTTCGCGCACCTGCTGATACTCGAGGAGTCGGCGCACGAGTTCCGCGCGCGGGTCCTCCCACGATTCATCATCCTGATTGCGCGGGAGCAGGAGCTGCGCCTTGATGCGCAGGAGGCGCGCCGCCATCTCGAGATACTCCGCCGCCTGGTCGATCGCCAGCGTACGGATGCGCGCCAGGAATTGCTCGGCGATGCGGGCAATCGGGATGTCGTAGATGTCGACCCGCTCGTCGCGGATCAAGGTGAGCAGCAAGTCGAGCGGTCCCTCGAACTGCTGCAGTTCGACGACAAACGGCTCACCCGATTGTGCCGTCGCGGTCATCCGATTCCCATCGCGTAGGGTGACTTGAGGAAGTACGGCAAGACAGCCTGAATAGCGGCTTCGCCGAGCAGCGTCACCGGCTTCATCCAGAAGGCGAAGAACGGTTTCCCGATGTCGGTCCACAGCAGCAGCAGCAGGACGACGATGCCATACTTACCAAGCTGCTGGTACCGTAGTGACCACGCTGGCGGCATTAACCACTTCATGACGTGCGATCCATCCAGCGGTGGGATCGGCAGCAGGTTGAAGACGGCCAGCACGAGATTGAACAGGATGCCCTGCACCATCATCGACTGCAGCAGCGCCAGCGTGTCAACGCCGGGCGGGATGAGACGGCCCAACAATCCCAGGACGACAATCATCAGCGCGCACAGCGGGAACAGGAGCAGGTTGGTGACAATGCCCGCCAGCGACACGATGATGTCGCCGCGCTTGTAGTTCCGATAATTGCGCGGGTTCACCGGCACAGGCTTGGCGCCACCGAAGATGAATTGCCCATTCGACGCCCAGTACAGCATGACGGGCATCAGGATGGTCATGAACGGATCGATGTGCTTGATCGGATTCCACGTGAGCCGACCAAGCTCCTGAGCGGTCGGGTCGCCCTGCTTGAGGGCTGCATATCCGTGCGCGTACTCATGGGCCACCATGGAGAACAGCAGCACCGGAACAGCTAGTAGAAAGTTGTCGAGCTCGGCCAATGAGCGACGGGGGACGGGGGACGGGGGACGGGCGACGGGAGTCAAACGCTCCCGTTCGTGATTCCGCGCAAGCTAAGGCAGTGCCAGTACATAGTCAAAGTCGCGAGGTGACCCAATTCACTGTCGTTGCTTGACATACGACCCCTTCAGGCCTATGCTTCGCGGTTCAAAACCGACACCGTTTTTCGCCTTACTGGAGTTCATTCCTTGCCAAGAATTGCATCGGCGGCCAAGCACCTTCGGAAATCACGCGCGGCCGCGATCCGTAATCGTGCTCAGCGTTCCGCCCTTCGCACCGCCCTGAAGAAGGCCCAGACGGATAGTTCGTCCACTGCCGACAAGAAGCGCGCGATCCAGTTGCTCGATCGCGCCGCGCGCAAAGGCCTGATCCACCGGAACGCGGCCGGTCGGTATAAGGGCCGCTTGGACACGGTTAAGAAATAGCTAGGGTCGAGGCTTGAGGCTCGAGAGAAGGACGAAGTCAAAAGGGTCAAGAGCTAAGCTCTCGACCCTTTTTCCTTTCCTCGAGCCTCAAGCCTCGAGCCTCGACCCTCGGTTCATTTTCACATAGCCGCCAACTCTCCGCCGCACCGTTCACAATACCACTCGGTCGGATAGTTCATCGTGCCGCATTCCTGGCACTTGAGCGTCTTCACCTGCTCGGTCGGCATGCCCTTGAGAAACGCCGGCGTCCCGGCCTCGCGCATCGTCTGCGTGTCGCGCGCTGCCTCCGCCTGTTGCTCGGCTCGTTCGGATCTCTCCAGGCTGGTCACGAGCGGAAAGTCCTCGATGCGCGGCGACGGAACCGGCTGCGGCGACGGCGGTGGCGCGCTCTCCGGCCGATCCACGAGCGAGTTCAGGAACGCCAGCTCATCGACCGTGGAATCCGACGCGGCCCGCGGCATTGGAGCGCCTAACGGACGCGCCGCGGGTTGGGCCGGGGCGGCAGGGGCAGCCGGGCGCGCTGCGGGTTGCTGCGTGATGAGCGAAAGAATCTCCTGCAGGCGCCGCAGCTCGGTGGTCGCCGAGGTGCGTTCCGTTTCCAGGCGGCCGATGTCGCCATCGCACACCGCCAACTCGGATGCGGCCCGCTCGGTGCTGTACTCGCCGACCATCGATCGAAGTTCGATCTCGGTGCGGGCATCGCGGCGCAGGGATTCCTCGGTCGTGAGCGCGGCCACGCGTTCTTCCAGCGTGGCTGCCGTGAGCTGCACGCCCTCGCCCCGGCTCCGCAACTGGCCCATCACGTTGTCGAGGCGCGCGGCGTAGTCCGTGCGGACGCGCTCGAATACGTGTGGTGGCGTCTGCTCGCGTTTCGCCGTCAGCTGCGCCATCCAGCGCTCGTAACGGGCCCGCTCCTCGAGCAGGGCGTTCAATTCTTCCATGGCGTTTGGCATCGCTTTCACACTCGGCGTCATGCTTCCCTCCCCGAATCACCGCCAGGCGCCGTTGCAACCGACGGCGACGCATCCCGGTCCCGCTGGCGGGCCGCTTCCAGAACACGGACGTCCTCGGCCCGCAACGCATTAACGCGTCCCAGCAGTCGCGCCGTCAAGAGGATATTCGCGCCGTGCTCCAGGCTCTCCATCCGCTGGTGCGCCTCGGCCAGCGTGCGGCCCAGGGTCGTCGCCCCATGATTGGCGAGGAGAAATGCGTCATAGTTAGGCAGCCAGGGGGCCATGGCGTTCGGCAAGGCATCGGTTCCTGGCGTCGCGTACGGGATGAACGGCACTTCGCCCAGCTGCACGGTGAGTTCCGGCAGCACGTCGCCGGGGAGCCCGAGGCCCGCCACCGCGAAACCCGTCGCGACCGGCGGGTGCGCGTGCACGACCG
>CAZSNV010000340.1:0-5076 GCA_964608035.1 uncultured Gemmatimonadaceae bacterium | reverse complement strand
CCGGCTCGTCCGCCCGCGCCCGCACCTTCCGCGCGCGCACGACCGCGGCCGGCCGGCGCCGCCTCACCACCCATGCCCGTTCCACCTAACGACGGGAACGCGGACACCGCCGGCGGATTCGACATCGGCGACGTGTTCTGACTCACGCTGGCGCCGCGACCGCCGAATCCGCCCAGGTTGACGCCTCCGCCGGCGTTCAGGACCGGCCCCTGGTTGAAGTAGACTGGGATCTGGTTCTCGCCGATGCCGTAAGCGAGCGGGCTCCGCGGATCGGACACCATGCCGCGAATGATCGAGCCACGGACGAACAGGCCGGCCGGATTCTCCACCGTGATACCGGTCGAGAGGTTGTACTCCGGGAAGATCGTCGACGTGGATCCTTCCGTGATCAGCGTGCCACCCTGCTCGACGAACTTGTAGAGGTTCATCAGTCCCGGGATGCCCATCCCGCCACGGATGTCGCTCGTGGAATCGGGCGTGCCGAACGACGGTGTCGCCGCGGTCTTGCGGTACGGAATGGGCTGCGTGCCGGTCACCGGAATGCCGGAGACCGCCGACTGCGCTGTTCCACCGACGTGCGGATAGATGACCACGTCGAACCGGGACCTGAGGTCGCTCATGGTCGCCAGTTCCTTGTCGGCCATGTAGGTAAACGGCACCCCGAAGGTCTCCAGCGCCGCGCGGACCCATCCCTCATCCTGCGTGCGACTCCAGCTGTGCAGGTACAGGATGCGCGGGATATCCAGGTCGTGCGATGCCACGTTAGGCGCGGCGCTCATGGCCCAGGCGCTGAGCCCCAGCTCCTTGAGGACGGGATCAAGCTGCGACGCGTTGGCGCCCGTGATGATGATTGCACCGGCCCTGAACCGCTTTCCTCCCGCGTCGAAATCCTCTTCGGCGGCTGACATCTTCACGTCCTTCAGTCGATAACGGAAAGTGACCAGGTTGTTGTCACCCGTGTGCTCGACGACGACAGTGGCGCCGGTCCCCGTGATGCCACCCGGCGCGACTGCCTTGCCCGTGACTGGCTTCATCGGCTGGGTGAGCGACGACGCGTCGCGCAGTTCACTCACCACGACGTTACGCGTGTATTGCAGCGTCCAGCCCGTATCATCGTAGGGCGACGGGTTCTGCGGGGCGAAGCGCTGGATCGACATGTAGATGTCGGTGACCGTGCGATACGGCTGGTCGCCGCGAATGATCCAGTCGCCGGCCTGCACATCGACCGTGCCGCTCTTGAACGCATTCGTCGCGGTGTGAAACTCGACACCCTGCGCCTTGAGGTCGTTCACCAGCGTGGCCGCGTCGGCCTTGCGGCGCTGCGATGCCGGTATCACCCAGCCGTGCACCGGCCCCTCGGTGCCTTTCGCGACGGCGCGCTTGTTCTTGAGCCAGTAGTTCTCGAGGAAGAACTCACGGTCCTTCGCCGTCCGGTCCAGCGAGAACAGCAATGCCGACTGCTGGATGTTCACATTGTTGCGCGGTCCCCAGGCGACGTTCCTTGGCGTCGGGTTCGGGCGATACCATTCGCGGCTCTGCCCACCGCCGACCGTCATGGTATCCGGGCCGTAACTTTGCACTTCATAGAAGCGGCCCGTCGCGTTATGCATGTGGGCCATGAAGAACATGTAGTTCGGCGTCCAGCCGTCGTAGAAGCCGTATGTCCACACGCCGGGCACGCCGCGCTTCGTCATCTCGATGACGTCGTTCTGGGCAAGGATCCACCATTCGTTCACGGTGATGGCGTCGATCCCTTCGTTATAGGGACCCGTGCCCGTCGAGGAGTACAGCAGCGTCTGCGCCTCGTGGAGGTCGTGCAGGATTGTCGGCTTCCACTCGAGCGTGAACTTCTGGACGTGCCGCGTCAAGGCCAGGAACTGCCCCATCCCGTCGCGGTTGTTGTCATGCTGGACGTACTTGCCCCAGTACATCATGAGCTGCCCGCGATTCACGCCGGGATTCGCCTTGGAATAGTTGTACGCGTCGACCACCTTCTCGCGGCCGTCGACCTCGATGACCGGGGTGATGATGGTGATCACGTTGTTGCGGATGTTCTGGATGAGCGGCATCTCGCTCACCACCATCCGGTACGCGAGCTCCATCAGCATCTGTGGGCCGCCAAGCTCGGGAGAGTGCATCCCGCTGGTGACATAGTAGATCGGCTTGGCCCGCTTGATGATCGCCCTCGCCTGCGCTTCGGTGGTCTTCCGTGCATCCGTGAGCGCGTCGATGTCGGAGCGATAGCGATCGAGGTTGCGGATCGTCTCTTCGCTCGCGATCACGAGCGCGACCATGTCGCGACCTTCTTCGGTCTTGCCGAGCTTCCAGAACCTGGTTCGCCCCGGCGCGGCCTTCGCGATCGCCTCGTAATACGCCTGCATCGCCTCGGCTTTATCGAGAACACCCCAGGCGCCCATGATGTGCCCGAAGTGCTTGAGCGGCGTGGGCACTGTAGATGATGCCGGCAGGTGATCGACGAATTCCGTGGTAATGCGCGGATCGCGCAGGAATTGCTTGATCTGCTTCGTGTACTCCTCGTCGACCTTCTGCTGCGCGATCACGGGTGAGGTGAGGGCCAGCGATAACACGGCGGCGAGACGGGTCGCAACGATGCGACGCGACATGGATGATCCTGGGAGGGCGGTGAAGAAATGGTGACGCGCTTGGGTAGCGGGTCACACTGCGACGCTCCCGATGTACGCGCAACTGGGCCGCTCTGCTCATCGCGACAGATCAAGTCATGAGCGGGCGCGACGGGGAACGCACAAATCTGCTCTCCCGCGGAGCCAACACCGTGCAGGCGTCGACAGCGCCCTTGACTTTATGTAAAGTGTCCTTTACTTATAGTCCACGTCACTTTACCCTGGAGGAGTCCACATGTCGGCCAAATCGGTTGCCACCCCCACCCCTCTTCTCGCCCACCCGATGCTCTGGGTCGCCGCGTGGTTCGCCGCCTGGGTGGGCGCGAGGTTCGTACTCGAAAGCCCGTCGGTTCCGACGTGGGCGCGCGTCGCCGCCGCGCTGGCGCCGACCCAATCGCCGGCATGGCACTCCTCACCATTATCCGCGGCGCGCGCGAACTCGATGAACTGGAGAAACGCATCCAGCTCGAGGCACTGGCCTTTGCGTTCGTGCTCGCCCTGCTCCTGATCATGACGCTGGGGCTCATGGAACTCGCCATCACGCTCAATCGTGATGACTGGAGCTATCGGCACGTCTGGGCCATGCTCCCCATGCTGTATTTCGGCGGAGTGGTCATCGCGCGGAAACGCTACTCGTGAAGAACCGACTCAAGGTTCTGCGCGCCGAACGTGACTGGTCACAGGCAGAGCTGGCCGATCGCCTTGCCGTGTCCCGACAAACGGTCAACAGCATCGAGACCGGCAAGTACGACCCGAGCCTTCCCCTGGCCATCCGCATCGGCAAACTCTTCGGGCATTCGGTTGAGGAGATATTCCTCGACAACGGTGAGGTGTGAAGAGTGAGGAGTGAGGAGACTTCCCTTCACTCCTCACTCTTTCATTAAGTTCTGGCGGCGCGTTGTGATTGCACGCCTCCCCTGTGTTCGGAGCGACTTCATGTTCAGCCCACCTGGCCAGGTCATCCGCGCCGCTGGCGCGATCTCACTGACTCTCGTCGTTTTGATTCCATCGTCGCCCGCCGGCGCACAGGACACCGGCCGCGGGGGTCGAGGTGGCGGGCGTGGAAGCCAGACGGTCATCACCGACACCGCGCGGGCGCGGCAGCTCTTCGTCAGCAACCGGCCGGAAGATCATCGACCCGCCGACTTCGAGCAGCAGATCCAGCAGCGCATTGTCGCCGAGAGCACAACCGTCGCGAAGAGCCGCGGTGTGCTGGAATACACGAACGTGAAGTACAAGAGCAGCGTCGACGGCATGGAGATTCCCGCGTCGCTGTACCAGCCGCTGCAGAAGCGTGGCGCTCGCGGTCACGCGGCCATGGTCTGGGTCCACGGCGGCGTGCACGGCAGCTGGTGGAGCTACCGGCTCTTCCCGTTCGTGAAGGAAGCGATCCAGCGCGGGTATGTCATCATCGCGCCGGAATATCGCGGCAGCACCGGTTTCGGCGCCGCGCACTACAACGCCATCGACTACGGCGGAAAGGAGCTCGACGACGTCGCCTCGGCGGTCGCGTACCTGAAGACGTTACCGCACGTCGATCCGGAGCGGATCGGCATCATGGGCTGGAGCCACGGTGGCTACATCGCTTCCCTGCTGCTGTTCCGTGACCAGCATCCGTTCAAGGCCGGCGCGGCGATGGTACCGGTTACGAACCTTGTTTTCCGTCTCGGCTACAAAGGCCCGGGATATCAGTGGCAGTTTTCGACCCAGAAAGAGGTCCAGGGATTGCCGCACGAAAAAAAGGCGCTGTACATCGATCGCTCGCCGCTCTACCACGTCGAGAAGCTCAAGGTGCCGATCCTCGTGCACGTCGCGACCAACGACACCGACGTGGACTATGTCGAGGACCAGCAACTGGTGTGGAAGCTTCGCGCGCTCAAACCCGACCTGGCGGAAACGAAGATCTACGTCGATCCGGCGCCGGGCCCCTCGAGCGTGGGGCACACGTTCAACCGCCGCGTGAATCCGACGACGTGGGAACGCGACGACTCACCGGACCAGATCGATTCGTGGAATCGGACCTGGACGTTCTTCGACTGGTGGTTGCGCCCCTACGAGGACCGGTCAAAAGCCAGGATGTGAGATGTGAGATGTGAGATGTGAGATGTGAGTTGCGCGCTGCTTGTTGCATGACGCCAGACAACCCTTCAGCCTGACCGCGGCTCGCAGCTCCTCTTCATGGACGTCCCCGAATTCCTGCAGCGGTATGGCCCGCTGGGTCTGACCTGGTTCCAGTGGCTGTCGCTCCTGGCCATCGTCGCGTTAGGCGTGTTGTTCGGCAAGATCGCCGGGTGGCTCGTGCGCACGGTGGTCGGTCGGCTCGTCAGCCGGACGCGGTCGACCTGGGACGACGAGCTTCTCGCCCGTCTCGCCGGACCGCTCAGCGCCGCCCTGGGGCTCGCGCTCGGCGCGGCGCTGGTCCCCGTCGTCAACC
>CAZSNV010000339.1:0-5081 GCA_964608035.1 uncultured Gemmatimonadaceae bacterium | reverse complement strand
GTCGAGATCGAGGCGTGGCCGAGCAGTTCCTGGACCGCCCGGAGATCGGCGCCGGCGTCGAGCAGATGCGTCGCGAAGGAATGGCGGAGCGAGTGCGTCGACAGGCCCGCATTCTCGTCGAGCCGCTTCAGGAAAGTCGTCACGATCAGCTGGACTCCGCGAACCGAAAGGCGCTTTCCGCGTGGCCCGAGGAACCAGGCCGACTTTTCCGCCTTGCCACCCCACCGCCGCGCAAGTTCATCCCGCTTCGCCTCATAGTTGCGCAGCGCGAGGACCGCCTTGTCGCCAACCGGGAGGATGCGCTCCTTGCGACCCTTGCCGCGCACCTTCACCTGCTGCGCGATCAGGTCCAGGTCGGCGCGATTCACGCCTTGCAACTCCGACAGGCGCATGCCGGTCGAGTAGAACAACTCCACGATCGCCAGGTTGCGCACATCAGCGAAGTCTCCCTCCTTCGCCCGCAGCTCGGCCATGTCGAACAGCATCTGCACCTGCTTTCTGTCGAGCCACGCCGGGAGGTGCTTGTCGAGCTTCGGACTCGACACGGCACGCGCTGGATTCACGGCCACGATGTCCTCGCGGTGCAGGAACTTGAAGAACGTGCGGACGGCGGAGAGCGAGCGGGTAGTGCTCCGCTTCGATAGCCCCATCCTCGTCAGGTACCCGAGGAATCCGCGCAGCACGAGCCGGTCAACCTGGTCCCACGTCCACGACGCACCGAGCTGCGATCCGAGGAAAGTCTCCAGGTTCAGCAGGTCCTTCGAGTAAGCACGGAGCGTGTTTGCCGACACGTCGCGCTCCTTCCTCAGGTGGGTGAGGAACGCCTCAATATCTGCCTGGCGCGGCGCAGGTCGCGATTCGACTTCGGACGGTCGCCGAGCGTGGGTGAGACCGGGTTCGACCATGACGACGCAAGTTGCGAGGACCGCAGGGAACGGGCAACGGCTTCCGGCGTCCACGTCCGCACCGCCCCTCCTCGAGAGAAGCCGGCTCCGAGTCGCTCCTTGGATGGATGCCGGTACGTTCGTCCGACGGATTGATGGAAGCGCGGGTAAAGAGCAGTGTTCGAGGGTTCGGGGACGCGGGCGGTTGGCGGCTCGACAAGAGCCCCGTACCGCACGGTTCCCTGTTTGTGTCCTTCGACCCCTCTGAATGGCGATCGCAGGCAGGCAGTTCGACCGAATCACGCTTGGGCGAGCGAAGACGGCCTGTCTGTCGATGACGCCACGCAGCGTCGGAGACGTCCAAGGTCACCCTGGCCGGGGGCCTCGCGGTCACGGAGGTCCGGCCTCGCCGGTCATGCTGACGCGGTCCGCCGCGCCTAACGGCGCATGGTCGTGAGTGAGTTCGCGTACCGGGCCGCGCCGGAGGCGGCTCGCCAGCTCTGGCACGGCGTTGCTGGCGACTCGCGAACACCCGAAGACGTTGCGGCGGGAGCCGACCGTCTCTGGGGCGGGCTCAGCACAGCGCTCGGGCGATGGATTGGCGCGAGCGGATACCACGCGCTGCTGAACCGTTCGCTCGGTATCGCGCGGGCCGAGCACTCGTGTCTCGGCAACCTGCAGTGTGTGGGAGGAGAAGAGGCCCTGATCGCGGCGACGGCCAGGACGCACGGTGCCGGCGAAGTGGCGGCCAGCATGGTGACGGTTGCCACGGTGTTGATCGACTTGCTCGGTCGCATTGTTGGCGATGACATGGCCATCCACCTGGTGAACCAGGTGGGAACACCGAGCCCGCGCGGAGTCGTGAGCACCCAGTCCGAGGACGCATGATGGCCAGAAACGGGAAGCGATCGGCAAGGGAACGCCCCAAACTGGAGCTCCTGTATACCGGCGTCACAGGGCTCGACGAAGTACTGGGCGGAGGCTTGCCGACACTTTCGCTCAACATCATTGCCGGTGGTCCCGGCTCGGGCAAGACGACCCTGGCGATGCAGTTGCTGTTCGCCAACGCGACCACATCGCGGCCCGGACTCTTCATCACCCTGCTGGGCGAGACGTCGTTGAAGATGCTCAAGTACCAACAGCTGTTCAGCTTCTTCGATGCGTCCCGCGTCGACAAGGACGTGCACTTTCTCAACCTGACCGAGGAGGCCCTGAGCGGTGACCTGGATGAGGTGATGGCTCGCATCACCGAGGAGGTCGACCGACTCCACCCCTCGACCGTGGTGGTGGACTCCTTCCGTTCATTGACTCGCGCTCACGGCCCCGACTCATCCACCCGTGACCTCGAGCACTTCGTTCAGCGACTGGCGATGCACCTGACCACCTGGGAGATCACCGCGCTCATTATCGGCGAGTACGCAACAGAGGAGCTCCGGAGTCCTGTGTTCACGGTCGCGGACGGCGTTTTCTGGCTATCGCAGGAAGTGAACAGGAACTCGGTCGTCCGGCGGTTCCAGGTGATGAAGGCCCGTGGAATGGCATCGATGCCCGGTATGCACACGCTGCGCATCACCACAAACGGGGTACAGATATTTCCTCGCATTACCCAGCGCTTCGACCACGTCCCCGCGACGAGCGCGCCACGACTCTCGACCGGAATCATCGGGCTGGACGAAATGATGGGAGGCGGCATACCGGCCGGTGATTCATTGGTCCTGGCCGGTCCGACCGGCGCCGGCAAGACGACATTCGCGATGAAGTTCATCGCTGCCGGACTCGCCGCCGGAGAGCCCGCGGTGATAGCGATCTTCGAGGAACACCCCAACGTTTACCTCAAGCGCGCCAAGGGCGTGGATGTGGACCTGCGCGCGGCGGTAGCCGATGACCGCTTGCGCATCATCTATCTGCGGCCCCTCGATCTCTCCGTGGACGAAACCCTCGATGAGATCCGGACCGCGGTCGAGGAGATCGGCGCCAAGCGGGTCGTCATCGACTCCATCTCCGGCTTCGAGATGGCGTTGGCGCCGGCGTTTCGCGAGGACTTCCGCGAGTCCCTGTACCGGCTCATCGGCGCGCTTACCGGCCTGGGTGTCACAATGTTCTCGACCGTCGAGGTGGTCGAGACCCTTGGCAACCCGGGGCTCCAGATCACCGGCCATCAGGTCTCCTTCCTGACGGACGACATCCTGAGCCAGCGCTACATGGAAATCGAGGGCGAGCTCAGGAAGGCGCTGGTCGTGGTGAAAATGCGAGGGAGCGCCCACAGCCGTGAATTCCGTCTCTACGACATCACGACCTCCGGAATCCAGCTGCGCGAGTCACTTCGGGATTACGACGGCATCTTTACCGGCATGCCCACACGCCAGGCACGCATCCCCGCACCTCAGCATCCAGGATTGACCGAACAGGAGGTCCTGGTGCTGGATACGGTGATCAGATCGGGGAAGCTTTCGGCAAAGGACGTGTCGAAGCACACGACCCTTCAGCCTGACTTCATCGAGCCGATCCTGGGGCGCCTGGTACAACTTCGCTACCTGAGTCGCAACGGCACCCGCTACTCCGCAGAAGTTCGCCAACGCGGCGGCACAACCGTGGAGCACGGATGATTTCGCGCCGTGCCCGCCCGAGTGTCGACGAGCGCTTCGAGCAGCTGGTCGAGCTGGCCCCCGATGCAATCCTCGTGCACGACGGTGAACGAGTGGTCCTCGCCAACGCGTCGGCCGTCAGGCTCGCGGGAGCGACGCGGCGCGCACAGGTCGTCGGCTTGTCCATCGACAAGATCCTCGACCCGCCCCACCTCAAGGGCATTCAGACACAACTCACCGATGACAACGGTGTCGTCACGATCGCACCTCCCGTGCGCGACACGCTGCATCGGCTCGATGGCGCCGACCTCCAGGTCGAAGTCCGCGCGGTTGCATTCATGGACCACGGCCGCCCATCGGCACACCTCGTCGTCAGGGACATCACGGAGCGACTCGCGGCGGAGCAGGCCGCTCGCCAGCTGGAGGAACGGCTGCACGCGGCGCAGCGCATGGAGTTGGTCGGCACACTCGCCGGTGGCGTTGCGCACGAGGTCAACAACATGCTGCAGGTCATCATTGGATTCGCGGATTTCCTGATGCGGGACAAGCGGCTGGCCGAGGACGCGACAGAGGATGTGCAGCAGATCGTCAAGGCGGCCAACCGGGCCAATGCCGTCACCCGTCAACTGCTCGCCTTCAGCCGACGTGAAGTGAACCGGCCCGAAGTGCTGGACATCGGCGTAGCAGTCCGGGACGCCCGGGCGTTGCTGCGTCGCCTGCTCGGCGACAACCAGCAACTCAAGCTGACGGGCGGTGACGCGCCGGCGGTAAGCGTCGATCCAGGGCAGCTCGAGCAGGTCATCATCAACCTCGCCCTCAATGCACGCGATGCGATGCCCGACGGTGGCACGCTCACCATAACCACTGCTGCAGCGAATCTCCCGGCTGGCCTCAAAGCAGCCGACGGCAGCACCATTCCGGCTGGGCAGTACGCGACCCTCCAGGTGTGCGATACCGGTCTGGGCATGGATGAGGCTCTGCAGGCCAGGGTCTTCGAGCCGTTCTTCACGACGAAGCCGATTGGCCGGGGCACCGGGCTCGGACTCGCGGCGGTCCTCGGCGTGCTCGTGCAGAATCATGGCTTCATCCGGGTCACCAGCGCCCCAAAGATGGGATCGACATTTACCGTGTATCTGCCAGCCGCCACGAACGCGCAACCGGCGAGCCTTCGGCCCCGGCGAAGGGGCCGCGCTGCTAACGCCCCGGCAAGTGCAACGGTCCTCGTGGCCGACGACGAGCACGCCGTGCGAGCGATCGCCTCGAGAATCCTGCAGCGCGAGGGCTATCGGGTTCTCCAGGCCACCGACGGAACCAAGGCCCTCAAGCTCATCGAACGGCTGGGTGCCCCGCATCTCCTGTTGACGGACGTGAAGATGGCCGGCATGAGCGGAGTGGAGCTGGCCCGGCGCGTCCACGAACGCTGGCCGACGGTACCGATCGTGTTCATGTCCGGCTATTCCTCCGACGAGCTCGCGCTGCAAGGAGCCCCGATCCCCGCCGCGCGGTTGCTCACGAAACCATTTGCGGCTGATGACCTGATGACGAGCGTTGCCGAGGCGCTGACCGAGACAGAGGCGCGCACCGCGCTTCGAGCGGACTGACGCGGGGGCTG
>CAZSNV010000338.1:0-5091 GCA_964608035.1 uncultured Gemmatimonadaceae bacterium | reverse complement strand
CCCACCCGATAAACCGGGAAATGCGAATCTTGAAAGCGCTCGTGGAAGAGCGGGCAGTGGAAGGGGTTAAGCCGACTCGCGAGGACTTGCGCGGGGCAATCGAGTTTGGAGCCGTCGAGCGACTCCGGCCCAAGATGATGACCGTCGCGGCCGTTACGCTGTCGCTTGTGCCGATACTCTGGAGTCAGCAGACAGGCTCGGATGTTCTCAAGCGCATCGCGGCTCCGATGGTTGGAGGGTTGATTACCAGCGCCGCGCTTACCCTCATCGTCTTGCCCGCGATCTACTCCCTGTGGCGCGAGCATCAGCTGAATGCTGTCGTCTCCCCACGCAGCGATGTCGCCTGAGCCATTCGAGATTCACCCGCGGTGCCCAGCGTGGTCAGCCGAGCCGCGTTCTCCTCAGCAGCTGAGCGTTGGCGGCGACGATGACAGTGCTTGCCGACATGAGAACCGCCGCAATCGCGGGCGACAGCACTAACCCCTGAGACGCGAGGACGCCCGCGCCGAGGGGGATGGCGACAACGTTGTACCCGGCAGCCCACCATAGATTCTGGATCATCTTGCGATAGCTGGCGCGGCTGAGCTGGATGATGCGCGGAACGTCGCGCGGATCGCTGCGGACCAGCACAATGTCGGCCGACTCGACCGCGACATCCGTCCCCGCCCCGATTGCGACTCCCACGTCGGCCTGAACGAGAGCTGGAGCGTCGTTCACCCCATCCCCAACCATCGCCACGCGCTTTCCCGCGGCCTGCAGCTCGGCGATCTTCCCGGCTTTCTGCTCCGGAAGCACCTCGGCGAATACCCGGTCGATGCCGAGTTTCCGCGCGACGCCGCTCGCTACAGAGGTCGCGTCGCCGGTCATCATCACGACTTCGATCCCTGCATCGTGAAGCGATCCGATAGCCTCCTTCGACTCTTCGCGCACTACGTCCGCGATGATGAAGCATGCGATCGGTTTGTCGCGCTCGAACAGGAAGATCGCGGCTTGTCCGTTCCCGTCGGCCTGCTCTTTCGCGGCGACGAAGGACGCTGGAAGCTCCACTTTTTTCGTCCTGAGCAACGCCGGGCCCCCGATGAAAAACTCGCGCTGGTCGACGTGAGCGCGGGCTCCCTTGCCGGGAATCGCCTCGAAGCCCTCCGCCCTCGGGAACGAGATGCCTCTTTCCCTCGCGCTTCGCACGATCCCCTGCGCTATCGCGTGCTCGGAGTCGGATTCCAGTGCCGCGGCGATACGTAGCGCATCGTCGGGCTCGATGGAGTCAGCGGTGACGACATCGACCACGCCGAACTCGCCGCGAGTGAGAGTGCCGGTCTTGTCGAAAACCACCGTCGTCAGATTGCGCGCTTCCTCGAGCCCCCGGCGGTCGCGAATGAGCAATCCGCTCTGCGCGCCGAGTGTGGTCGAGATCGCGATCACGAGCGGAATCGCGAGTCCGAGAGCGTGTGGACAGGCGACGACCAGCACCGTGACCATTCGCTCGATAGCGAACGCGGTGTCACCCGGCCGCAGCAACAGCCAGGCGGCGAGAGTTCCGACTCCCGAGAGTAGCGCGACGATGGTGAGAAAGTAGGCGGCACGGTCGGCGAGCGCCTGGGCTTTCGAGCGCGACCGCTGCGCCTGCTCCACCAGCCGCATTATCCCGGCAACCGCTGTTGCTGCGCCCGTGCCGGTAACCTTGACGCGAAGCGAGCCGGAGCCGTTCACGGCACCGGCGATCACCTTCGCGCCGGCTTTTTTCTCCACCGGCCGCGATTCCCCGGTAATCAGCGCCTCGTCTACGCTGCTCGAACCTTGTACCACGGTGCCGTCAGCGGGAATGTGTGCGCCGGGACGGATGAGCAGCATGTCCCCGACCCCTAGATCCGCGACTGGAACCTCTTCCTCGGAACCCGACTCGTTGACACGAACGGCAGTCGCGGGAAGCAGCTTGGCCAGCTCCTTCAACGCTCCCTGCGCCTGGGAGATCGAGCGCATCTCGATCCAGTGGCCGAGAAGCATGATCGTCACCAGGGTGGCGAGCTCTTCCCAAAGCGGCATCCCCGAATAACCGAGCGCAACCGCCGCGCTATAGGCAAACGCGACCGAGATAGCCAGGGCGATAAGAGTCATCATCCCCGGCAGGCGATCCCTTATCTCGCGCACCGCTCCCTGAAGGAAGGGTGCCCCTCCGTAAAAGAACACAGCGGTGCCGAAGACAGCGGGAATCCAGTGCGAGCCCGGGAAGGCAGGAGCCGAATACCCCAGGGCGCTCTGAAGCATGTGTCCCCAGACCAGCGTCGGCGTGGTCAGCAGGAGAGTCACCCAGAACTTGTCGCGAAACATCGAGACGCTGTGTCCGGCGTGCTTGTCGTGCGCCGCGTGACTCGCGTGCTCATCGGATTTGGTGTGCGCGGCGTGCTTTGCGTGCACGGCGTGGTCGGCGGGGGCCTCGTCAACCTTTTCACCCGAATGGCCGGCAGGGTGGTGATGCGCCATGCTCGCTCCCGCAGCGCAGGGCGGCAGTCGCCGCGGCCCCGCTCCTGCAATTGATTGGTTTGACTGTTGCGCCCGTCGTGCCAGCAACGCAGAATGCAGGCTTAGATTTACGCTGCGTAAAAACCGAATGCAACCGCGACCGTGTGCAAATGCGCAAACCGAGGGATCTGCCCCGCATTCAGGACAATTTCAGATTGGGATCCCAAGGTCTGGCGAAGGTTCTCGGCGATCTCGAAGCGCGGATCATGCGCGCGGTCTGGGATCTCGGCGAAGCATCTCCCGCGCGAGCCGTTCACGAGCGCGTTTCCAAATCCCATGACGTGGCTCCGCTGACGGTCATAACGGTCCTCAACAAGCTGGTTGTGAAGAGGCTGTTGCGGCGCTTCAAGCGTGACGACCTGCTCCATTACGAAGCTCGCTGGTCGGAAGCCGAGTTCCTCGCGCATGCCTCCCGTCAGATTGTCGAGCAAGTGCTGGCCTTCGAGCCCGACGTAGTTGCGGCGTCATTCGTGGACGTGATGGCCGAGCGCGATCCGGCGCGGCTGGCGGAGCTGGCGCGGGCCATCCGCCGCCGACTGAGGGAAGGAGAGTAAGGTCGTGAGCGTAACCCGGTTACGGGCGGTGCGCGATCTGTCGCGGCGGCGGTTGCTCCTGCTGGTAATCAGCGTATTTACTTTGCTCGCTACGATTCCGGTCCTCGGGCACCACGCGCTGGGCAGCGGAGCGAATCTCCTCGAAGGCAGGGACAACATCGGAAACCTCTGCCTCGTCGCTCTGCACATCATTCTGGCCCCCGTCCACGCCGGTTTTCACATCGCCCTCGTTCTCGGCGTTCTGTACGCCGCAGCCGACCGCGGTCGGGCATGGGCGAGACTCAACCGCTGGATCGGCAGGCTCCATCTCATGAAGACCCCGTCGAGCGGACCATTCCGGGAGGCAATCGCGGCTGCGGGAGTAGATCCCGCGACGGTGAGAATCGTAGAGGGCCTGGCCAATCCCGCATTCACCGCGGGCTGGTGGAAGCCCCGCATCTATCTTGCTTCCGAGCTCCCGCAAAGGCTGTCCCGGCCGGAGCTGGAATGCCTCATCGCGCACGAGGGTGCTCACCTCGACCGGCGCGACCCCCTCAGACTCGCTGTGCTCAGGTTCTTTGCCTGCATGCTGTTCTGGATTCCGGCGCTTCGAAAGCTGGCCGCCGACGTCGCCGACGAGGCGGAGTTCGAGGCGGACGATGTTGCTGCCAACGGGAAGCCTCTGGTTCTCGCTTCAGCCATCCTGAACGTCGCCATCTGGAAAAAGTCCGACTCGCCGACCGCCGCTGCGGCTGGGTTCATCGCAAGCGACCTGGTCGAGCAGAGGGTCCGCCGATTGTCCGGCGAGATTCACCCCAGCAGGTCCCACGCAACGAGCCGATCGCTGATCGCGGCGGCAGCAATGCTCGGAGCAGTGCTCAGCTCCGGCATTGTCGTGGCGCACCCGCTCCACGCTGCACCGTCAGTCGGGGAGATTCATTCCGGAATGCACGCCCCCACCTCCGGAACTGGACACCGCGGCAAGTGTCGCGGGCACCACGAGCTGGTATTTCTCCATCTGCTATGCGGCGGGCTTCCTTTCGGACTCGCAGGCGTCGATTGTCCGGACCACCACATATCAGCGCCTTCGCGCGTCTCCTGAGCCGGATTGTGATGACCATGACACCCCGCCTCCGCAAGTTCGCGCTCACCGCGCACGTCACTTCCTCGGTCGGCTGGCTCGGCGCGGTCGCTGGCTTCCTAGCTCTCGCCATCGCCGGCCTAACCAGCCAGGATGCTCAGATGGTGCGCGCCGCCTATCTCGCGATGGAGTTGACCGGCTGGTTCGTCATCGTCCCGTTGAGCCTCGCTTCGTTGCTAACCGGGCTTGTCCAGTCACTCGGCACCACGTGGGGCTTGTTCCGGCACTATTGGGTCCTGGCGAAACTCCTGATAACCATCTTTGCCAGCATCGTCTTGCTGCTGCATATGCAGCCAATTGGCCGCATAGCAGGCGTAGCAGCGGAGACGACATTGTCCAGCGCCATTCTCGGCGGGCTGAGGATCCAACTCGTGGCCGACGCCGGTGCCGCCCTGCTGGTGTTGCTCGTGGCCACGACGCTGTCGGTGTACAAGCCGCGGGGCATGACCCCGTACGGGCGGCGCAAGCAGCACGAGCACCTCGACTCCAACGGCGACACCGGAGACGACACCAGCGTGGGGCCCGGCCGCGGATTGACCACCAGCACACCACGCTGGGTGTACGTGCTTGGGTCCATCGTCATCGTCCTGGTCCTGATGTTTGTCATCAAACACCTCACCGGCGGTGGCCTTGGGGGCCACACACCGTGATGACCATGACCCCCCGCGACTCTCGCCCCACCCGTGTAGCTGGCATATTTTACGCAGAGTAAAGGGATCGTTTCTCTGCCGGCCGGAGTAGAAACCTTTGGAGAAAACCTTGAGACGCATATTGCAAACTCGCTCTGCGCTTTTTCAGCGCCTGACTCGTGGCGTGGCTGCGGCCGCCGTTGCGCTTGCCTTGATTCCCGGCTCGCTCGTCGCGCAGACCGACTATTACAACACCGATGGCGGACGT
>CAZSNV010000337.1:0-5125 GCA_964608035.1 uncultured Gemmatimonadaceae bacterium | reverse complement strand
AAGGGCGTCGAGTTCCTCTTCAAGAAGAACAAGGTGGCCTGGATCCGGGGAACAGCCACGCTTGCCGGTGGAATGTCGGTGAGCGTCAAGACCGCCGACGGCAAGGAAGAGAAACACGACGCGAAGAAGGCCGTCGTCATCGCGACCGGCTCGCGCGTCAAGGGACTTCCGCAGGCAGGCCTCGAGCTCAACAAGTCGACGGTCATTTCATCGGATGAAGCCCTCGTGCTGGAGCGCGCCCCGAAGGCGATCGCGATCGTCGGTGCCGGAGCGGTCGGCTGCGAGTTTGCCGACGTCTTCAACGCATTCGGCTCAAAGGTCACCCTGCTCGACGTGATGCCGTCGATCCTGCCGCTCGAGGACGCCGATGTCAGCGCCGATCTGGGACGGTCGTTCAAGAAGCGGAAGATTGACGTCATTCCCGGCGCGAAGATTTCCAACGTGAAGGTCGGCAAGGATTCCGTCTCCTTCTCCGTGGACAGCGGCGGCGCGAAGCAGGAGGTCACCGTCGATGTCGTGCTGGTGGCAGCCGGCCGCGCGCCGGTCGTCGACGGCCTGGGACTGGAGAAAGCCGGCGTCAAGCTGACGGATCGCGGATTCATCCAGGTCGATCCGAAAACGTTCCAGACGGCGGGGAAAGGCATCTACGCCATCGGTGACGTGATCGGGGCGCCCATGCTGGCGCACAAGGGCTCACGGGAGGGTCATGTGCTCGCCGACCAGCTCGCGGGACTCAAGACCCATCCCATCAACTACGGCAACATACCTAACGCGACCTATTGTCATCCCGAGGTCGCGTCCATCGGACTGACCGAGCAGCAGTGCAAGGAGAAGAAGCTCGACTATAAAGTCGGGAAGTTCCCGTTCTCGGCCAGCGGCCGGGCGCGCACGGCAGGTGAGACCGAGGGATTCGTCAAGATCATTCGCGACACGAAGTACGGAGAAATCCTCGGCGCCCACATCATCGGCGCGCACGCCACCGAGCTGATTCACGAACTCGTGGTGGCGCGGGAGAATGAGTTTACCGTCGAGGAGATCGACCTCGCGATCCACGCGCATCCCACGATGGCAGAAGCGGTCGCTGAGGCTGCGTTGGACTCGCTAGGCAGGATGATACATGCCTGATGAGGCCAGGGTCGAGGCTCGAGGCTCGAGACTCGAGGGAAGTGCCGAATCACCTGACAGGGAGTCCGCAGTGCCGAGTCACGAGTCACGAGTCACGAGTCCCGAGTTGTGAAACTCCTCGTCGTCGATCTGGGCTTCATGGCCTATGGAGAAGCGCTGGACCTCCAGCGCGCCGTCGCGAGCGCCCGCATCGCCTGCCAGATTAGCGACGATGTGCTTCTGCTTGTCGAGCATCCGCCAGTCGTGACGCTGGGACGGGGGACGAAACCCGGGCACCTGGTGGCCTCGGCGGCGCAGCTCCAGGCGCGTGGCGTGGAACTCTTCGAGGTGGAGCGCGGTGGCGACGTGACCTTTCACGGCCCCGGGCAACTGGTGGGTTATCCCGTGATCGATCTCAAGGGACACCGGCGCGACCTCCACTGGTACCTTCGCCAGGTCGAGGAGTCGATCATTCGGTCGATGTCAGCTTGCGGACTTGCCTGCGTCCGGAATCCGGGCTTCACGGGCGTCTGGACGCGGGGCGTGGCCTCCGAAGGCCAGTCACGCCTCCGAAAAATCGCGTCGATCGGAGTTCACGCGCGCGACTGGGTCACGTGGCACGGATTCGCACTCAACGTGACGACCGACCTTTCGCACTTTGACCTTATTGTTCCGTGCGGAATCAGCGATGTCACGATGACCACCGTCGAGCGCGAGCTGGGAGACTCGTTCCCTGGCGATGAAGCTATTCGGCTCGCGGTCGTGGATGCGTTCAGCTCGGTGTTCGACCTTCCGGTCGAGCATCGAACGCTGAGTTGGCTGGAACAGGCCACTGCGGCTCCTGGCGTGCCGTCAGAAGCGGGCCACCCCGGCTGATTCATCGTGAAGCTACAGCATGGCCGCATTGTGGCTCCAGCTCGCCGGATGGTGGGACTGCCCAAACGGCTTCGGTGGCTCGGAGCCGCAACGCTGGCCGCATTCTCAGCCTGCGACGGCCCCAGTGATCCTGACCCCGTTTTCGGAACCCTCCAGGTGACGGTAGTGGGTCTGCCCGATGCCATCGCCTCCGACATCACGCTCACGGGACCAAACGGGTACTCGGTACGGGTGGGCCGCACACAAACCTTCGGCGCGCTGGTGCCGGGTTCCTACACGATCGCGGCCAGTCAGGTGGTTACGGGAGTGGCAACATTCGCTCCCGCCTTCCAATCACTCCCGGTCAGCATCGGAGCCAATGCCGTCAGCGCGGCGACCGTCATCTACTCGGTCACGACCGGGAGTATCACGGTGACCGTCGGTGGAGCGCCGCCCGACGCACCCTGGAAGGTGGTGGTGTCGGGGCCGGCGGGTTTTCGTGACTCGGTCTCCACCAACCGGACGTTAGGCAACCTCGTCCCGGGACTCTACTCAATCTCAGCCACCGAGATCCAGAAAGGGCTGAGCGTCTACGCGCCGAAGCCCGCAGAATCCATCGTCTCTGTAACGGCGTCGACCACGCCGGCTCCGGCGGCGATTGGATACGTCCTGGTCACGGGAACGCTTGCCGTGCACGTGAACGGCCTGCCGGCCGGTGTGAATGCCGATGTGTCCATCACCGGCCCCAACGCGTTCTCGCAGCACGTTACCGGATCGATCACGCTGGAAGGACTTCGCCACGGACGGTACGAGCTCGTCGCATCCCCGGTGGGCAATGGCAGCGGGCAGTATACGGCGTCGCCCGCAGTGCAAAGCGCCACGGTCGTTCCCGGATCGGCCGGCATAGTCACCGTCAACCACCGGCCCAACAGTCCTCCGCCTGGCGTCAACCTGGCCATAGAAGCCATTCAGCTCCAACAGGTGGTGCAGACGTACGGTGGCTCGGTTCCGTCGATCGCCGGCCGAGCCGCCCTGCTCCGTGTCTTTGTGCGCGCGTCCGAACCTAACGGTGCATCGCCCACGGTGCGGGTCCGCCTCTACGAAGGCATCCAGCAGATCGCCTTGCTGACGATCCCGGCGCCTGCGGCAGGCGTTCCAACCGTCATTGACGAGGGATCGCTCCTGTCATCGTGGAACGTTCCAATCGACGCGGACCTCATGCGGCCGGGACTGCGCCTGCTGGCCGATGTCGACCCGGAGAACTCGGTGGCGGAGTCCATGGAGGCCGACAACACGTACCCCTCGTCAGGCACACCGCTCACCCTCGACGTGCGGGCGGTTCCGCCGCTGGCCGTCCGCCTGGTGCCGGTGACGCAGAGCGCCACGGGGCTGACCGGGAACGTCTCGCCGGCCAACCTGACCCGGTATTTCACTGAGGCGCGCCGGCTCCTCCCAGTCGGCGTGTTGACCCTCGATATCCGGGAGCCGTACACGACGAACGCGGCGCCGTTGCAGCCTAACGATGCAAACGGCGCCTGGGTCCAGGTCCTGAGCGAGCTGAACGCATTGCGGGCTGCTGAGGGCACTACGGCGCATTACTACGGCGTGGTGAAGGTTCCCTACACCGCGGGGGTGGCCGGCATCAGCTACCTTCCAAGCTTCGTGTCGCTCGGCTGGGATACGCTTCCGCACGGCGCGGTCACCATGGTGCACGAGCTGGGGCACAACTTCGGCCGGGTCCATTCCAACTCCTGTGGCGCGGGCGGAGTCGATGGCAACTATCCGTATGCGGGCGGCGTCATCGGCGTCCACGGCTACGACTTCGTTACCGGAACGCTGCTCGCTCCATCCACGCGGGACATCATGGGGTACTGCAACGAACGCTGGATCAGCGACTACACCTATACCGGGATCCTCGCGTTCCGCGCGACACCGGCGAGGGTGTTGGGCGATGGTGGGAACACATCGGGTCCAGGACTGCTGATTTGGGGGCGCATAGGCCCTGGCGGACCGGTTCTGGAACCCGCGTTCGAGGTGAACGCGCCGGCGAAACTCCCATCTGCGAGCGGTCCGCACCGTCTCGAAGTCCTGGATGCGTCGGGCCAGGTGCTGGTCGGCCTTTCGTTCCGCGGCGACCGCACGGTGGATGCGCCCGGGCGCGAGGACGATCACTTCGCCTTTGTCATTCCACTCGAATCACTCGGCGGCCGGGCGCCCGCGCGGCTGAGGGTTGTCGCGGGCGGAAGGCGCGCTGAAGCAGCGACTGTCAACCGAACGCTCGGTCAGTTGGCGGAAGATTTCGAGCCTGTAGTTCAACGGCTGTCGGAATCCCGCGTTCGCCTGCTCTGGAAGGATTCGCCAGGTCGAGGCGTCCTGGTCCGCGATGCAGCGTCAGGCGCGATTCTGACGTTCGCCAGAGGAGGACGGGCTGAGGTGACCACCACTGCCTCACGACTGGACCTCACGCTCTCTGACGGCGTACGTAGCGGGCGCAGGAGTATCGAAGTCCGCTAGCGTGCGAGGTCAAAGGTGTCATTTGGCTCTTTGCGCTCTGGGCTCCGCGTTTCCAAAGCCCGCTGCCCGCTCCCCGCTGCCCGCTGCCCGCTGCCCGCTGCCCGATTTACATTCCCCGCTCCGAACCCCGAGAACCTTCAGAATCCCAATGCGTCTACGAAAACCTCTGGTCGCCGCCGCGACCCTGATCGCCATCACCGCCTGTTCTCGAGGCGAAACCGAGGACCCGCGCCTCGGCCTGCTCACCGTGGGAATGACTCGTGAGGTTGCCCTTCGCGTGCTTGGTGACAGCACGAGCACGGATTCACTGGCCAATATCTACCGGCGAGAGATCTATCTCTTCGGCGGCGTGCCACTCGAGATCCTGTTCTTTTCACCTCAGGGGCTGAAGGAAGGCCAGGGACCGGTTGCGGCCGAAAGCACGCTGCGCCCGGTAGTCCTGAACATGAGCCGGGTCACGGGATGGGGTTGGGCGCACTTTGACAGCGTTGCACGGGTCAACGGGATCAAAGCCAACGTGCGTTAGGCCGGCTCACGGCGGATAACAAGAGGGGCGGCATCCGAAAGGACGCCGCCCCTCTTTTTTCGTTGGTCGTGATGACGAAAGGCCCGGAAACAGAAAGGGCCCGGTCTTTCGACCGGACCCTCCCCT
>CAZSNV010000336.1:0-5130 GCA_964608035.1 uncultured Gemmatimonadaceae bacterium | reverse complement strand
GACGCCGTGCTCCTTCGGCTGGATTGGATAATCGACCGGGCTGCTCCCCAGGACCTCCAAATCGGTGACCCCCATCTCGAATCCACCTGGCGCCCGAGGTTCCGCCCGCACTTCTCCCGTTACCGAGATACAGGTCTCCTGCGTCAATAGAGGGAAGCGGTCCCAGACCTCAGGCGTAACCTGCGACTTGACCAGGACGGCCTGCAGCAGGCCGGTTCCGTCGCGGATAACCACGAAGGCGATCTTGCCGGACGAGCGCAGATGAGCGACCCAGCCGCGCACGGTCACCGTGGCACCAACGTGGCGGGCTAGATTCGAGATGGTTGAGAAGTCAGTCACGCGTGTTCGCGGGGCAGAAGTGAGCACGGAAAGGTAGGGACAGCGAATAAGAATGGGATTGTAGCCAGCATCAGCACCAGCAACCAAGACAGCACGCAGCACGAAGTAAGCAGTAAGCAGCGATCAATGGTCCTCTGCAACCCGCACACCCTTGACTCTCGCGTCCCGCCTCAACCTCGGCATTATCGCCATCGCGGTCGTGCTCGTCGCGCCGCTCGTGCTATCGCTGCGCGCGCTGCAGGAGCTCCAGCACGTCACTGCGACGCTCCGCGATCGTGAGTACGCGGCGACATCGTTGCTCGGGCGCATGCGCGCTATTCACGATGACCTGCAGCAGAACATCTCCTACGTCGCGGTCTTCCCCACCGACAGCAACCAGGCACAGTACCTCGAACAGCTCACGCTCTTTGCCCGGCAGACCGACACCCTCGCCCTGCTGACACAGTCAGCGACGGTGGGTCAGATCCGGTCAGCCATTTCCCGGGTGTCGGAACAGGCGCCCCGTGCCTTCAGGTTCGCGAAGGCAAACCGCGCCGCGCGTCGTGACTCGATCATCGACCTCGCCATATCACCGGCGCTGCTCACCGTTGACCGGCTGCTCGCCAACGCAGGCACGGCGATGGAGAATAAGATCGCCGAGCAGGTCGAGGACTTCGCGGTCCGCACCGAGGATGCCGGAGTCCTGGCGCTTGTCTCCCTCGGAATCGCGATTCTCATTGCCTTTGGCGTCGCCATCTGGCTCACGCGGTCCATCAGCTCGCCACTGAAGGAGCTCGACGCCGGCATGCGCGCGGTGGCCGAAGGTCATTTCCGGCGCCCGCTCGCCATCAGTGGCGATCGCGCCGACGAGTTCGGCCGACTCGCCGAGAGTTTTCGATCGATGGCTGCGCAGCTCGAGGAACTCGACCGGCTGAAGGCGGAGTTCGTGTCGATTGCCACGCACGAACTCAAGACGCCCGTGAACGTCATGCTGGGATACCTGCAATTGCTGCAGGAAAACGTGTACGGAGAACTGACCGATCGTCAGCGTGAAATCGCCACCACGCTCGTGTCGCAAACGCAGCAGCTCTCACGTCTCATCAGGCAATTGCTCGACGTCAGCCGCTTCGATGCTGGCGGAGGCAAGCTCGATACAAAACCAGTTGTGCTTGCGGAGTTTCTCGACGATCTCGAGCGCGCCTTCCGCGTCCTTGCCCTGCAGCGCGAGGTGAGCTTCGACGTCAAAAGCGACCGCGATATTCCCCACGAAGTGCTCTGGGATCCTGTGCGCATCAATGAAGTGCTCGGAAACCTGCTGTCCAATGCGTTCAAGTTCACGAACAAGGCGGGCCGGGTTTCTCTTGTCGTGGGGCGCGAGGGAGATCAGGTCCGCATGGAAGTGAGCGATACGGGCGCTGGCATCCCCCGCGACCAGATTCAGCACATCTTCGAGAAGTTCTACCAGGCCGATACCCAGGCGCCGCTTGCGCTCCGTGGTGCCGGTCTCGGGTTGGCGATCGCGAAAAGCATCGTGACCGCACACAGTGGCTCCATTGAAGTACAAAGCCGGGTCGGTGTCGGCACCACGTTCACGATTCGGCTTCCGGTCCGGATCATCCGGCGTCAGGCAACCAGCGTACAGCTTCAGGGCGCCGTCGCGTGAACGCGGATTGCCGATCGCTGATCACTGATCACTGATCACTGATCGCTACCCTACCCGAAACAGCTCCATCGCGCGCGCATAGCGCTGGCCGAGCACCTTGCGGAGCGCGCGATGCTCCGGCGCCTTGAGTTCCGGGTCCTTCTCCATCACCGCCGATGCCGCTTCACGCGCCTGCACATTGAGGGCTGCGTCGCGGATGGGATCGGCCACGCGGAACATGGGAAGCCCGCTTTGCCGCTCGCCGAAGAGGTCCCCCATACCGCGCAGTTTGAGATCAGCCTGGGCAATCTCGAACCCGTCATCCGTATCGACGAGAACCTGCAGCCGGGCCGCCGAATCCGGTCCACCGCGTCCAACCAGGATGCAGAACGATTCTTCAGTGCCCCGCCCCACGCGACCGCGCAACTGGTGCAACTGCGAGAGACCGAAGCGGTCGGGATGCTCGACGATCATGACGGTCGCGTTCGGGACGTCGATGCCGACCTCGATCACGGTCGTCGCAACGAGCACGTCGATGGCGCCATCGCGGAACCGACGCATGATCTTGTCACGCTCGTCAGCACTGACCCGCCCGTGCAACAGAGCAAGTCGTCGCTCCTTCAGCATGCCGGACGACAGCTCCTCGTACATGGTCGTCGCCGCCTTGAGCGCGAGCTTCTCCGACTCCTCGATGATGGGATAGACGATGTAACCCTGTCGGCCCTTCGCCAATTCGCGGTCCAGGAACGCCATCACCTTGTCGTGAGACGAGGACTTCCGGAGCAGCGTGGTCACCGGTTGACGCCCCGGTGGTCGCTCGTCGAGCACACTCACATCCAGGTCTCCGTACAACG
Organism: uncultured Gemmatimonadaceae bacterium; assembly: GCA_964608035.1. Taxonomy (GTDB): domain Bacteria; phylum Gemmatimonadota; class Gemmatimonadetes; order Gemmatimonadales; family Gemmatimonadaceae; genus JABWBJ01. Next base: position 2,316 of record CAZSNV010000336.1, on the reverse strand, counting down.
TCAGCGCCAGCGAACGTGGTATCGGCGTAGCGCTCATCAGGAGCGTATCAGGCCGCTCCCCTTTCTCGCCGAGCGCGGCCCGATGCTCGACGCCGAATCGGTGCTGCTCATCGATGATCGCGAGGCCCAAGCGCCCGAACCGGGTTTCCTCCTGCACGAGAGCGTGCGTTCCCACGGCCAGGACCGGCTCGCCCGACGCCAGGCGACGATCGGCCTCGCGCCGCTCGGCGGCGCCAAGGCTGCCGGTGAGCAGGACGGGAGCAATCCCCAGCGGCGCCAGGAGCGACCCAAGCGTGCGTGCGTGCTGCTCGGCGAGCAGTTCGGTCGGCGCCATCAGCGCCGCCTGATAGCCGTTCTCCATGGCGAGCAGCGAGGCGAAGACCGCGACCACCGTCTTGCCGCTGCCGACGTCTCCCTGCAACAGGCGATGCATGCGTCGGGGAGACGTCATGTCGGTAAAGATCTCTCGCACGGCCCGCGTCTGGGCGCCGGTGAGCGTGTACGGAAGAACCTCCTTGAGCCTCGTGGTCAGCGTGCGCTTTACATCGAACGCGATGCCCGCGCGCGGCGCCCGTGCGACCGCATTGGCGCGGCGGTGCAGCACCTGCACGAAAAACAGCTCGTCGAAGGCGAGCCGCGCGCGCCCCCGCTCCGCTTCAGCGACGGTGGCCGGCCGGTGGACCAGCCGCAACGCCTCGTGCATGCCCGGCAAGCCGACCGACGAGCGCAACTCGTCAGGCAGGTGTTCTTCGACGAGCGGAATCAGCGCATCCAGATGCTGGTCGATGACTGCGCGAAGCTGCCGGACGGTGATTCCTTCGGTCGCCGGATACACCGCGAGGACCCGCCCCGCCGCGCTGCCGGGATCCTCGGCGCCGAGATTCACCCACTCACGTGGCTGGAGCTGCCGGCCATGGAAGAAGCGACAGGGGCCATTCACGAGTAGCACATCGTTCTTCTGGATGCTGCGGTCGAGAAACGGTTGTCCCGGCCACGCACACTCGATCATTCCCGATTCATCGCGAAGCACGGCCTGGAAGATCCTGAGCCCCTTTCTCGTCGGCAGGATCCCCTTGGAGACGACCCGTCCTATGACCGTGACTTCTTGTCCCACATCTACCGAACCGATCGGCGTTATGGTGCTGGCGTCGTCGTACCGATGGGGGACGTGAAACAGCAGGTCGCCCGCGGTGCGAATGTTCAGCCGCTTGAGCAGCTCGGCACGGCGTTCGCCGACGCCCTTGAGGAACTGCACGGGCATCTCGAGGTAAAGCCGCGAACTCGCTGTCGCTGCCACTTATTCCTCCAGCACCTCACGCGCGAACGCATCCGCGTCGAACAGTTCAAGATCGCCGGCTTGCTCGCCCGTGCTGAGGAACTTGACCGGCGCATCGATGGCTTCGTGCACAGCGACAACGATGCCACCCTTCGCGGTGCCGTCAACCTTCGTCACCACCAGTCCCGTGATCGGCACAGCGGCGGCAAACGTTTTTGCCTGGGCGATGGCGTTCTGTCCGATGGTGCCGTCGAGCACGAGAAGCGTCTCGTGAGGCGCGTCCGCGCGACGCTTGCCGATGACGCGCACGACTTTCTTCAATTCGTCCATCAGGCTGTCGCTCGTGTGCAAGCGACCTGCCGTGTCGACGATGACCACGTCAGCGCCGCGCGTCGTTGCCGCATCGATGGCGTCGAATGCAACAGCGGCCGGATCGCCGCCAGGCTGACCACCAATGAAATCGGCCCCAACGCGTCCGGCCCATACTCGCAGCTGATCTATCGCGCCGGCGCGGAAGGTGTCCGCCGCCGCGACGACGACGCGCTTCCCCTGGCCGCGCAATCGCGACGCCAGCTTCCCGATGAACGTGGTCTTCCCCGCTCCGTTCACACCGATGACAACGATGACGGTCGGTCGTTCCGGACTGAACGTCAGCGCGGGATCCGAGCTGCCCGCCCTGAGCGAGTCCGCAATGCTCTTGCGCAAAGCGGCCAGAAACTCCGCTTCCGTCCTGATCGTGCCGCGCGTCGCAAGCCTCTGGATCTCGTCGACAAGGCGGAGGGTGACGGGAACACCAAAATCAGCTTCGAGCAGCAGCTCCTCGAGATTCTCGATGGAGCCAGCCTTGACTCCTCCGCGCGCAATGACCGTGACGTCGGCAAGCGCGACGTCCTTGATTCGCTGCCACAAGGTGCGCCGTGGGATGTCACCAGCTTTGCGAAGAATCGGCATTTCGACGGCGAGGAAGCAGGAAGAGCAAACGATCCAGCGATCCAGCGATCCGCGATCAGCGATCAGCGATCAGCGATCACACCAGCAAC
>CAZSNV010000335.1:0-5144 GCA_964608035.1 uncultured Gemmatimonadaceae bacterium | reverse complement strand
CCCAGGTGTGCAGTTTCCGTTCATGCGTTTCGATGGCGTGCTCGGAGGTCCGTCGCTGCTCGTCCAGCAGCCGCACTTCCCGGTAGGACGTGAGGCACCACTCCTCGAATCGCTGCGGCGTCATCTGCGTGCCTGAGCGAGCACGATCGTGCGGGTCGAGATACTCGTCGAACTTTCCCTGCGTGTAGTCGGTGTACAGGCTCTGAAGCTGCTCGCTGAAATAGATCCCTACGCTACGAGGCTGGAAGAGCTTGAGGATGACGAGGCCGAGGAAGAGAAACGTGAGGAACGACCGAAGCGCGACCTGTGCGCCGGAATAGTCCGGATCGTCCAGCATCGCGTTGAGTACCTCGCTACGCGAGCGCAGTCCCCGATCAACCAGCGGCACGCCATAGCGGGAGGCCAGCTCCGAGGGCGTCAGCAGCGCGAACTGCGACATCACGCTGTCCCGCTCACGCTCCACTGCGCGAATGTTCTGCCTCAGGCCGTCGACGCGATTCTCGATCGCAATGACCGCGGCTCCGCGCCCGTATCGCCCGGACAATCCCTGTCCGGCAGCTTCGCGGATCATCTCGTCCTGGCTCTCGCTGAGTGAAAGCTCGAGCGGGGCGATCATCCTCTCGTATCGGTCGGTTTGTGCCGCGCGAGCCGTAGTGACGGCGGCCCGGTTGCGCGAGGTGATCGTCTCCTCGATATCACGACGGAAAACGAGCTGCGCGAGGAAGGGCGCGGTGATCCACAGCGACACGACCACGATCACAGCGCGGATCACGAGACCGGCGACGAACTTCTGCTTCTCGGCTTCGGCCGTGGATCCCGGCTCGACCGACAGGGCACGTTGGTAGTGGACGCGTGAGGTGTCCAGCGTGACGAACGTGGCGTCGACGAGCCAGATCACGAAGAACAAGCTCCCCCCCGCCGCCAGCCCCGTGAGGACCGCCATGATCCCGGTGCCGAAGAGCGAGCCGACGTAGCCCCAGGAGATGGCTTCCGCGGTCGCCATGATCAGGATCAGCACGCGCGTGCAGAAGATCCAGAAGCGCGCCGTGGGGGCGAGGAGCTGATCCCCATGTGGTCGCAGCGTGAATTGCGACAGGACCGCGCGCAGCGCCTCTCTCGCGCCGACTCCACTATCAGGGCGCTTGGGCGGCGCCACGCCGCTCAGCGTCAGCTCACGAACGACGACGCGTTCGCGCTCTCGCTCAGTTACTGCCATGCCCCGACTTCGACGACTCCGTCATCTGCACCGTCAACATGCGCGACGTCGGCCAACTCATTCCGCTAACCGTGTCAGGCAAGTTCCTGATCGTGGTGCGGCGCTTCTGGCGCGAAGAATACAAGAGAGCGCCTGAACTCGCCAAGGCAAACGCACGCGATTCGAGAAATGTTTTTCGCCGCAGTTGATTGTGCGTTCTTCAGTCGTGGAATCGGTGCCACACTTTTTTTTCAACACGGAAACCGGAGCGAGAAGGCACAGGGTCGAGGCTTGAGGCTCGAGGCTTGAGGGAAGGTTGGAGACTCGAGGGTGGAGGAAACGTTCAAACCTTCACCCTGTGCCTTCACACTTCCCTCGAGCCTCGAGCCTCAAGCCTCGACCCTATTGCAAGAACAGCCTGGTCGCCGCCGCCAATCAGGAGGAATCCGCTGCGGATCCCACACCCCGCTAAGCTTCAGTCCGCTTAGGATTTACCCGTCAGTCGGGTGACTGGCCGAAGAGCGCCATGTTCGAACTGTGCGCCGGCGCGACTTTCTTTTCGGGATAGATCCAGTGCACGGCCTGATTCACCGCCGTCGCCCCTTCCGCGAACCCGGACGCGATGAGCTTGAGCTTCCCGGGATAGGTGGTGACGTCGCCGGCGGCATAAATCCCCGGCTGGCCGGTCTCCATGCAGCTGTTCACGACGATTTCCTCCTTCTCGAGCGTCAGGCCCCACTGCGCGAGCGCACCGAGGTCGCTCACGTAGCCCAGCATGGGGAGCACGACATCGCACGAAACCTCGCGCAGTGCCTTCGTCTTCGTCTCGCGAAGCACGATACCGGTCAATCGATCGCCTTCGGCGAGGATGTCATGCAACTCGTGAAACGTGTGCATTGCCATCCGTCCCACGGTCACCGCCCGCTGCACCTCGTTGACAGTCGCCGCGTGGGCCCGGAACCGATCGCTCCGATGCGCCAGGGTGATTGCCGCCGCGCGACCGAGCAGCTGATGCGCCCAGTCGAAGGCGGTGTCTCCGCCACCGAGGATCACGATTCGCTTACCGCGAAAGACTTCGGGATCAGTGACGACGTCGAAGATCCCGCGGCCATACCATGGATGCGCGACAGTCTGCGGCAACCGGCGCGGTGAGAACGCGCCGATTCCCGCCGCGATCACGATGGCCCTGGACGTAAACTCACCCGCCTCGGTCTGGAGCACGAGGTGACCGTCGCGCCGTTCGAGACCCATGATGGTCTCGTTGAGGTGCGTGTTGGCCTTGAACTGGAGCGCCTGCTCGGTCAGCGCGCGCACGAAATCCTTGGCGAGCACCTTGGGAAAGCCGCCGACGTCGAAGATGTACTTCTCCGGATATAGGGCGGTGAGTTGTCCGCCAAGCGCAGGCAGGGCGTCGACGATCTGCGCCGTCACGCCGCGCATGCCGGCGTAAAAAAGGGCGAAAAGGCCGGTGGGACCGCCGCCAATGATCGTGATATCAACCAGATCGTGCTGTGTTTGAGCCATGCCGGAATCTAAAGGTCAGAGCTCAGAGCTCAGAGGTCAGAGTGGGCTTCTCTGACCTCTGACCTCTGAGCTCTGACCTGTATGTTTACTCATGAAGATCTATACAAAGACGGGCGATTCTGGCGACACCGGCCTCTTTGGGGGTGGTCGAGTCGGCAAGAATCATCCGCGCGTTGAGGCGTATGGCGACGTCGATGAATTGAATGCCACACTCGGACTGGTGCGCGCGATGGAGCCGATGCCGCGTATCGACGAGGTCATCGTCCCGATCCAGCGCGACCTCTTTGCGATTGGTGCGCTGCTCGCCACACCGGATCGCGAGAAGATGCGGGCATCCCTGGAAAAAGCGCGCGTCGACGATGCCCGGATCCGTGAGTTGGAGGCGGCTATTGATCAATGCGAAGCCGAGCTCGAACCGCTCCGCAGCTTCATCGTGCCCGGAGGCACTGCCAAGGCGGCGTCGCTGCACGTGGCGCGCACCGTATGCCGGCGCGCAGAACGACGGGTGGTGGCATTGCAGGAGACCGAGGAACTGCCCGGGATCGTTGTCGTTTTCCTCAACCGCGTGTCCGACCTCCTCTTCATGCTGGCTCGCGTCGCGAATCGTCGCGCGGGCGCTGGTGAGGTGTCATGGTAGCGGATACCGCACGGGACTCCGCCCCACGATCAATAGACGTTCTCGGGTACCAGGTCATCGTCGGCGGCGGAATGCTCCATGCCCTCGGTGCCGTGTGCCAACGGGTGGCGCCCGCGCATCGCTACGCGATCATCTCCGACGACGAGGTCGCACAACACTGGCTGCCGGCTGCCTCGGACGCGATCACCGGCGCGATCCGCGGCGCGCGCGTCAGTACGACCACCTTCCCGGCCGGTGAGGCCTCGAAGACCCGGGAGCGCTGGCTTCAGCTCACCGACTGGTTGCTGGCCGAGGGCGCTGGTCGCGACACTACGATCATCGCGTTAGGCGGCGGCGTGGTGGGCGACCTCGCCGGGTTCGTCGCCGCCACCTACCTTCGGGGCGTCCCGGTCATCCAGGTCCCTACCAGCCTCCTGGCGATGGTCGACGCGTCCATCGGCGGGAAGACCGGGGTCGACACTCCGCAGGGGAAGAACCTGGTCGGCGCATTCCACCAGCCGGCGGCAGTGGTTGTCGATCCGGCCACGCTGGCCACCCTTCCTGCCGCCCACGTGCGCGCCGGAATCGCCGAGGTGATCAAGCATGGCGCCATTTCCGATGCCGGCTATTTCCGGCTGGCCGCGTCATGGGGAGCGACGGTCCATAGGTCAGTGCAACGCGAAGGCGCCCCGCAGGACGCGTTCGACTGGAACGGTTCGCCGACGCTGGACGTGATCACCCGGTCGGTGGCTACGAAGGCCGACGTCGTCAATGCGGATCCGCTGGAACGCGGTCGCCGCCGGATCCTGAACGCCGGGCATACGGTAGCGCATGCGGTCGAGCGGGAATCCGGCTACGAACTGCTGCACGGCGAGGCCGTGGCCATCGGGCTGGTGATCGAGGCCGAGCTGGGGGAAGCTGCCGGTGTCAGCGAGGCCGGCACTGCCGACACGCTCCGATCAGCGTTAGGCGGCGCGGGATTGCCGACCGGCCTTCCGCCTGGAGCCGACCCGGAGCGCCTGATCGACGCGATGCGCGTGGACAAGAAGTCTCGCGGAGGGAGCCTCGCGTTCGCGCTGCTCAAGTCCATCGGCGCTCCGGCCGGGAACGACGCCAGTGGCTGGTCGACGAGCCTAGAGGAGAAACTGGTCCGAGAGGTCCTGTCCACGGCGCCCCGACATCCTTAGAGACAGGAATGTCTCCCACCGGCGCCCTCGTCATCTCCCTCGTCGCGTTGCTCGCTCTCGGCTCGCTGGCGGCGTGGCTTCTCAACCTCCCGTTGCTGGCGATCGGGATCTTTGCAGCCATTGGCGGACTGCTGACGCGGTGGGTTTTCCGGCGACTCGCGCGCGGCCGAGCCCGGCAAGACACCGAAGCACCTCATTGACGTGCGCTGATCACATTTTGGTGATCCACGTCACAAGTTGTTGAAACATCAGGATATGCCGCTTTTCGCCCTCATCCGGTGTCTCCGGAACCCGAAATCGGCATCAAAGTTGGCTGTTGACGCTCCCAAAACCGACACGTATCGTGCGCGCCCGTTCCGCTGGAAATCGCAGCTCCCGGCAGCGTCCCCGTTAGGAACGCCCACTCCAAAAAAGGGCCAGGTGCGTGTATGCAGCAGGTGACTCAGAGCCGAACGAAGGGCTTCCTGCGTTCCTCGCCTTCATCAGCATTCGACCAGTACCTGCACGACATCCAGAAGCTACCTCTGATCACCGACCCGGCCGAAGAGCGACGACTCGCCCGGCTGGCGCAAAAGGGCGACGAAGCCGCCGCCGAGCGCCTGGTCACCGCGAACCTGCGGTT
>CAZSNV010000334.1:0-5147 GCA_964608035.1 uncultured Gemmatimonadaceae bacterium | reverse complement strand
GGATGGTCGCCTAACCATCCTTAACCCCGTGTCCACAAAAGCGGGTCAAGCCCAACTCAATGGTGTCCTCTGTGTCCTCCGTGACCTCTGTGGTTCAATGTTTTTTCAGGGACTGTAAGGTTGAGTATCCGAGTCAGGAAATGATTCGGCCAGCCGTTATCTCCACGAGCCCAAGCCTCCGCAACTCCGCATTGAGTTTCGGGAGCTCGGTGTTGATGATTTGCTCGAGCCGATCGGTTTGAACTTTGAGCTCCTGCACCAAGTCGTTGAAGATCGGTTCCGCGTTGGCGATCGGCGCGCCGTCGCCGGTGTTGACCGAGCGATTCAGCGTGCCGATGCGGTTGTTCACCTTGATGGGGAAGTTGAGTGGATCCTGGCCACTCTGATTCCGCACCTGGTAGATCTCCTCCTCGACGGCGCTGATCTGCTTGACGAGCGTATCGCCGACCGTCTTGAGTCGCGTGTCCTGCGACTTGGTCAGCCGGTCGCCCACCTGTCCCTTGATGTCCCGAATCCGGATGACGGCTTGATTCGCTTCACTGAGTTTGTCGCGAATGCGAATCGCGAGCGCGAACTGCGCCTCGAGATCCGCCTGAGTGACATCCTTGTAGAGCGGATGTTTGACGACTTGCAGCGGCTGGGTCAGGGTGCGGCCATCCGCCGTTAGGCGGACCGTGTAAGCACCCGGCACCGCCAACGGCCCTGAGGTCGACGCGCCCCACAGGACCATGCCCGCAAAGGTCGTGGCCCCGGGGTACTGTAGTCCCCATTGAACGGTGTGCAATCCGGCACCCATCGGCGCGGCGCCGCCGCCGCCGCCGCGACCGCCACGTCCACCGCCGACCTCACCTCCAGCCCGGCCTTCGGCGCCGGTGCGACCACCCGCGGGCTGCGCCGCGCCGGCGACAGAATACGCCGTCCGACCGGCGGCATCGACGACTTCAATCGTCAGGCTCTGCACGGGCCGTTTGAGCCAGTATTGGATCTGGGCCGATCCCGCCGAACGGATGGCGTTCGCGGGCCGGAAGAGGTGCGGATCGGTGGACGCCGAAATCGCGGGCGTGATCTGTCGCAGCGGCTCGATGTTGTCGAGCACGTAAAAGCTGCGACCATGAGTGCCCAGCACCAGGGCATTCCGTTCGACGATCAGGTCATTGACCGGAACACGGGGCAGGTTGAGCGACAATGATTCCCAGGTCGCGCCATCATCGTACGAGAGGTAGACGCCGAATCGGGTCCCCGCATACAGCAGGCCACGCCGCGTGTGGTCCGCGCGCACCGTGTGCACGTAGTCGTTCGCCAGGATGCCGCTGGTGATTTTCGTCCACGTGCGGCCGAAGTCGTGCGTGCGAAAGATGTAAGGGGCGGTGTCGTCGAGCAGCGGACGCTTCACTGCGACGTACGCGGAGCTATCGTCGAACGCCGAGGCGTCGATCTGGCTCACGCGGCCGAACTCCGGCATTTCGCGTGGCGTGACGTTGGTCCAGGTGCGTCCACCGTCCCGCGTCACGTGAACGAGCCCGTCGTCCGAACCGGCCCAGATCACGTTCACATTCCGCTTGCCGGGCGCCAGGGAGAAGACAACAGCATAAATCTCCGGCCAGTTCATGTCGCCGGTGATGGGGCCGCCGGAATGGCCCATGGTGCGGAGCTCATGACGGGTCAAATCACCGCTGATCGCCTCCCATCGCTGCCCAGCGCTGGTCGTTTTCCAGACGCGTTGCGACGACGTGTACAGCACGTTCGAATCGACCGGCGAAAAGATGATCGGGTACGTCCATTGCCAGCGCTCCTTGACCGCGCTGGAGGGCTCGCCCTGGTACTGGCGTGGATACGGATTCACTTCGCGCAGCTGTCCCGTCTTGCGATTGAAGCTCGTCATGAATCCGCCGTTGTTGGTTCCGGCGAAGAAGACGTCGATGTCCTTGGGGTCGGGCGCGATGTAACCCGGCTCGCCGCCGCCCACCGTGTACGAAGGGAACTGCGGCCCGAGCGCCGCAGAGGCACCGGCACCGCGACCACCGCCACCGCCGCCACCTCTTCCGCCGACCGTGGGACCACTGGGCACGCAGGCCGTGCTGTTGTCCTGCTGCGAGCCGCAGACGTGGAACGGAATGTGGCCCGTCGTGATGACGTGATAGAACTGCGCCGTCGAGATGTTCTGGTTCGACCATGATCCCGATCCACCCTGCATCGAGACGGCGCCGCCGCCGTCGTTCCCGTTCACCAGGTGCTGTGTGTTGTCAGGATCGATCCAGAGGTCGTGGTGGTCGCCATGCGTTCCGCCGCCGACGTTCGTGAGGGTCTTTCCGCCATCGCTCGACTTGAACAGCGAGGTGTTGAGCGCGTACACGACGTCGCGGTTCTTCGGGTCGGCGGTGATGTGCGTGTAATAGAAGGCGCGCTGGCGGATGCTCCGATTGCCGTTCACCAGCGTCCAGGTGCTGCCGCCGTTGTCGGAGCTGAACAATCCTCCGTTTTCGTTTTCCACCAGGGCGTAGACGCGATTGGGATCGGCACCGGAGACGTCGACGCCGATGCGGCCCACCACCCCGCTTGGAAGTCCCGGGCGACGAGTGATCTCGGTCCAGGTCTCGCCGCCATCGGTGGACTTGAAAAGGCCGGAACCCGGCCCACCGCTCGACATCGTGTACTCCGAGCGGAACGCTTCCCAGAGCGCCGCGTAGAGCACGTTCGGGTTCGACCGGTCGACGGACAGGTCGATGGCGCCCGTCTTGTTGTCGCGGAACAGCACCTTCCGCCAGGTGCGACCGCCATCGATCGTCTTGAAGACCCCCCGTTCGTCGTTAGGCGAGGCATGGAACCCGAACGCCGCCACCCAGACGATGTCCGGGTTGGTGGGATGAATCCGGATCTCCGAGATGTTCTGCTTGTCGCTGAACCCGACCTTCGCCCAGGTCTTGCCGGCGTCGGTGGATTTGTAGACGCCGTCGCCCGGAATGATGTTGCCGCGAATGCAGGTCTCACCGGTGCCGATGTACACGACATCAGGATTTGACTCAGAGACCGCGACGGCGCCCACCGACGTGGAACCGATCTGGCCGTCGGTAACTGGCGCCCAGTCGTTGCCGCCGTTCGTTGTCTTCCACAAGCCGCCACCCACCGCGCCGAAGTACGCCTCCTGCGGGCGGCCCTTCACGCCACTCACCCCAATCGACCGGCCACCTTTGTCCGGTCCGATGCTCCTCCACTGGTACGTTCGCCGGATCAGCGAATCCAGGACTGCGGCCGGTCGTGTCCGGGCAGGTTCGAGCGTGAGACCGGGTCGACCGCTCCACCCGCCCAGGCTCCTGGAGCCAAGGTTCGTTGCGCCGGTCAGGGTCAACAGCGCGGCGGTTGCCGCGATGGCGATTCGTCCGTGAATGCGAAGCATTTCCAGCCCTCGTCGAATGGCGTAGTGCGGGAGAGTGTAGCTCTCGGCGCGATGGAGAGAAAGCCGCTTGCTGCGCACTCACAGCCACAAAAACCCGCGCATTTTCCCACCGGAAGCGACGTGCCACCTGCTAACTTGCGATACCCTCAATTGGCGGTCACCGTGTCAGACCCGCGCAGATACAAGGGCTTCATCCTTACGGCGCGGACCTTTCAGGTTCGCGGCTCCGGCAAATGGACGCTGGACGTCACCATCGGACGCCGCGGTTCCCTTCGCGCATTCAGCAGCGCGGAGACTTTTCCGAACGAACGCGATGCAACCGTCGCCTGCTGGCGGATGGCCTGCCGGATCATCGACTCCAATCCACCGGACACCCGGGTCTCCGACCTGTCGGCGGACTGAACCCTTTCCCTGGGAGAGACATGGCACGAAAGCCCAACTACGGATTCGAAAAGCGCAGGAAGGAACTCGAGCGGAAGCAGAAGCAGGACGCCAAGGTGGCGCGCCGCGCCGAAGAGGCGAAGCAGCGCGCTGAGACGGAAGCGCCCCGTCCCGACGAGTCCGTTGTCGAGAAAGAATAGGATCGCTGGCTGCTGATTGCTCCTTACTGGTCCTGGGACTGGTTGCTGGCGCTTGGGGCCCCAGCTTCACCAGCACTAGCACCAGTACCAGCAACAGCACGCAGGACCAGGACTAGCATGCAGCAACAAGCATCGAGCGACCAAGTCTAACGCGGCCGGTCCGACCCTCGCCGTCTGCCGCGTCCACGAGGAGCCTCTGCTCCACGAGGCGTTCCCCTGGGGCTGGTTTCCGCGGGATTGCCACTTCTGTCACGCTGCGGTTCGCGGGAGCGATAGGGTGAATCGTGCGGTTTCGCAGCGGGTCTTACAGGCCTCGGCCTTTCAGGCCTTGGCGTCGCGCGATGCGGCCTGTCGTTCCGGGACTGTGGACGCGCAGGTGACGCGGCTGTTGGCTGCCCACCGCGTTGAGCGGCAGCCCTCTTCTCTTCCTTCGCCTTCGTCCGCGCCTTCGCTTCCGCGCGCTCGGCACGGATCTTCGCGAGTCGGTCGCGAATCGGAATCTCGAACTTGCCCGTTGGCTTGGCCGAGTAGTCGAAGTCGGGCACGGTGACGCGCAGCAGGGGCTTGCCAACCGCGCGCTCGATCGCCCGCAACTCCTCCGACTCGTCAGGCGACGCGAACGTGAATGCCTCACCAGTCAGCTCGGCTCGGGCGGTTCGACCGACGCGGTGCACATAGTCCTCGGCGCTGACCGGGACATCGAAATTCACCACGTGACCGAGCGCCTCGACGTCGATCCCGCGCGCGGCGATATCCGTGGCGACCAGGACGCGGTACTTGCCTGCCTTGAAGCCGCCGAGGGCGTCGGTGCGTTGCGCCTGCGACCGGTTCCCGTGGATGCGGCCCACCTCAATTCCGCGTTCCTCGAGGAACTCCCAGAGCCGATTGGCGCGATGCTTCGTGCGCGTGAAGACGAGCGCCTCGCGTATCACATTGCGCTCGAGTAGATGCAGAAGGAGGCGGGTCTTCAGGTCCTGCGCCACTGGATAGACCGCCTGAGTGATCCCCACCGCCGGCTTCGATGGCCGTTCGAGGTTGAGCGTTGCCGGGTTGCGCAGCATCTCCCGCGTGAGTGTCACGATCGGCGGAGGCATTGTCGCGCTGAAGAAGAGCGTCTGCCGCTTCTTCGGGATGTGCTGCAGCACCCGGCGGATGTCGGGGAGAAATCCCAT
>CAZSNV010000333.1:0-5186 GCA_964608035.1 uncultured Gemmatimonadaceae bacterium | reverse complement strand
CTCGAGGAGCGGGGCATCGAGTCGGAGGATGGGCTGGTCGTCCTGCGTCGCGAGGTGACGACGGCAGGTAAGAGCCGCGCCTGGATCAACGACGTGACCGTGACAACGACGGCGCTGGCCGCCGTCGGGCGATTGCTCGTGAACCTCCATGGGCAGCACGAATCCCAGGCGTTGCTGGACGACGAGGCGCAACGGGACGTGCTGGATGCGCTGGCGGGAGCGACGGAAGTCGCCGCGGAGGTGCGCGCTGCGTTTATGGAACTGGAATCCGTGCGATCGGCGTTCGCCGACCTCACTCGCCGTCGTGACGAGGCAACGAAGCGCGCGGACTACCTCAGGCACATTGTCCGTGAGATCGAGCAAGCCAGGCTGGTCGTCGGCGAAGACAGTTGTCTCGATGACGAGGCTCGCCGCCTGACCCATGCCGTCGAATTGCGGGCGCAGGTGGCCCAGGCGTTGGCGGCGATCGAGGATGGCGATGCCGGCGCGATGCACGCACTCGGCGCTGCCCGGCGTGCCGTACAGTCGGCCCTTCGACTTGACCCTGCGGCGACGCCGCTGTCCGAGTCCATCGATCAGTCGCTGGTGTTGCTCCAGGAACTCGCTCGTGACCTTGCCGCCTACGACGCGACCCTCGACAGTGATCCCGAACGCCTGGCCGAAGTGGACCGGCGGCGGGATGAAGTGAGCCGGGTGACGCGCAAGCATGGCGGAAGCGCGGAATCTGCGATGGCGGTGCTGCGTGAAGCGCGGGCCGAGCTCGACGTGCTGGACACGGCGGCCGTGGACCTTCGAGGCCTCACCTCTCGCGAAGAATCCGCGCGGAGCACGCTGGCCACTCAGGCGGCGAGACTTTCCAGGCTGCGTCAGAAGGCGTCGCGCAAGCTGGCCTCAGACGTCGAGGCGCTGCTTCCGGATCTTGGTTTGCCAGGCGGCCGGTTTCTCGTCCATCTCGAGTCGACGCAGAGCATTTCGTCAGCGGGTGCGGAGCGCGTCGAGTTCCGGGTAGCACTGAACGTCGGTCATGACGCGCGCCCGCTCGCCCGTACAGCGTCCGGCGGGGAACTGTCGCGGGTCATGCTTGCCCTCAAGTCGATCCTCGCCCGGCTCGATCAGGTCCCGACGCTGGTCTTCGACGAGGTCGATGCCGGGATTGGTGGAACCGTCGCCCTCAAGGTAGGCGACAGCCTTCGCCGCCTCGCCGAGCACCATCAGGTGCTGGTGATCACGCACCTCGCGCAGGTCGCGGCACGCGCCCACCATCACGTCGTGGTGGCGAAAGGAGCTAGAGGTGGAGTGTCGACTGCCGACATCAGCGTCGTCCAGCGTGATGATCGCGTCGCCGAAGTCGCGCGCATGCTGGGCGGCGATCCGTCAAGCAAGGTGAGCCGGGCACATGCAAGGGAGCTTCTCGAAGCAGCGAACTGAAAAGGGGGCCGGATGGTTCTGACCTCTGAGCTCTGAGCTCTGAGCTCAGGGTCTCAGTGTATTCCCACGCATCGGCCGGTAGAATCGAAACACGATTCCGTTGGTCTGGATCCGCGGTATTCCGCGCCCGCTCATGACCAGGGAGTGCACGTAGGAGATTTCGAGGGGCCACTTCGCCGAGCGGCGCGCATATCCGCGCACGGTCGAGTAGGTGACCGCAAAGCCCATCAGGTGTTCTGTCTGCTTCGTCCCGATGCCTAACGTCGAGGCGTCGAGCGTGAGCGGTGTCCCGTCGGCGCTGTTCACCTGGAACTGGCCCTCGTAGCTGTCGGCGCCCTTGCTCCGGTACCGGTACAAGCCGCTCACCGCGAACTCGTCGTTCGGCACATATCGCGGTGCGAGCTCGAGTTCCAGCACGTCGCCAAGGTCCCGTCCCACTTCCTGCTCGCGGGCCAGCTCGGGGAAGGGAATGAGCGCATTGTCGGCGATCCGCCTGACGAGTCGATCGGGACGCTGGATTCCCAGGCGCAGGATGCTCGACACCCAGAACCGGGGTCCGAGCGCCAGATCGCCGAAGCCGCGCAGTTCAAGGTCGGCTTGCCGGTCTCCCGTTCCAACATCCGTGAAGTCGTGGGGCAGGTCGAGTTGCCCGGTGGGCAGGCGAAAGACGCCGGCGCCAGCGACTCGGATGGATCCCGCTTTGGGAAGGGGCGACGTGGCGCCCGGACCGAAGGTGTCAATCAGGAGGAACTTCGCGCCAATCTCGACGTCTCCGACGTGGCTGTGCTCGTAGTCGCCGAGCGGCCGCGCTGAAATACCGAAGTCCGCATCGCCTAACAACGCCTCGAAGTCCGCCGCGGCCGTCGGCACCGCCGGCACCGGACGCGCGGCGATCCACTCGCCCGCCGTCGGCGCGCCAAGGAACGCGCGGAACTGCGTATTCAGGTCCGTGAGTCGCGTATTCACCGCCGTGTGAAGGACGCTCCCCGCGACCGGGGCGTACAACCCGCCGGCCACGGACGGCGTGCCATACACGTTGGCCACGGCGCCCGAGACCTGGCCGGCCAGTTGCACCAGCGTCGTCGCACCTTGTCGGTTCGCGTTGATGGCCGCGCAGTTCGCGTCCTGGCTGCCAAGGCATCGCGTCAGCTCGCTGGAGAGCGTCGTTGCCGCGGAGCCCAGCGCCGTGACCACGAGTTCGTTCTGCTGACGGGCGCCGGTAAACGAGCGAGCGGGATTGAAGCCGAGTGTCGCTCCAAGTCCGCCCTCGTTGGGGACCGCGATCACGTGCACCCGATTCTTGACGTACGGAATGACGGCCTGCAGACCCACGCGCGACGTCAGGCCGTAGTCGAGCGTGAAGAGTGTCGTGGCCTCGGTGACGTCGAGTTTCGTTCGCAGCGACCCGAGACTGAGCGGAGGAGCCGGTAAGCCGGTCAGCACCGAGAGCGGTGACGCCAGGCCGCCCATGAATGGGATTGTTGCCGGGCCAAGACTGTCGCGCGTGAGGTTCGCACCTAACGGTACGCGCGATCCGTCAAGATCATACTGTTCCTTCCATTGGCTGAAACGCGGACTGATCCCGATGCGCAGGATCCCGCGTGGCGCAATGCTCCCGTCATCCCACGGTCCGGTCACGCGCTGGCCGCGGGCCTCGTCCGCGCCGATCAGCGTCAGCGCCGCAAGGACAGCAAGCACGTAGCGAGTGCAGACGTTCCTCTCGTGCTTGGCGCGCGTCGTCGGTCCGTTGTACTTCGGCAGCGGCACGGTAAGTTGCGGTGTCCGATGGCTGGTGCAGACCGCGCCGGCACGTCGCGCGACCGCGTACGAAACTAACGGCATGATATCAACAACGCCGATTCCCCCCGTCCCCTGGCAGATTACCGGCAACCATTGGGTTGCCGTGCCGTGCATCCATCCCGCGGACGGATCGATCCACGCCCTGGGCGTGCTGCATCGCGGGTCGCGCTCGGCCGTCGAGTTCGCGGGGCACGCCGAGTTCGAATCGGGCCGCGGCCCCGCGCTCGCGCGTCCCGTGCTACAGGTCAACGGCGAGCCTGTTCCGCTCGCCGAGGGAGCGTTGGCCTGGGAACGCGTTTCGGGGTGGATCCCCACGTTCACGTCCGCGGTCGGCGACCTGGTGGTGCGAGCGACGATCTTTGCGCCCTACGGCAGGGACGCCGACACGGCTGGACTGGTCTACGCGATTGCGGTCGAGAATCGCGGCGCGCGGGAAGCGAAGCTGACCATCGGGCTCGAGGGAGAACTCGGCCACCGCCAGTTGCGGGTACGAACACCACGGGCTTTTGAGGACCATCACGTGGTTCGCCGTGGCGAGTCGAATGCGGTCATCCTTGGCGGAAGTGCGCTTCCCGGAGTGGTCGCTGTGGCCATCGCGGCCGACGGAGAGGCTGTCGTCACGACCAGCTCGGAAGGTGTTGCTCGTTATGCAGTCAGCCGCCAGGTCCGCGCGCCGGCGGGCGGTCATGCCGAGACCGCGTTTTACATCGCGGTCGGACCCGAAGGGGACGGGGCCGAAGCGACCACCGCGGTCATGCGGCGCCGGGGATGGCGGACGCTGCTCGTCGCCACGCGTGACGCGATCCGTTCGCTCGAGCAGTCGACCGGGAACGAAGGCGTCGACGGACTGCTGAACCGGAACCTGCTGTTGGCGTATTTCTTCGGTGTGGGGCGCGCGCTCGATGACGCGCACTTTTATCTGGTGCGCAGCCGCGCGCCGTGGCACAGTCGCGGGGTCACGGCGCGTGAGTGGGAGGCACTTACGTGGACGATCCCCGCGATTCAGCTCGCGGACGCGCCCCTGGCGCGTGAACTGCTGCTGCGCGCGTGTGAGTTGCACGGCTACGCGCCGGGAAGTGGTGTCCGCTACTTCGATGGGACGTTGTTCGAGCCGGGATTCTGCATCGAGGGCGCGGCGTCATACGCGCTGGCCACCGATCGATACATCCGCGAGACCGGCGATGACCAGATTGTCGAAGAGCCGATTCTTGCTGATGCGCTCTATGCCTCGAGCGAGGACATCGGCGCACGACGCAACGAGCAGATCCCGCTGTACTCGACGGAAGTGACGCCCTCCGGTCAGCCCGCCGCGTTCCCGTACACACTGCACGGCAACGCGGTGGTCGCGCAGGCACTGGACGTCTTCCGGCGCACCCTGGACGAGGAAACGGCGCGAGAGGTTCAGGAACCGGAGGCCGTGCGCGCGGCGTTGCGGCGGCAGTTCACGAAAGAGCGTGATGGCAAGTCGCAATTCCTGTCCGCGATCAATCTCGCCGGGGAAGCGGTGGCCGACGACGATCCGTTGGTGTCGGTGCTCTGGCTTCCGTTGTACGACATGGTGGATCGCAGCGACTCTGCCTATCGACGCACGGTCAGGTCGCTCGATCTGGAGCCCAAGTACCTCGTCCAGCAGTGCGCTCGTTTAATGGGCCCTGATGCGAAGGAAGTCCTGCTCTGGCTCCGCCGCGCGCCGCTACACCTCGGCATGGCCGCGGAGGAGGTTGATGCGTCTGGTCTCGCGACCGGGAATGGCTCCGACGCGGCGCTGGGTGGCTTGTTGGCGTATTCGGTGTGGTACGCGGTGCACGCGCTGGGAGTCACACCCTAGCGCAAAGCGCAAAGCGCAAAGCGCAAAGCGCAAAGGGATGCCACCCCTTCCGTGAAATCGCTATACTCAGACCGACGCGCGGGAATAGCTCAGTTGGTAGAGCACAACCTTGCCAAGGTTGGGGTCGCGG
>CAZSNV010000332.1:0-5207 GCA_964608035.1 uncultured Gemmatimonadaceae bacterium | reverse complement strand
CGCGGCGGTTCACGGACGGCCGCTTGATCTCCCTGCACGGGGGTTCTCGTCGGCCGCACGGTGGCGCCGGATGGTCGCCGGCTTCGCGCCGGAGGCCTCCAGCTCGCGTTTCCAGGCGATCACCGCGGCGCGATCGACCCGCCCAAGCTGCTCGGCGGTCCGGATCCCCAAGAACACCATGAAGCCGACGACGTCGTTCCGGTAGGCCGCGCGGGTGTGCTCGCTGTCCTGGCGAGCCAGAGGGCGTGCTCGGGGACGGCCGCCAGCAGCTCTAGGACGTCGCCCTGGGCGCCGAAGTCGACCTGGCCCGCCTCGAGCTCGAGGCGGGCGCCGGCGATCGCCAGCTCGTCGACGTCGACCTTCTGCAGCGCTTTCCGCATGGCCAGGCTCCTCCCCGAGGCAGGGACGAATAGCCTGGCACCCCGGCCGGCCGCGCGGGTCCGACGCTCGATAAAACGGATTATCGTGCCTGCCGACGCGTGCGGTCGGAACAACCCCTGAAAAGATGTCCGGCTCAGCGAAGTACGATGCAATCGCTTCCGAGCCGTTTCGGCGCCGCTCTCCCGCCGCTCTCCATACCTGAAGAGCCGTCAGGCTCGGAGTAGACTCTACCTCTCCATGCGGGAGGATTTGCTCGTGCCCCTCGTTGATGGGGCTTGCGCCGCTGCTGCTGGATTCCGCGCTGCGGGTTCCGATGTCGTTCTGACGCCTACAAGGCACGCAGCCTTGGTTGGCGCTGTGGAATCGCTTCCGCAATTTGCTGCCGCTGTTCGTGAGTTGCGGGCGTTGTCCCGATACGCTGCGCGCGTCCTCGACACCGATATCCATGCGTATGACTGCCGGGCGGAGTTCGGAGCGTTCTTGACGCGCAGCGGCTTCTACGCGTCGATCTGGACTGGCTCGGCGCCGACGCCTGCGGCGCTATTGGACGAGTTCGACAAGGAAACGTCTCGCGCGAGATGTACCGTTACGCGTCGCATTCCCATCGATGGGCTATCGATCGCCGGAAACGATCCCATCGTGTTTCCTGGCGGCCGGCTCATAAAAGTGACCGAGTCTGACTGGCGGTCGTTCTTTGAAGCAGATTGGTTTTCCGCCCCAAATCTTTCAGCGTTGTCAAACCTCTGGGTTTTCGATCTTGAGGAGGCCGCTGACATCGAGCCGGACTACCTGTGGGGCGCGCTAGATCCTGTATCGCGCCGCATCGCCCG
Source organism: uncultured Gemmatimonadaceae bacterium (assembly GCA_964608035.1). GTDB lineage: Bacteria > Gemmatimonadota > Gemmatimonadetes > Gemmatimonadales > Gemmatimonadaceae > JABWBJ01. The sequence goes on along the minus strand of CAZSNV010000332.1, from coordinate 3,996 downwards.
ATTGGTCGGCAACTGGCTGTGCTACGTCAATGCGTGGTCCGCAGAGTGCGTTCGACCGCTCGCGCTGTACGTCAAGCCGGATACGCGCCTGTCGTCGACGGCCGTTGGCCAGATTACGATTGCATCACCGTCGTGGACATACCAGACGCATCCCGAGAGCGGCGATCAAGACGAAGTGCCATTCCTTCCGGTTCACGTGGACGAGCACGATCGAGCTCGATTTGTCGATTTCCTTCTGGAACTCGAACGAGGTCGGACGGCTGCGGTGACTCAAGGGCCGCGCATGGCGACCGCGCTTCATTGGTTTTCGCGCATCACCGGCAACATGTTTGGTACGTCGTACGACTGGGTGGATGAGACCGTCGCCGAGGATGTTGTTGCCGACTCGTTCACTGTTCTCGAAGCATTGCTGCTACGCAGCGGCGAGAAATGTAAGGGAGCGAAGATCGCGGCGCGCGCGGCTGCTCTTATCGCGCCAGATCTTCCCGCACGCGAAGTCCTGGCGGACCAGATCCGAGCAGCTTACAAGCGGCGCAATGATCTTGTTCATGGCGACGTGCGTCCCAACCGGGACGTCCTGGAGGCGACTATGCGCGATCTGCGCGTGTGGACGAGACAAGTGCTGGTGGCCATGCTCAGGCTGGAGGGTGATCAGGATCGGGTCATCCGCGGCGTGACGGATCCCCTCGTTCAAGCACGGAACCACGCCTTCGTCCCGATGTACGAAGGGTTGTGAGATCGGCACGTGTGGAAACCGATTATCGGGGGTAGCGTCGTGCATTCTCCCGGAATCGATGTTCACCGGAGCCTCGGCACCTGCGCCTTCGTGGAGCGCGCGTGCCGACGCGGCTACAAGGGCGCCTACGTGCGGCTGCCGCGCTCACTTCAGCAGATCGCCGAGGCTCGCGGCGATGGATCGTACTCGCGCAGGAACCGACCCGTCGCAACTCTTTCACGATCTAGGCCCCGGCCAAGCACGGTGCGCAGCAGAGCCTCGGGCCCTACCGAGCAGTGCGCCGTCCTGCGCGAGCCAGCGGCATGCTACTTCATCAGCTCCTTGACGAGGCTCTCCGCTGCAATGGGGAGCTCCATTTCTCCAGCGGCGTCAAAGACTTTGGTCATACTGGGTCTCCGCCGGCCTGAGCAGGCACGTGAGTCGGCGTAGGTGGCGCCAGCGCAGTACGTAGGACGGGAACCGGAGCAGGCACCTGAATTGGCATAGGTGGCGTCAGCGCAGTACGTAGGATTGGAAGCGAAACAGGCACCCGAATTGGCGTAGGTCGCGTCAGCGCAGTACGTAGGATTGGAAGCGAAACAGGCACCTGAATTGGCGTAGGTCGCGCCAGCGCAGTACGTAGGATTGGAAGCGAAACAGGCACCCGAATTGGCGTAGGTCGCGTCAGCGCAGTAACTAGGTGCCGCGACGGACGGCGTGACCATGCCTAGTGAACACAGGAGCAGGCAGGGTAGAGCGACTTGCCACGACATCTTCATTGGTACCTCCTATACAGCACCATACGAGTGGCGGTAAATAGGACGACTCCGTCAACGGCTGTTCGTGAACCAGAACGTCCACATCTCCTCGTGGAGGAGAGCGCGACCCTCGCGACTTCCCATGGTGCACGGCGCCTGCACGTGAATGCTGTGCAGTTTCGAACACTTGCTGGCCGGGTTCCTGGCCCGGGCGAAGGAGGGCACAAAGTAAGTGCCGCCTGAACCGAGGACGAGGGTCATTCTCCGGCGCGTCGCTTGTCGATACTATCCGCAGCGCCAGGTCCTCGACCGCCACAGCCTCACCGAGCCGCAAACCGGGAGAGTACCTCCCGATGCACGACTTCCTCGAGCGGAAGGCGCGCAACGGTTTGGGCGTGGAGTCGATACCCACATGGCTCGAAACCGTCCCACTCTTCATTCGAGTGGGTTCGCCGCTTCGACCCAACGTTCGCCGAATACACCGCCTCCTCGATCCAGCAGTTACCGGGGGTGCCCAAGATCAGTTCGAGAAGCGCTCCTGCCGAGCACAAATCGGTCTAGCCACGCAAGCGAGCGGAGAATCCTGTCGCGTTCGTTGGCGCGGGACGAGGAATGGCTGTCGTCGGGATAGATCACCAGTTCTGCCTCGACACCGACACGCCGGAGCGCGTAGTACCACTGCTCGGAATCAGCGACCGGTGTGCGGAGATCTAGCTGACCGCACAACACCAGCGTCGGCGTGCGGACGTTCTGCACGCGATAGATCGGTGACATCCGGTTCCACGTGTCGGGGTCTTCCCACGGCAGACCCCACTCGTGTTCAAGTCGCTCACTCGTATCTCCAGTCCCGTAGCTCATGACCATATTCGCCATGCCGGCATCGGAGATGGCGGCATGGAAGCGGTTAGTCTTGGTCAAGATGTGATTCGTGAGCCATGCCCCATAGCTCGACCCTCCAATCGCCACACGATCGGGGTCTGCAATCTTGGCCTGGATAGCTGAGTCGACCAGCGCCATGACGTCGTCAACATCGCGGGTTCCCCAGACGCCCTTGATCGCAGCCGCCTGCTCGGTGCCGTACCCCGATGAGCCTCGCGGGTTCGGCAGGATCACGTTGTATCCGCGCGCCGCGAAAACCTGAGCATTGGCTGCAAGAGAGGCCGTAGCGAGCGTATTCGGTCCGCCGTGCAGCCATACGAGGGTCGGTGCGAGCCCAGCCGATGCCCCCATCGCGCGGACGAGAAAGCTGTCGACGAGAGTCCCGTCCACCGAGCGGGCTTGGAATCGTTCTACTCGTGCGAGTTCAAGATCCTTGAGCGCATCGCTCGGCGACACGAGCATTCTCAGCCGTGAACGCTCGAGGATGGCAAGCTCGATCGGTCGGTAGTGATCCTGCTCGGCGACAACGATGGTGCCGTCTCGCGCCTGGTCCCATGCCTCGATCGTGCGCTCTCCGGATAGGATCCGCCGCAACCTTTCCCCTGCGAGGGCGATCTCCGCAAGGTGCGTACACCCGCTGTCCTCCAACAAAAACCGAACAACTGTGCCGTCAGGAGAAAATATCGCCTGACCGATGTCGCGGTCGATCACCGGCCCGAATCGTCGTCGGGTGCGATTCGATAGTTGGACGATGGCCAGGTCGTGGCCGGTGTAGTAGTGCGAGGACGCGTCGTGTTCAGTGCGGTAGACGAGATTGCGGCCGTCGGGGGAGAACGTCGGTGCATCTTGCCATCCGGGCTCTACGACCACCGCGTTCGGATGCGTGGAGCCGTCGGATCGGATCGAATAGATGTCGTAGTCCAGCATCGGGCTTTGAGGCGGGACCGGACGATGCGCTCCTGAAAATGCGAGCGTCTTTCCATCGGGAGACCAGGCGGGGGTTGAAGGCTCGAGCCCCGCGAGGTCGAGGCGTCGTTGATCGCCAGATGCGACGTCCACGATGAATAGTGCTTGCGGTCTATTGCCGCGATAACCGAGGCCATCCTCCTTGAACGATAGTGACCGGATGACGATCGGAAGTGACTGCGTTCCGCGTTGTCGGCTGATGCGGACGATCAGGTCGTCGAGGGTATACGAGAGACCGTTCGTTTCTAGAATGCTGTCCAGGGCCTGGTCCCACGGAACATCCTTAAACCGCAGGGTGACGGTGCCAGTGACGTCATCGTCCACGACGATGCTCAGGCCGCTCAGATCGGCGATGTGCAGTAGCACGTCCCGGATGTCGGCATCCTTGTAGTCGAGGGACGTACGGTCGCCAGTGTACTTGTACCCCTTTGCGGGTCTAGATAGAGATGGCTTCTCGTCATCCACACTTGCCACAACCGCGAGGTGTCGACTGTCGGGAGACCAGACGTATTCTGCAACGCCGCGGCGAAACGAAGTCAATAGCCGAGGCGCACCCATAGCTGCCGGCAAGATCCATACTTCCGTCGCGCCGTGTCGGTCTGTGAGGCAGTACGCGAGCGAGCGACCGTCCGGGCTCCAGCCAGGTCCCTTGGGCCACTGCTCTGAATCGATTAACTG
>CAZSNV010000331.1:0-5229 GCA_964608035.1 uncultured Gemmatimonadaceae bacterium | reverse complement strand
CGATCGGCCTCAAGCAGTGGGACCTCAAGAAGGTCTTCGCCTACTCCACTGTATCGCAGCTGGGCTACATGTTCGTCGGTGTGGGTGTGGGAGCGTACTCCGCCGGCATTTTCCACCTCGTGACGCACGCCTTCTTCAAGGCGCTCCTGTTCCTCGGCTCCGGCTCGGTGATCTTCGCGATGCACCGGGCGTTCCATCACACAGGCACCCACGCCGACGCCCAGGACATGCGCAACATGGGTGGGCTGCGTGCTTACATGCCGTGGACCTTCACGCTGATGTGGATCGCGACTCTGGCCATCGCCGGCATTCCGCCGCTGTCAGGATTCTTCTCCAAGGATGAGATCCTGGCGTCGGTCTTTGCGCGCACGTCGCACTCGACGCTTGCCGAGGCCAGCTGGTTAGGCATTCCCGGGTCGGCGCTGCTGATGCTGATCTACGTCATGGGACTCGCCGCGGCGCTGCTGACGGCGATCTACATGACGCGGATGATGCTGTACACATTCCACGGCCCGAACCGATCAGGCGAGGCGGAGCGCTCGCACCTGTCCGAAGCGCCCTGGATCCTGACCATTCCGCTGGCCGTGCTGGGTGTGCTGAGCGCAGTGGGTGGAATGATCAATTTTCCGGCGTTTTTTGGCGCGCCAGCGCAGAAGCTGCATCACTGGCTCGAGCCGGTGACCGGGGCCGCATCCCTGCACATCACGCATGGTGAGGAAGCGCACCTGCCGCTTGGCACCGAGTTGGCGCTGATCGGTCTTGCCGTCGCGATCGCCGTGGGCGGCATCGTCTACGCGTTCGCTCGTCTCAAGCCCGCCGCGCTCCTGCCAAAGGCGGAGGCGCGCGAACCAACAGGCATCGAGCGCGTGCTCGAGCACAAGTACTACGTCGACGAGATATACGACCGTGCCATCGTGAAACCCGTGGTCGGAATCTCGCGGCGAGTGCTGTGGCGTGGGATGGATACAGGCCTGATTGACGGCCTGCTGGTGAATGGCAGCGGTTTCCTCATGCGTGGCCTGGGATGGCTGGGGGCGCGCCTGCAGTCGGGTCAGGTCGGGACCTATGCGTGGGTGCTGGTCATCGGCGTGCTGGCCGTGTTAGGCGTCTTCTCCATCCGCTGAGCCATGCAAGCCTTCCTGGCCTCGATCAACTACAACGCCTGGATTCTCCCGGCGCTGCTTATCATCCCGACGGCGGGCGCGCTCCTGCTGTGGATCCACGGCGCCGTCGCCGGGCAGGGAGAAGCCGCGGCGATGACCGCGCGCCGCCTGACGCTTGCTGTCCTGGTGCTCGAGTTCGTGTTGTCCGTTGGCCTCTGGTGGTCGCTCGACACGACGTCGGCGGATTGGCAAGCGGTCTTCGACCTTCCCTGGATCGAGACCTGGGGGACCCGATTCACCGTCGGCGTTGACGGGCTGTCGGTGATGATGGTCCTGCTGACCACGCTCCTGATGCCCCTGGCGATTCTCGGCGGCTGGACGAGCGTGCGGACGAAGGTGCACGCCTATCACGCCCTGATGCTGGTGCTGACGACCGGCATGCTCGGCGTTTTTCTCGCCAAGGATCTCTTCCTGTTCTATGTGATGTGGGAAGTGATGCTGATCCCCATGTATTTCATCATCGGCATCTGGGGCGGAGAGCGCCGCATCTACGCCAGCCTGAAGTTCTTCATCTATACGATGGTGGGCTCGCTGCTGATGCTGGTCGCGATCGTCTACCTGGGCGTTCAGGCTGGTACGCCGCTGGGCCGGCCCAGTTTCGACTACGACACGATCCTGGCGTTGAATCTCGCGCCGAAAGCCCAGTTCTGGCTGTTCGGCGCATTTTTCCTGGCGTTCGCGGTCAAGGTGCCGATGTTTCCGTTCCACACGTGGCTGCCCGACGCGCACGTGGAAGCACCCACCGCCGGGTCCGTGATCCTGGCCGGCATCCTGTTGAAACTCGGGACGTACGGTTTTCTACGCATCGCGCTGCCGTTTTTCCCGGGTGTCGCCATGGAACCGTGGGTCCGCACCGGGATCATCGTGCTGGCGGTGATCGGCGTGATCTACGGGTCGTTGGTCGCCCTCGTGCAACCCGACATCAAGAAGCTTGTCGCCTATTCGTCGGTAGCACACCTGGGCTTCGTCATGCTCGGCATCTTCGCGCTCACCGTGGAGAGCGTGCAGGGCGCGCTGATGGTGATGATCGGCCACGGCCTGTCGACCGGCGCGCTGTTCCTCCTCGTCGGTATCATCTACGAACGGACGCACACGCGACTGATCGACGACTACGGTGGGCTTGCGAAGGTCGTTCCGTTGTTCGCGACGATCTTGACGATCGTCGCCCTCAGCAGCATCGGCCTTCCAGGGACCAACGGCTTCGTCGCCGAGTTCCTCGTCATGATCGGGTCGTTCCGCACGTATCCGATCCTGACGGTGGTGTCGGCCACTGGCGTCATTCTCGCCGCCGCGTACCTGCTGTGGGCGCTGCAACGGATGATCTACAACCCGCTCGACAAGCCGCGAAACGCAGTGCTGCCTGATCTCAATTGGCGCGAGTTGGGCCTGCTGGTGCCGATTCTCGCCGGCATTCTCTGGATGGGCGTCTATCCCAAGCCCGTGCTCGACCGGATGGAAGCCTCGGCACGTAAACTCGTTGAGGATGTCGACCGGAACGCGGAACGCCAGCGGGCCACGATGCTCGGAGGCCGCTGACATGGTCCATTCGCTGCTGGCGCAAACGAGTTCGGGGATGACGCTCGACCTGTCGCGTCCGATGGATCTCTCGCGAGCCATAGCTCCCGAGCTGTTGTTGTGCGCCGGCGCGATGATCCTGCTGCTCTATGCCGCCTGGCGCCCGGAAAGCGAGGCCCACCAGCGGCGCGTCGCGTTAGGCTCGATGGGTGTCGCCGTCCTCACGCTCGTCGCGGTCGTGGCGATGGGCTTTGCGGGCATGACCTCCACCGCTGGGCCGATGGCGGTGGACGGATTCCGCTGGGCGACCGACGTGGTGCTCCTGCTGGCGACGGTGATCGCCATCGGCCTCTCGATGGACTACAACGCGCGGGAGAATATCACCGCGCCCGAGTCGCACGTGCTGGTGCTCTTTGCGACCGTGGGCATGATGATCATGGCGGGAGCCCGCGACCTCATGGTCCTGTTCCTCGGACTCGAGACCATGTCGATCTCCGTGTACGTGCTGGTGGGAATGAACCGGCGATCGGCACGGTCGGCTGAAGGAGCACTCAAGTACTTCCTTCTGGGGGCTTTTTCCACGGCATTCCTGCTGTACGGCATTGCGCTCGTTTACGGGGCGACCGGTTCGACAAACCTCTCCGTGATCGGCGGTCGTATTGTGGCGTTGTCGCTCGGCGACAGCCCGATGCTGCTGGTTGGGGTGGCCCTTCTCACGGTCGGCTTCGGCTTCAAGCTCGCCGCGGCACCGTTCCACATGTGGGCGCCAGACGTCTACGAGGGCGCGCCGACACCGATCACGGCGTACATGGCCTCCGCCGTGAAAGCAGCGGCCTTCGCGGCCTTCCTGCGGGTCTGGATTGAAGCGTTTGGCCACATTTACGTCGAGTGGCACAAGGCGCTGTGGTGGCTCTCGGCCGTGACCATGTTCGTCGGGAACCTGGTGGCGCTGCAGCAGCGCAACCTGAAGCGCATGCTGGCCTACTCCAGCATAGGACACACCGGGTTCATTCTCGTTGCCGTCACCGCCGCGACGTCGCAAGCCGCAGGCGCAATGTTGTTCTACCTCTTCGCCTACACGTTGGCGACGATGGGTGCGTTTGCCGTCATCATTTCACTGGGCACTGGCGACCGTCCGCGCGAACGCGTCGAGGACTATCACGGGCTGTGGCACGAGCAGCCGGGTCTGGCGATTGCCATGACTGTGTTCATGCTATCGATGTTTGGCTTCCCGGTGTTTGGCGGCATGGGATTCTTCGCCAAGTGGTACGTACTGCAGGCGGCAATTGACGCCGCGGCTCCACAGATTCGGCTGGCGGTGTTGCTGGTGATCGCTACAACAATTTCGGCAGGATACTACCTGAAGTTCGTAATGGTCATGTTCATGAAACCGCGACCCGAGATGGAACCGCCCTTGCCCCGGGTCGGAGCCATGTCGCGCGCGGTGATCATGGCCTCGGTCATCCTGCTCCTCGTGTTCGGACTGTTCCCCGATCCGGTGGTCAGGTGGGCACGGAGTGGCACCGAGCTCGCACCCGCCATGCCGCCGGCGGCGGCACTGCCGTCGCGCGGCGGTCAATAGCGCCCCTTCAACTCTCTCCGTCCGCGTTCCGGATCGCCGGGGCGGCGAGTATCCTGCTGAAGGGCACCACGACGAACGCGCGCGCAAAACCCATGGCCATCCATCCAGGCATCTTTCGCCAGTATGACATCCGCGGCATCGTCGACCGCGACCTGACGACGGAAGCGGCGACGGCGATCGGCCGCGCGTACGCCACGCTCCTGCGGGACCGCGGAATTTCCGGAACGGTTTCGGTCGGACGCGACAACCGGCCGAGCGGAGGGAGCCTTCGGGATGCGTTGATAGACGGCCTGACGAGTGCGGGCGCCAGTGTGGTCGACATCGGGGTCGTCCCGACGCCGCTGCTCTACTGGAGCCTGCACCACCTCCCGGTGGTCGGCGGCATCCAGATCACGGGTTCGCACAATCCTCCGGAATACAACGGCTTCAAGTTGTGCGTCGGCCACGACTCACTGCACGGCGAAGGCATCGAACGCCTGCGACAGATCATCGAGCTCGGCGAATTCGCCACAGGTTCGGGCTCCGTGCGCAGCGAAGTCGTCATCGATCGTTATGTGGACGACGTCGTGGCCCGCACCGGGCCACTCAAGCGGCGGCTGAAGATCGTCATCGACTGCGGTAATGGCGTTGGCGCAGTCGTCGCGCGCCAGCTCTTCGACCGGCTCGGCGTGGATGCGTCCTACCTGTTCTGCGAAAGCGACGGGACGTTTCCGAACCACCATCCTGATCCAACCGTCGTGGAGAACCTCCATGACCTCATTCGTGAGGTGAAGGCGCGCCGCGCCGATCTTGGCATCGCGTTCGACGGAGACGCCGATCGCATTGGAGTGGTTGACGGGCGCGGCGAAATCGTCTGGGGCGACCACATCCTGATTCTGTACGCGCGCGACGTGCTCGCCCGCACCGGCCCCGGGCAGCCCATCATCTTCGACGTGAAGTGCTCGCAGGCGCTGCCGTACGCTATCGAGG
>CAZSNV010000330.1:0-5232 GCA_964608035.1 uncultured Gemmatimonadaceae bacterium | reverse complement strand
TACGCCAAGGAGCGCGTCGTGTTCGGCCGGCCCATCGGCCAGAACCAGGGCGTGCAGTTTCCGATTGCGCGCGCCTATGCGGCGGTGGAGGCGGCCGACCTCATGCGCTGGCGCGCCGCGGCGATGTTTGACCGGGGCGAGCCGTGCGGCGCAGAGGCCAACATGGCCAAGCTGCTCGCGGCCGATGCGTCGTGGGAAGCGGCGAATGTCGCGGTGCAGACGTATGGTGGCTTCGGCTTCGCCGAGGAATACGATATCGAACGCAAGTTCCGCGAGACCAAGCTCTACCAGGTGGCGCCCGTCTCGACCAACCTGATCCTGGCGTACCTCGGCGAGCACGTACTGGGCCTGCCTCGGTCGTACTAGTTAATGAAGGACGAGACCCAGCTTCCGCTCGCCGGCCTGACCGTCGTCGCCATCGAGCAAGCCGTGGCGGCTCCGCTGGCCACACGCCATCTCGCCGACTGGGGCGCCCGCGTCATCAAGATCGAGCGACCGGGCACGGGCGACTTCGCGAGGAGTTATGACACGCGGGTGAAGGGACTGTCGAGCTACTTCGTCTGGCTCAACCGTTCCAAGGAGTCGCTGACGCTGGACTTGAAGCGTCCGGAAGCCGCCGAAGTAGTGGCGCGGCTGATCGCGGGCGCCGACGTGCTGGTGCACAACCTGGCACCCGGCGCGATGGACCGCCTGGGCTTTTCGAGCGCAACGCTGCGGGCGCGTCATCCGCGCCTGATCATCTGCGCCGTGTCCGGGTATGGATCGAGCGGACCGTATCGCGATCGGAAGGCCTACGACCTGCTGGTGCAGAGTGAAGCGGGGCTGCTCTCGATCACCGGAACGCCGGAGACGCCGTCGAAGGCCGGTATTTCCGTCGCCGATATCGCCGCCGGCATGTATGCGTATTCGGCAATCCTGACGGCGCTGCTGCGGCGATCGACCACCGGCGCTGGAGCGGCGATCGAAGTTTCAATGCTGGACGCGCTTGGCGAGTGGATGAGTCATCCCGTCTACGCGACCGCGTACGGCGGATCTCCCCTTCCCCGCAGCGGTGCACGACACGCGTCCATCGCGCCATACGGCCCCTTTGCGAGCGGCGACGGCGGAACGGTCTATCTGAGCATCCAGAACGAGCGCGAGTGGACGCGCTTTTGTGGCGATGTGCTTGCGCAGCCGGCGCTCGCCGCCGATCCGCGGTTCGTGACCAACACTGCGCGCGTCGAGAACCGCGACGTACTGGAGGCGGCGATCGGCAAAGTGTTCGTGGCCCACTCGACGCCCGAGATTGTGGCGCGCCTCGATGCAGCGGAGATCGCGCACGCGAGGCTCAACACCGTCGAAGAGTTCGCGGCGCATCCGCAACTCACGGCGCGCGGGCGGTGGCGGGAGATTGGTTCGCCGGCGGGTCCGCTTCGCGCCCTCCTCCCGCCGGTCATGATGGACGCATTCGAGCCGGTGATGGGCGCCGTGCCCGCCATTGGGGAACACACCGAGACGATACTCGCAGAGCTTGGTTACAATCAGGCAACCATATCGGGCTGGCGCGAGGGAGGAATCATCTGAATGGCCGTCAAACCTGGCTGGACCGGGCGCGTCTTCGAAGACTTCACCGTCGGTGATGTCTATGAGCATCCGCTCGGACGGACACTGCTCGCTGCCGACAACACCTGGTTCACGCTGCTCACGCAGAACACCAATCCGATTCACTTCGACGAGGCCTGGTCGGCCAAGACCGAGTTCGGTAAGCCGCTGATCAATTCGTGCCTGACGCTTTCCCTCGTCACGGGCCAGTCGGTGACCGACCTGTCGCAGAATGTTGTGGCCAATCTCGGGTGGGACGAGGTCACACTGCCGCACCCGGTGTTCGCTGGCGACACGATCTACTCGCGTTCGGAAATCATGGAAACGCGGGCGTCGAAGTCCCGCCCAACAGCCGGGATCGTGAAGGCGAAGACGACCGGCTTCAACCAGGATGGCACCGTGGTGATCGAGTTCCTCCGCACGATCATGGTCTACCGGCGCGGACACGTGCCGGAGATCGCGCGGGTGCGCGCTCCCAACAAGAAGAAGGCGGCACGATGAATCCCGAAGGACTGATCATTGATGGCAATCGAAGCGCCGCGTCCGATGGCGGCGTGATCGACGTCCACGATCCCTCGACGGGCGAACTGCTGGCCCGCGTGGCCAAAGGAACCGGGAAAGACATCGACCGCGCGGTGCAGGCCGCACGGGGCGCGATGGAATCAAAACCCTGGGGCGGCATGGCGCCCGCCGAGCGCGGGCGAATCCTGTATCGCATGGCGCAGAAGATTCGCGATCGCGCCGAGGAACTCGCCGAACTCGAGAGCCGCGACAACGGCAAGCCGCTTCGGCAGTCGCGCACCGACGTCCAGGTTTCGGCGCGCTACTTCGAGTTCTTCGCGGGCATCGCCGACAAGATCATGGGCAACACGATTCCACTCGGCCCGGGCTTCCTCGACTTCACCATCCGGGAACCCATCGGCGTCTCGGCGCAGATCATTCCGTGGAACTATCCCATCCAGATCGGCAGCCGCAGTGTCGCGCCCGCGCTGGCCGCCGGCTGCACGGTGGTGATGAAGCCGGCCGAGGACGCTCCGATGACCGCCCTCCGGCTGGGCGAGATCGCGCTCGAGTGCGGCCTGCCACCCGGAGTTCTCAACGTCGTGCCGGGTCTTGGCCCGGAGGCGGGCGCCGCGCTGGCCCGTCATCCCGACATCAACCAACTCACGTTCACCGGGTCCGTGGAGGTTGGGATCGCGGTCGCGAAGATGGCGGCCGACAATGTCGTGCCGGTCGTCATGGAGCTGGGCGGTAAATCGCCGAACATCGTCTTCGCGGACGCCGATCTCGATCTCGCGACCCAGGGTGTGTCCACCGCGATTTTTCAGAATGCAGGCCAGACCTGCTCTGCCGGCTCGCGCCTGCTCGTCGAGCGCAAGGCGCATGATGCGCTCGTCGAAAAGCTCGTCGCCCGCGCGAAGACGATGACGATCGGCCCCGGTGTCAGCGACCCGGACATGGGCCCGATCATCTCGAAGAAGCAGCTCGCGACGATCGAACGGTACGTGCAGGTGGGAGAAGAGGAAGGCGCAACCGTGGTCGCCGGGGGCAAGCGCCCCGCCAACCGCGGACTTCCGGACGGCAACTATTTCCAGCCGACACTGCTCACTGGTGTCACGCGCGGCATGCGCGTCGCGCAGGAAGAGATCTTCGGTCCCGTGCTCGCGATCATCCCCTTCGACGACCTGGACGAAGCGGCATCCATCGCCAACGACAGTGTCTACGGGCTGGTGGCGGGCCTGTGGACGCGCGACATCAACAAGGCGCTCTCGCTCGCGATGCGCATCAAGAGCGGCCAGGTGTACGTCAACACGTATGGCGCGGGCGGCGGCGTGGAGCTGCCGTTCGGCGGCTACAAGAAGAGCGGGTACGGGCGCGAGAAGAGCCTCGAATCCCTCGCCAGCTACACCCAGACCAAGAATGTCTGCATCAAGTTCGTCTGAGACGGCGGCCGGTGCGGTTTGGGCACGGGAGATCTGCCGCGGACTGGCCGCGCTCAACTGTCGCGACGTCGTCTATGTGCCGGACAATCCGCTCTCGCACGTACTGCGTGCACTTGGCGCAGATCATCCTGGGATCCGCACAACGATTGCGACGCGCGAGGAGGAGGCCTTCGGCATCGCCGCGGGGCTCTACCTCGGCGGCATCCAGCCGGTGGTGATGCTCCAGTCGAGCGGACTCGGCAATTCCATCAACGGTCTTGCCTCGCTGAACGTCGCCTTCAAGATACCGATCCTGATGTTGATCACGATGCGCGGCGGCGACGGTGAGTGGAATCCCACGCAGCATCCCATGGGGCTCGCCGTCCGACCCATCCTGGAGTCACTCGGCATTCCCCACGTGACCATCGAGTCAGACACTCGCGCAAACGAGCAGGTGCGGCGCGCGGGCGAGCAGGCTTATGCCGCGCACCGGCCCGGCGCCTGCCTGTTGTCCCGCAAACTCTGGTCGGCGGTGAGGGTGGCGGCGCCGGTGGCGTTATGACCCTGACACGGCTCGACGCCACGCGCCGCCTGCTCGCCCTCATCACCAACGAGCCGGTCATCGCAAGCCTCGGTCATCCGGCGTACGACCTCTTCACGGCCGGCGATCGGCCGGAGAATTTCTACACCTGGGGCAGCATGGGCCTCGCCTCGTCCATCGGCTTGGGGCTCGCGATGGCGAAGCCGGACCGGCGCGTGGTCGTGCTCGACGGAGATGGATCACTGCTCATGAACCTCGGTTCGCTCGCGACCATCGCCGCGGTCGCTCCGCGCAATCTCGTCGTCATCGTGTGGGACAACGAGCTGTATGGGACCACCGGCAGCCAACCGACGGCGACGGCGCACGGGTCCGACCTCGACGGAGCGGCGAAAGCGCTCGGGATTCCCAACGCTGTCACGGTGCGCGACGCTGGCGCATTCGATGCGGCGGTCAGGCGGACGGCCACGGAGCCTGGGCCGTGGGTGATCGTGGCCAAGGTCACGGAGTCCGGCACGGCCAACAAGCCGCCGCTCGACAGCGCGATGATCAAGCGGCGCTTCATGGCTGCCATGGGAAATCCAGAATGACGTTCCCGCGGTCGCTGCTCTTCGTGCCGGCGAATCGCACGGAGATGTTTGCGCGTGCATGGGAGTCCGACGCGGAGGCCGTCATCTTCGACCTGGAAGACTCCGTACCGGCGGCGCAGAAAGGGGCGGCGCGCGACGCGCTGATTGCGCTACGGCCGCCCAAGGGTTGGACGCGTCCCGTCTTCGTGCGTTCGAACTCTCACGGGACGGACGACTTTGACCTGGACCTGCGCGCCGCGGCGAGCATCGCATTCTCGCTCGCCGGCGTGATACTGCCCAAGGTCGAGCGCGCCGCACAGGTGCGGGCGGCCGACAAGTCGCTCGCGGCCCAGGAACGATCCGACCAACCGCTCGCGCTGGTGCTGCTCATCGAGACTCCGGGCGGCGTGATGCGCGTGGCCGAGCTGGCCGATTGCGGCGTGAAGCGCGTCGTCGCGTTTGCGTTCGGCGCCGAGGACTATCGGTCCGGCATGGGTGTCGATGCGCTCGACCCGGCGCTCGCCGATTTCGCGCGCGCCACGGTGAGCAACGCCGCGGCGGCGGCCGGCGTGCCGGCCATCGACGCGCCGCTGCTCCAGCTCGATGACCCCGATCGCCTCCG
>CAZSNV010000329.1:0-5260 GCA_964608035.1 uncultured Gemmatimonadaceae bacterium | reverse complement strand
CGTTCGTGAATTTCTCGAAGGCAAAGCGCGGACACTTGACCACGACATAATCCAGCACAGGCTCGAACGACGCCGGCGTGGTCTTGGTGATGTCGTTGGTGATCTCGTCCAGCCGGTACCCGACAGCGAGCTTCGCGCCGATCCGGGCGATGGGGAAACCCGTCGCCTTCGACGCCAGCGCCGACGAACGGGAGACGCGGGGGTTCATCTCGATCACGACCATCTCGCCCGTCTGCGGATTGGTCGCGAACTGGATGTTGCAGCCACCGGCCTCCACGCCGATTTCGCGAATGACGCGGCAAGCGGCATCCCGCATCTCCTGGTATTCGCGATCGGTGAGCGTCATGGCCGGCGCCACGGTGATGGAGTCGCCAGTGTGCACGCCCATCGGGTCCAGGTTCTCGATGGAACACACGATGACGACGTTGTCGGCGAAGTCGCGCATCACTTCCAGCTCGAATTCCTTCCACCCGAGCAACGACCGCTCGATCAACACCTGGGTAACCGGCGACTCGGCCAGTCCGCGTCGTACGATTTCCTCGTACTCCTCGCGATTGTACGCGATGCCGCCACCCGCCCCGCCGAGGGTGAAGGAAGGCCTGATGATCGCGGGGTATCCCGTAAACTCGGCAATCGCCTGCGCCTCATCCCACGTCCGCGCGATGCGCCCCTCCGGCACCTTGAGACCGATGCGCCCCATCGCCGCGGTGAACTCCTCACGGTCCTCAGCCATCTTGATCGAGCGCGCCTTGGCCCCGATCAACTCGACGCCGTATTTCTCCAGCACGCCGTTCTCGAAGAGCTTCATCGCGACGTTGAGCGCCGTCTGGCCTCCCATCGTCGGCAGGAGCGCGTCCGGCTTCTCCCTGGCGATCACCATCTCGACGTACTCCGGCGTCACCGGCTCGAGGTACGTGCGATCCGCGACCTCCGGATCGGTCATGATCGTTGCCGGATTGGAGTTCACGAGGATGACTTTGTAGCCGTCCTCGCGAAGCGCTCGCGCCGCCTGCGTCCCCGAATAGTCAAACTCCGCGGCCTGCCCGATGACGATGGGACCGGAGCCGATCAAGAGGATGCGATGAATGTCGTTACGTCGTGGCATCAATATGCAGGCTTCAGTTTGCGGGTTCGTGGAGCGCGTGAACCAGGGTGCGAGTCCTCAACACCCGTCTCCCGTCACCCGTCCCCCGTCCCCCGTCTCAGCATCAACCATCATGGCGACCAAACGCTCGAAATCTACTTCTGGTGTCCAGCCGAGTCGCGACCGCGCGCGAGCGGGATTGGCCAGCCGAAGCGGCGCGTCGCCCGGTCGACTCAGCGACGGATCCACGACCACGTGGTCCTTGCCGTTCAGTCCCACCCGACGAAACGCGAGTTCGTAGAAGTCGGTGATCGAATGCGCTTCACCGGTTCCGATCACGAGATCCAATGGATCCTTCTGCTGGAGCATCAACCACATCGCGCGCACGTGGTCACCGGCAAACCCCCAGTCGCGACGAACGTGGACGACTCCAAGACGGAGGGTCTGTTCCTCACCTCGCGCGATCCTCGCCACGGTGCGGGCGATTTTCCGGCTGACAAAGCTTGCACCACGTCTGGGAGACTCGTGATTGAAGAGGATCCCGGTCACCACGAACATCGCGTGTTGATCGCGGTACCGGCGCACAATTTCTTCCGCTTCCATCTTCGCGCGGCCATACGGTGACTCAGGATCTCTGGGCGCCGATTCATCCTGGGCGTGTTCCTCGGCCGCAAACATGTCGCAGGAGCCGGCCGTGAAGCACTTCGCTCCGGGCGCCTCGGCGAGCATCGACTCCAGCAGCAGGATCGTGGGCATGACAATGCCAAGGAGCGTTCCTGCCGGGTCATTCCACGATGCCCCAACACGAGAGGGACCAGCGAGGTGATAGATCTCGTCCGGTTTGGTGCGTGCGAGCAATTCACCAACGGATGCTCGCGAATCCAGTGCGTTCTCCAGAATCTCGACGCGATTGAACGACGCGGAATACTCTGTCTGCCTTGCCGCCGCGGCGTCCCGTGTTGTGCCCACGACGCGGTATCCCTTGCCGACGAGCAATTCGGCCAGGTAGCTGCCATCCTGTCCGCTGACTCCGGTGATCAGTGCAGTCGGCATGAGTCAAGGCGTTCGAACAAAAAGGGAGCGCCGATGGCGCTCCCTTTCGTAGCTGGTGCGACCGGCCGTGTCACGCCACTCGAGGAGCACGCGGGGCTCGCTGGATCTTACCGGCGCCAAGGCATCGCGTGCAGACGCGAACGCGAGTGATCTTGCCGTCCACGACGATGCGGGCGGTCTGCAGGTTGGGACGCCAGGTGCGCCGGGTGCGATTGTTCGCGTGCGAGACGTTGTTGCCGTAGGCGACGCCCTTTTCGCACACGTAGCAGCGGCTTCGATTGATTGCCATGGGTCAGCCCTCCACCAGTTCGATGCGGGCCATCTCCGCGCCGTCACCCTTGCGGTGGCCGATCTTCAGGATGCGCGTGTAGCCTCCGGCGCGCTTCTGGAACTTCGGGCCGACTTCGGCAAACAGCTTGTCCGCGATGGCGCGCTGCTGCACGTGGCGCGCCGCCTGACGACGGTCGTGCAACGTGCCGCTCTTGGCCTTTGTAATGAGCTTCTCGACGAACGGGCGGAGTTCCTTGGCCTTGGCCTCGGTGGTCTCTATCGCGCCGTGCTGGATGAGGGACATGGCCAGGCCGCGCATCAGGGCCATCTTCTGCTCCCCGGTGCGCCGAAGCTGCCGTCCCGCCTTGCGGTGCCGCATTACTCCAGATCCTCCAGCAGCTCATCATCCGGCGCGTTCGCGGCGGCCTGGCTGGGCGCCGTTCCCCAATCGAGGATCTTCACGCCCTCGCCATTCTCCTCGTACCGCATGCCGAAGTTGAGGCCTTCGCTTTCCAGCAGGTGCGCGATTTCCTGCAACGACTTCTTGCCGAAGTTCTTCACCTGCAGGATCTGGTTCTCCGTCTGGCGAACCAGATCGCCGAGCGTGCGAATGCTCGAGTTCTTCAGGGAGTTGACTGAACGCACCGACAGGTCGAGATCATCGATCAACGTCTTGAGGCGCTGCGCGAGTTTGGCGGCATCGCCGGTCTGCGCATCGCCACCCGGCGTCACGATCGCCGACGTGCTCGACCCGAACCCGGCGAAGTACTGGAAGTGCGTCTGCGCCAGCGCGGCCGCGTAGCTCACCGCTTCTTCCGGGGAGATCGTCCCGTTGGTTTCGACGGTGAGCGTCAGCCGGTCGTAGTCGGTGCGCTGGCCGACGCGCGTTTCAGCCACGGTGAAGTTCGCCCGGCGGACCGGGTTGTAGAGCGCGTCGATCTTCACGAGATCAACGGGCAGGCCGCGATCCGCGACGTGGCCGTCGGCCTCGACGTAGCCGCGCCCCTTGTTCACGTACAGCTCGACGTTGATGTCCCGATCGTCCTGCAGCGTGAACAGGTGCTGGCGGGCGTCAACGACGCGAACATTCGCGTTCGGCTCAATGTGTGCCGCGGTGACGGGGCCGGCTGACGAGCGGGAAATCCTCAGCACCACGTCCTCAGCTTCATCGCCCATGGCAAGGACGAGGTTCTTGAGATTGCCGATGATGAGGTGGACGTCCTCGACCACACCAGAAACGGTCTGGTGCTCGTGCACCACTCCGTCGATGCGGAATCCCCAGACGGCGCTTCCGCGCAACGATGACAGCAGCATGCGCCGCATCGCGTTGCCGAGTGTGTGACCGTAGCCCCGCTCCAGCGGCTGGATACGGAACTCGGCGATGTTCTGATTGTCCTCGCGGCGGTGGACTTCTACCAGCTGCGGAAGGATCAGGCCCTTGAGATCGATTGCCTTGCTCATGAACGCATTATCCTGTCGTGGTCATGCCGGGCTGTTGCACCGGCAACGCCCCACCCCGCCCCTGGCGCGCGGTGGGTTCGTGAGGGATCCAGGGTCCCGACCTCAAAACCAGATGGGAGACGTGAGATGGGAGATGTGAGATCTCCCGACGTCCGACCTCCCCTCGGTTACTTCGAATACAACTCGACGACCAACTGTTCCTGCGCGGCGATCGGAATGTTCGGGCGCGAGGGGCGCTCGAGCATCCGGCCACTGAATGTGTCGCGATCGACGGCGAGCCACGAAGGCGACGCCCCGCGCGATGCGTGCTCCATGGCGCTTTGGATGAATCCGTTCTCGCGCGAACCCGTGCGAACACGAATCTCCTGGCCCGGCAACACAACGAAGCTCGGAATGTCCACCGTGCGTGCGTTTACCTCGATGTGCCGATGGCGCACCAGCTGGCGTGCCGCCTTGCGACTCGAAGCGAATCCAAGCCGGTACACCATGTTGTCCAAGCGGCTCTCGAGCGCGGCCAGCAGGTTGTGCCCGGTGATGCCCGGCAGCGAAGTCACCTGTTCGAACGTGTTCCGGAACTGCTTCTCCGAAATGCCGTAAATGCGCTTGATCTTCTGCTTTTCGCGAAGCTGCTTGGCGTATTCGGACGCCTTGCGACGGCGTGCAGTCGCCTGGCCGTGCTGGCCCGGCGCATATGGGCGCCGCTCCACCGGGCACTTCTCAGTGAAGCACTTCGTCCCCTTCAGGAACAGCTTGGTGCCTTCGCGACGGCACTGACGGCAACTCGGACCCGTGTAGCGCATCGGTCAGACTCTCCGGCGCTTCGGGGGACGGCAGCCGTTATGCGGAATCGGTGTGACATCCTTGATCGACTTCACCTGCAAACCCGCGGACGCCAGGGCCTGGATGGCTGACTCACGGCCACTGCCCGGTCCCTGCACCCGGACGTGCACACGACGAACGCCCACGGAAAGGGCCTCACGTGCGGCTTGCTCCGCCGCGACCGTGGCGGCGAACGGCGTCGACTTCTTCGAACCTTTGAAGCCGGCCTTGCCTGACGATCCCCATGCCACCGTGTTGCCGCCCATATCCGTAATCGTGATCGTGGTGTTGTTGAACGTGGCGCTGATGTGCGCCACGCCTTCGGCCTCGATCACGCGCTTTGTTTTCTTGCCTGTCGCCATGTTGGAATCAGATGGGAGTTGGGAGATGGGAGACGGGAGATGAACAACCTCTCCCCCACCACCTGCCGACTACTTCGTCACTTTCTTCTTGCCGGCGATCGCGCGGCGCGGACCCTTCTTGGTTCGCGCGTTGGTGTGCGTGCGCTGACCCCGAACCGGAAGACCGCGGCGATGCCTGATGCCGCGATACGATCCGATGTCCATCAGTCGC
>CAZSNV010000328.1:0-5278 GCA_964608035.1 uncultured Gemmatimonadaceae bacterium | reverse complement strand
GAGATTTCACCACACCTGCGTCGGGCGGTGCTCGCCGCCGAGGACGACCGCTTCTACCTCCACCTTGGTTTTGACTTCCAGGAGATCGAGAAGGCGATAGAACGCAGCCAGCGCGGAGGGCGCTTGCGCGGCGCCTCGACGATCACGCAGCAGGTGGCGAAGAACCTTTTCCTCTGGGAGGGTCGCTCCTATATCCGCAAAGGCGCCGAGGCGTACCTCACCCTCGTGCTCGAGCTGTGTCTCTCGAAGGAACGAATCCTCGACCTCTACCTCAATCTGGCCGAGTGGGGTGACGGCGTTTTCGGCGCCGAGATGGCGGCCCGCACCCACTTCCGGAAATCAGCACGCAACCTGTCGCGCATCGAGGCAGCCCGCCTGGCCGCCATCCTTCCCGCTCCCCGCCGCTGGCCAGTATACGGATCAGTCGCCACCCGCCGCGCCGAGATCATCCTCGGCCGAATGGCCTTCGCCGCCCCCCGCGAGGATAACGCTCGTTAGGTCTTGTCATTTTGCATTATGCATTTTGCATTATGCACTTTGCATTTTGTCAGTCCCCCGCGAGCAACGTTGGCGGCCGGGGCCGATCCCGTTGCGCCAGTTCGTCTTCGTTTGACAGCGCCCGGCCCAGTCGCTTCACAAACTCCCGTCCGGCACGCAGCGCCGTCCCGGCGGCAAGACCGAGCGCAGCGCCCACGACCGTGGGCAGGTCGAGCGGGGGGAGTTCGCCCTGTCCGAGCGAAACCAGGATCTCGCGGCGCAGGCGCAGCGCAATCGGGCTCGCGAAGGTGATGGCGTTGAAGTTCTCGTCGTAGCGGACGCCAAGCCCTTCGATCAGCGCTGCTGTCCTCGCGAAGTACACCATCTCGCTGGGCAGTCGCACGGGCCAGTCGTACAGCGCGGCCATCACCTCATTGGTGACGAGCTCGACCCGCTCGCGCATCGGCATCTCCACATACGCCAGCGTCAGCAACCTGTCAGCCAGTCCGCTGACCTGCGCCGGATCTGCGCCGGGATCGATCATCTCCAGCGACTCGAACCCGGCGACGATCCCGGGCGCATCACGACGGATCGCGGCAAAGATCGTCGTCACCAGCCGCCACCGAAGTTCGCGAGTAACGGGGATCACCATCCCGAAGTCCAGCACCACCACGCGCCCGTCAGGCGTCACCAACACGTTTCCGGGATGCGGATCGGCGTGGAAGAACCCGTCGATCAGCATCATGCGCAGGTACAGTTCCATGACCGCGCTCACCACACCGCGCGGATCCTGGGCGCGCTCTCCGTGCCGGCTCGACAACCGGTCCACGCGGGTTCCTTCGACGTACTCGAGGACCAGGACGCGCGGGCGTACGAGTTCCGGAATCACGCGCGGGATCACCACGCGGGGATTGCCACGAAAATTCTCGCCGATGCGGCGCGCATTCTCGGCTTCGTGCACAAAGTCCATCTCTTCCGGAACGCGCACCGCGAACTCCTCGATCACGGTCCGGACATTGCGCAGGTGCGGATTCGGGATGCGGCGCTCGAGCCAGCGGAGCACGGGTCGCGCCAACGCCATGTCCTTGCGGACTAGCTCCTCCACACCCGGCCTGAGCACCTTCACGACGACTTCCTCGCCGTGGTAGAGCGCGCGATGCACTTGCCCGAGCGATGCCGCCGCCATCGGCTCCGACTCGAATCTCTCGAAGACCTCGCGTACCGGCCGGCCATACGCGCGCTCTATTTCGTGCTCGATAAATGGCGTCGGAACCGGAGGCACCTGGTCCGTGAGCGTTGAGATGGCGCTCACGTAGGGTTCCGGGATCAGGTCGGATCGCGAGGAAAACACCTGCGCCAGCTTCACGAACGACGGCCCGAGCGCCGCGATCGCCGCCACCAGGCGCTCAGCGCGCTCCTGATGGAACACGCTCGAACGTTGCACGGGATTGCCCGCGACGATCCACCGCTTCCGATCGCGCAGGAAGGACAGGATCAGCGGAGCCAGCCGGCGGAAGATGACGAAGGCGCGCACGATGGTCAGAGTCCTGTCAGAAGCTCGGAACCAGCGGGCGCGCCCAGGGAATGAAGCCCGTCAGCGCCGCAAGCGAGAGGCCGAGCCAGATCGACGCACGCTGGAAGCGTTCCGCGTCGGTGGTCGCTTGCCGGACCTTCACAGCACCGAAGTGCGCGGCGCCTATTGCGGCGAGCATGATCAACGGGTGTTCGAGAAGGAAATATCGGACCGGCGCATCCTGCATCGCGGCGCCGACGTCGCTGAACGCCTGTCGAGTAAGCGGGCTGAGTACCGCGAACAACAGCAGG
The DNA here is from genome assembly GCA_964608035.1 of uncultured Gemmatimonadaceae bacterium. Classification (GTDB taxonomy): domain Bacteria; phylum Gemmatimonadota; class Gemmatimonadetes; order Gemmatimonadales; family Gemmatimonadaceae; genus JABWBJ01. The sequence goes on along the minus strand of CAZSNV010000328.1, from coordinate 2,977 downwards.
CCAATCACGAACTGCAGATCCAGCACGCCAACAAACGCTCGCGTCGCTCTGGCCTCGGCGGAAGTCCATTGACGGCCCCCCAGCCATCCTCGCCACGCCAGGATCACCGCCCAGACTCCCGCTGCGAGCACAATCCACCGGACGGCGTTGTGCAGGCTGAGGCCGAACGGGTACATGTCGGGTAGGTTGGGGGGTATTGGAACGCGTCAGTTTCCACCTGTAATCTACCGGACGACGAACCAGACGTGCCCGGTACGCGAGCCCGATTCCCTATTCCCGATTCCCCGATGTCCAAAGCCATTCTCGTCTGCATCGGCAGCCTCACCCTGTTCTCGTGCGCCGGCGACCGATTCGATCGTGCCGACCTCGAGCCGGCGCTCAACAGCATCACCTCGGAGAGCATGCTCGCCTACATCCGGGCATTGTCGTCCGATGCGTTCGAGGGTCGGGCTCCGGGAACACCAGGCGAGGACAGCACCGTCGCGTACCTCACCGCACAGTACAAGGCGTTAGGCCTGGCGCCGGGCAACCCGGACGGCAGCTACGTGCAGCTGGCGGAGTTGATCGGCTACACCGGATCGTCCACCGCGTCGGTTCGCTTCGGAAACGCGCCCATCACCATGCGGCCGAATGAGGATTTCGTGGCAGTCTCCCGTCACGACAAGCCGGAGATACACGTCGCCAACTCGGAAATCGTTTTTGTTGGTTACGGCGTCGTCGCCCCCGAGTACGGCTGGGACGATTACAAGGGTGTCGATGTGAGCGGAAAGACCGTGCTGATCATGGTCGGCGATCCACCGGTCCGCGACGCCGCGGATTCAACGCGGCTCGACTCCACGATGTTTCGCGGCAAGGCAATGACGTATTACGGCCGGTGGACATACAAATACGAGCAGGCGACTGAGAAAGGCGCCGCGGCGGCCATCATCATCCATCAGACCGGACCGGCCGGGTATCCATGGGAAGTCGTCAGCGGCAGCTGGGGCCAGGAGAACTTCGATATCCCGAGCGCGGGCGCCAGCGCGCGCGTTCCGATAGAAGGGTGGATCACTGAAGCAAAGGCGCGGGAGTTGTTGCTCGCAGCCGGCCGCGATTTCGACGGGGTCGCCCTTCTCGCCGCCACGAAGGAGTTCACGCCATTGCCGCTCTACGGGGGCGGCGCGACTTGGCGCGTGCGGAACACCATTCGCCGTGTTCAGTCCCGCAACGTCGTTGCCCGGCTCGAAGGATCCGATCCGGCACTCAAGGATGAGTACGTGGTTTATTCGGCGCACTGGGATCATTTCGGCCGGAATCCCGCGCTGCAGGGAGACCAGATCCTGAACGGCGCGCTCGATAACGCGTCAGGCGTTGCGCAGATGCTGGAGATCGCCAAGGCGTTTACGAAGCTCGCCACGAAGCCGAAGCGCTCCATTCTCTTCCTCGCTGTCACGGCCGAAGAATCGGGCCTCCTCGGCGCCAAGCACTACGCGCAGCATCCGCTGTATCCTCTCGATCGAACGCTCGCCAACATCAACATCGACGGCGCGAACCAGTGGGGCCGAACTTCGGACGTCGTGGTGATCGGGCTCGGCAACTCCACCCTCGATGACGTCCTCGATTCGGTCGTCACCGCATCGGGGCGGACCATCGTTCCCGATCCGGAATCAGAGAAGGGATTCTTCTATCGATCGGATCATTTCGAGTTCGCGAAGGAAGGCGTCCCCGCGCTGTATGCGGACGCCGGCGTCAACTACGTCGGCAAGCCTGCCGGTTGGGGCCTCCAGAAGCGCGCCGAATACACCGCCAACGACTATCACAAGCCGACCGATCAGATAAAGCCGGACTGGGACCTCTCAGGCGCTGTTGAAGACGGGCAGATGCTGTTTGAAGTCGGATACCGCGTCGCTCAGTCGCCAACGTGGCCCGAGTGGAAACCAGGTACAGAGTTCAAGGCGAAACGGGAAGCAATGCTTCGGAAACCGTAAGCACGCCCTCTGGCCTTCAGCCTTCAGCCTTCAGCCTAGTCAGTCTCATCAAGCGTTCGCGGCCAATCCTGCTTGAGAAGGCGTGACATCGCGCGATCAGCCAGCAGCCGTCCACCGGTCTGGCAGCGCGCGCAGTAGTTGGTCTCGTTATCGGCATACCTGATGCGCTGGACCGGTGCGCCACAGACAGGACACGGCTGGCGGAATCGGCCGTGCACCGCCATTCCCTCGCGGAACGCCGTCACCTTCTCAGGGAATTCACCGCCAAGCTCCGTCCGAAGGCGATCCGTCCACTCACGCATCACGTCGCGCACCGCGGTGTGCAGCTGGGTGATCTGCTCATCCGTAATCCGGGAGGTCAGCATCAGTGGTGAAAGGCGAGCCCGGTGAAGGATTTCATCGGAGTACGAATTTCCTATGCCACTCAACAGGCGAGGGTCGGTGAGCGTGCGCTTGAGCGTGTGATTCTCCAGCCGCAGGCGGGCGGCAAAGTCTTCAACAGAAGCATTCATCACCTCGAGTCCGCCGCGATCGAACTGGACCAGGTTCCGCTCGCCCTCGACCAGATGCATTGAGGCCCGCCGCTTCTTCCCTGCCTCGGTGAAAACCAGCACGCCATCCGGAAAGTCGAATTTCGCCAGCGGCGCAGGGCGAGCGACGTTGCCGCCTGGATCCCTCCAGCGCAGACGACCGGCGATCATCAGGTGGATGACGAGGAACAAGTCACCCTCGAACGCCAGGACGATGCGCTTCCCCATGCGCCGGAGTCCTGTCACCCGCGCTCCATTGAGCCGATCGACCCCTGGCTCCACGGTGCGTAGCACGAACGGATTCACGATCCGCAGTCCGGTCATCCGCTGACCGACGATCCGCGCCTCCAGCGCCTCGATGTAAACCGTGATATCGGGTAATTCCGGCATGAGTGATCTTAAGCTTAGGATGGGCAACATCTCACGCTTCTCTCCGACATCCGCCATCCGACATCCGCCATCCGCCATCCGCCATCCGCC
>CAZSNV010000327.1:0-5279 GCA_964608035.1 uncultured Gemmatimonadaceae bacterium | reverse complement strand
CGCTGCCGCTACCCGCGCCGCGACGCCGTCATCGTGATGCAGGGTGACTTCACCGACCAGCCGGAACAGATCCCTGAACTGGTGAAGCGCTTCGAGGGCGGAGCAGACATCGTGGTCGGCGAGCCCGCCGTCGATGGCGGCACACCAAAGCCGGTTCGTCAGCTGCAGCGCGTGGGGCGCTGGCTCGCGCGTCGCTTCGCCAGGGTTCCTGGTGTGAACAACCCACTCGGCAGTTTCCGGCTGTTTCGGGTGACCGTGCTGCGTGACGCAGTGCGTGCCGCCGGCGACAAGCCGCTGATTGAAGGCGATGGTTGGGGGGCGAACATCGACCTGCTCCTGGCCCTCGCGCCGCATGCGCGACGCATCGAGACGGTTCCGTTGCAGCCGCGGTACGACCTCCGTCCGCGGCCGACGAGAATCCGGCCATGGCACGACGCGCTTCGTTTGTATCGTTTTGGTCGCGAGGCAAAAGCGCGTCGTCCGCAACTCCGGCTGGCGGAGCCTTCGTGATGCGTGTGCTGATCGCGCCGGTGATGCTCCTGGCGTTCGTGCAATCGCCGGCAGCCAACGCTCAAACCGATTCGACAGTCACAGCACCCGTGACGATATCGACGAAGCCCATGCCTTTCGGCACCGGCGAACGAATGGAGTACGTCGCAAAGTATGGGTGGAACAATATCGGTCGCGGCAGCATGGAGATCATTGGTGTCGAGGACGTCCGCGGCCGCCCGGCGGTCCATACGAACTTTCAGCTGAAGGGACGATATCTCTTCTTTTCGGCGAATTATGTGCTCGAAAGCTGGGTCGATCAGGCCACGTTTGCGTCGGTGCGGTTCACGCAGGACAACGACGACGACGCGACGGACAAGGACAAGGTCTACGAGATATTCCCGGAGCGGCAGACGTACAGCGTGAACAACGGTGAGGAATTGGCCTCGGTGGCCGAACCGCTCGACGAAGGGGCGTTGCTCTATTTCGTCCGGACGATGGATCTCGAAGTTGGAAAGTCCTACGAGTTGAACCGGTACTTCCGGCCCGATCGAAATCCTGTGATCGTCAAGGTCCTGCGCCGGGAGACGGTCCAGGTTCCCGCCGGGAAGTTCAGCACGATTGTCGTTCAGCCGATCATCAAATCGAAGGGTATCTTCTCGGAGGGCGGCCGGGCGGAGATCTACCTCTCCGACGATAAAGAGCGCGTCATGGTGCAGATGCGGGTCCGCCTCAAGGTCGCGACCATCAGCCTTCAGCTCACATCACACCGACCGGCGACGATCCCAAGCCCAGGCCCGTGATCCCCGAGGCCGACCTGTCCCGCCTTCGCACCGTTCCCATCGCGAGGCGGCCGAGCAAGGTGGTGGCTGGGGAGTTCGCGCATCCGCCTTCGTCGGATCGGTCTTTCAAGGCATTCCTCGACGCGCTTCCCGACATCCTCGTGGCGCGTGATTTCCGTCGCGTGGTGAGCGCCATCGCGGGAGCGGCGCAGAAGGGCCGCGGCGTTGTCCTGATGCTTGGGGGCCACGTCGTGAAGACCGGACTTTCTCCCGTCATCATCGATCTGATGCGGCGCAAGGTGGTCACGCATCTGGCCATGAACGGATCGGCCGCTATTCACGACTACGAAGTCGCTCGCTTTGGCGCGACATCGGAAGATGTCGCGGCAGGCCTGCGCGACGGCACGTTCGGCATGGCGGATGAAACCGGCCGCGGCCTGAACGAGGCGTTCATCTCGGGTCGGAAGGAAGGGCAAGGGATGGGCGAAGCAGTCGCCGTGGCGCTTTCCCGCGAACCGGAACTGGCCCACGCCGATCTCTCGATCCTCCTCCAGGCACACCGACTGGGCGTGCCGGCCACCGTCCACGCGGCGTTAGGCGCGGAGATCGTGCACCAGCACCCGTCGGCCGATGGCGCCGCCATCGGGGATACTAGCCTGCGGGACTTCCGCCGTTTGGCGGGGGCTGTGCCCTCGCTTCACGACGGCGGCGTGGTGCTCAACATCGGCAGTGCCGTCATCATGCCGGAAGTTTTCCTCAAGGCGCTGACCATCGCCCGCAATCTCAATGAAGGTCGGCCCACGGCCTTCACGACCTGTGACCTCGACATGCAGCGGCACTATCGACCGCGCGTGAACGTCGTCGAGCGTCCGACCCTGGGCAGCGGCGAGGGATTCGAGATCACGGGGCACCATGAAATCATGGTCCCGCTCTTGGCATGGGCGGTTCTCGAAGCGCTTGATTCGGGCGCCTAACACTTGGGATGTCAGATGTCGGATGTCGGACAACTGCGCAAGCTTGATTCGCGCGGCCACTCTTTGGCAAACGCTCGCTTCCCGATCGTTATCCGCAGTGATCGTGGATGGCAGTTTTTCCGACATCTGCCATCCGACATCCGCCATCCCAAATAACGAGGGGAGAACGAGCGCACGGCTCCTTCTCCCCTCGTCGAGTTGTCTGGTCGCTAAGAACTACATGCCGCTCCCCGACCACCGCTCCCGTAAGCGTTGAGCCGTGCCCGGACTGACGATTCGAATCACCAGGTAGAGCACCGCGCCGACGAGCGCGATGAATACTGCGGCTTTCAGCAAGCCGATCAGGAGGCCGAAAAAGAGGCCAAGGATTCCAAACGTGATCTTCAGCAGGAACAGGCCCCCAATCGCAAAGAGCCCGATCATGAAAATTGTGCGAAGCATGTCCGTCCCCAGTTGTTTCTGTTCTGATCGCCTTACGGTTCGTTACGTCCCTCGGTTTCACTACGCTGGACGATGTAACACCCCATCGGGTTTATGCTTGCACCCCCAGCGCTGTCAATGACTAACTTCTGAAAAGCAATGATGACGGTTATGCTGCGGTGACCCCGTGATGCCACAAGTCTAGATTGGGCGCCCCAGCCGTAAACCGGGTTCAAACAGACCGTTACCGCAGCCAGATGTCGGACACGCTGTATCAGATAATGGGACGCCACCGGGTGACACCGCTTCCCGAGCGGAAGCCACCCTGGCTGAAGGTGAAGGCGCCAGGTGGAGCTAACTATATACGGCTCAAGCATTTAATGCGTGAGCTTGGCCTCCACACCGTCTGCGAAGAGGCTCACTGCCCCAACGTCGGCGAGTGCTGGGAGCATGGCGCAGCCACCTTCATGATCCTGGGTGATGTCTGCACCCGCAACTGCGGTTACTGCGCGGTAGCCCACGGGCGGCCGCCAGTGACCGACTACGAGGAGCCGCGAAGGGTGGCTGAGGCAGCAGCCACAATGAACCTGAGACACGCCGTCATCACGTCAGTTGACCGCGACGACCTGCCCGATTTTGGCGCCGGCATCTTTGCGGAAACCATCCGCCTCGTTCATGAGCGAGTCCCCTCGTGCTCCGTCGAGGTCCTCGTGCCGGACTTCCAGGGCGATGAGCGCGCAATCGCCACGGTCCTCACAGCGCGGCCCGAGATCTACAACCACAACACCGAGACGGTGCCCCGGCTCTACAAGAAGGCCCGTCCCGGCGGCCGGTATCCGCGCGTGATGTCGATCTTCCGGCTCGTGAAGCGGCTGGCGCCTGACATTCCGACCAAGTCCGGAATCATGCTCGGCCTGGGCGAGACGGTGGAGGAAGTCCTGGCGGTGATGCGCGACCTGCGCGAGGTGGACGTGGACATCCTGACGCTGGGCCAGTACCTCCGCCCGTCCAACGATCACCTGCCGATGGACCGTTACTACACGCCCGAGGAGTTCGCCGCGCTCCGCGTGGAAGGACTGGCGATGGGATATCGGCACGTCGAGTCGGGGCCGCTGGTTCGTTCCAGCTATCACGCGTGGGAGCAGGTCCAGGCGGCCGGCGTGGCGTAAGACGAGGTCAGAGCTCCGAGGTCAGAGGTCAGAGGAGGATTGGTGGCACAGACGAAGGTGAAACGGAAAACGGAGGCTGTTGCCGGCGACGACACCACGGCCGGGCAGCGGCAGGAGCTGCTGCGCTCGATGCTGCTGCAGCGCCGCTTCGAGGAGCGAACCGCGGAAGCGTATGCGTTAGGCAGGATCGGCGGGTTCTGCCACCTGTACATCGGCCAGGAAGCCGTCGGGGCCGGGGCGATCTCGACGCTTCGCGAGGATGACTACATAATCACGACGTACCGCGATCACGGGCAGGCGATCGCGCGCGGGCTGTCACCCCGGGCGATCATGGCCGAGCTGTTTGGCCGCTCCGATGGATGCGCGCGCGGCAAGGGCGGCTCCATGCACCTCTTCGACCGCAGTCTGAACTTCCTGGGCGGCCACGGGATCGTCGGGGCGCACGTGCCCCTGGCCGGCGGCATCGGGTTCGCCATCAAGTATCGCGGCGGCGACCAGGTCTGCCTCTGCTTCATGGGCGAGTCTGTTGTAAACACCGGAGCTTTTCACGAGGCCCTCAACATGGCCGCGTTATGGAAGCTTCCCGTCGTGTTCCTGATCGAGAACAACCGCTATGGCATGGGCACGTCGCTCGAGCGCGCCTCGTCGATCCACGACATCTACATGCGCGCCGCGTCTTACGACATGCCTCGTGCGTACGTGGACGGCCAGGATGTGCTGGCGGTGCGCGCCAGCACGATGGAAGCGGTGCGCCGGGCCCGCGTCGAGTCGACGCCGACCCTGCTCGAGGTCCGCACCTATCGCTTCATGGGGCACTCGATGTCAGACGCTGTCTCCGGCACCTACCGCACCAAGGCAGAGCTGGAGGAGTACATGAAGCGCGATCCGATCATGGTGCTCAGGATGCAGATGCAGGAAGCCGGCGAGATCGACGACGCCGGGATGACCAAGCTCGATGAGGAGCTCAAGGCGGTGGTGCAGGACGCGTGGGACTTTGCCGAGAACAGTCCAGAGCCGCCGCTGGAGAGCTTGTACGAGGATGTGCTCGTCGAGACAACGACATGACCACGGGCCCCCTTTGCGCTTTGCGCTTCGCGCTCTGCGCTTTCGTTTAATGCCGACTATCACGTACCGCGACGCACTCAATCAGGCTCTTCGCGAGGAGATGCAACGGGATGACCGCGTCTTCCTCATGGGTGAGGAAGTCGGCGTTTATCAGGGCGCGTACAAGGTCTCCAAGGGGTTGCTGCAGGAGTTCGGTGAGATGCGCGTGGTCGATACGCCGATCACCGAGCTCGGATTCGCCGGCATCGGCGTCGGCGCCGCCATGGTCGGTCTCCGTCCCGTCATCGAGTTCATGACCTGGAACTTTGCGCTGCTCGCCATTGACCAGGTCGTAAACTCGGCGGCGAAGATGCTCTACATGTCCGGCGGGCAGTTCAACA
>CAZSNV010000326.1:0-5285 GCA_964608035.1 uncultured Gemmatimonadaceae bacterium | reverse complement strand
GCCGATATAGGCGATGTCGATGACGAGGTTGATCAGGATGAAGACGAACGCGACGAGGATTAGATAGGCCACCATCACAGGACGGTCGAGCGCGAAGATCGAGTCGATGATCAGCTTGCCGAGCCCGGGCCAGGAGAAGATCGTTTCCGTGACGACGGCGAAGGAAAGTGTTGAGCCGAGCTCGAGCCCGAACACCGTGACGAGCGGGATGGAGATGAGGCGCAGCACGTGGCGGTGGATCACCGTCCACTCGCTCTGGCCGGTGGCGCGCGCGAACTTCACGGTATCCGAGAGCATCGTCTCGCGGGTGCCGGCGCGCGCGAGGCGGATCATCAGGGCGAGCTTGAAGAGCGACAGGTTCATCGCTGGCAACAGCAGGTGCTTCAGCCCGTTGGGCGTCAGGAAGCTCCATTCGGTGCCCAGTAGAGCCACCGTCTGGCCGCGTCCGCCCGCGGGCAGCCAGCCGAGCGATACGGCGAAGGTGTAGATGAGCACCAGGCCGATCCAGAACGTCGGCACCGAGAACCCGATCACCGAAAGCGCCATGATGAAACGCGCCGGCGCGCTGTCGGGCCGGTACCCGGCGTAGATGCCAAGGGGCACACCCACCAGCGCTGCGCCCACCACCGCAGCCAGCGTAAGCTCCAGCGTCGCCGGGAGCCGGCTGAGGATCAGATCCAGCACCGGCATGTTGAACACCAGCGACTGGCCGAAATCGCCCACCAGCAGGCGGCGGAGGAAGGAGAAGTACTGCTGGTACAGCGGCCGGTCGAAACCGTATTGCGCGATGGTGCGGGCCCGGATCTCCTGGTTGGCATCAGGAGTGATGAGGACGTCGATCGGGTTGCCGACGGCGAACACCCCGACGAACACCAGAAGGGACATGGCCAGCATCACCGCCACCGACTGCAAGAGGCGTTGAATCACGAAGCCGAGCATCGCTGCCGTCCCCTTCTGTCGGGCCTGGTCCCTCCCTCAATTGTCGAATATAAGCGGGTGGGCCCGCGACCGTCAGTTCGCCGGCTTGATGTTCATCGCCAGCGTGTCCTCGTCGACCCGGGGCGTGATCGTGACCTTGGCCTTCTGCATCGCCCAAGCCGTGCTAATGGTGACGAGCGGCAGGCGTGGGCGTTCCTGGGCGACGAGCGCGATAGCCTGCTCCAAAAGCACGCGGCGCTTGTCGGTATTCATCTCGATGCCCGCGGCCTGGATCAGCTTGTCGAGTTGGGGGTTGGAATAGCCCGAGGTGTTGAACCCGCCGAGCTTCTTGGACGGGTCGTTGGAATGGATCAGAGAGGTCAGCGTCAGGTTCGCCTCACCGGTCAGCGTACCCCATCCCCACATTGCAACCGCGAAATCGCCGCGACCGCGGGCCGGGAAAAACACGGCGGCGGGCTGCGCGTTAGTCTGCAACTCCACTCCGATGCGGGCGAGCATCTGCGTCACGGCCGTACCCACCTGCCGGTCGCCGGGAAGGCGGTCGCTCGTGAAGAGGAACACGCCCTTGAAGCCGATCGGATATCCTGCATCCGCGAGCAGCTTCCTGGCACGGGCCAGATCGAACTTCGGCTGAGGAATAGACTTGTTGTAGCCAAAGATGGTCGGCGTCACGATTTGGTTCGCGGCCTTGCCGGTGCCTTCCATCGCGATCTCGGCGAGCGCCTGCCGGTCGATTGCGAGATCGATGGCCTCGCGCACGCGCGGATCGCGCATGGGATTGCTCGGCAGCGCGGAGCCGTCCTTGGCGGTGACTTGGTACCCCTTCTCGCGCATGTCGAATTCCATGTTGAAGACATAGATCGTGTCGCTCTTCACGATGCGCAGGTTGGGATCTCTCTCCAGCGCTGGAACGTCGGTTGCGGGAACACGCGCGATAATGTCAAATTGTCCGGCCTTGAGCTGGGCCACCCGGGCGGTGTCGTTCGGGACCTCCCTGCGAATCACCCTCTGCCAGGGCTGCCGGCTGCCCCAATAGCCGTCGAAACGCTCCAGCACGAGCTGCTCCTTGGGCGTCCACGAGACGAACTTGTAGGGGCCGGTGCCGATCGCCGCGGTCCCGGCGTTGAAGCCGGCGTTCGCGGTTTCCTTGGTGGAATAGTTCTTCGCGGCTTTCGCCGAGACGACGAACACGCGGACGAAATCGTTGGGGAGCGTCGGCGCCGGGCTATGGGTGATCACATGCACCGTGCTTGGATTGATGATCTTCGCTTCTTTCACGGACCGCACATAGACCGTGGTCGGGGCGGGGCCTGAGACGGCCGGGATCCGGTCGATGGAGAACTTTACGTCCTCCGCCGTGAAGTCGGAGCCGTCATGAAACTTCACGCCCGTCCGAAGCTTGAATTCCCACGTCGTGTCGTCGACCGCCCTCCAGCTTTCCGCCAATCTCGGCTCTAGGTTCAGATCATCGCCCGACCAGACAAGCGTATCGAAAACGTGCTTGAGCGCCTCGGCATGAGTTCCGTTGCCGCTGAAATGGGGATCGATGGAGTCCGGGCCGGCGCGCACGCCGATGGTCAAGGTCTGAGCCGACAGAGGCGAAACCGCCAACGAAAGCACCAGAGCGGCAACGCCGGCCATTATGCGATGCGTGATGTGCATGCGTCTCTCCCTTGGCATTCAGCCGGCAAGTTTATGACGGTCCAAAAGTAGCGGCAAGTGATTTGAATGAATTGACCCATACGCACACCGTATACGCGGCTCGTTGGCGCGGGTGGCGCACGCAGTGTAGACTGCCCGCACGACTGGTTGGGCCTAAACTCGAGTCGAGAAAGGTCGCGTCATGCACACTCAGGTATTTCACGATCTCCTGCCAAAGCCTTCGCACGACGAGCTCGCGCGACAGAACTTCGTGAAGAGCTTCAAGCTTCACCTTGCCACCCGCATCGCCCCGGGAAACCGGACGATCTACGAGCGGCGCGTCAAGCCGGAGTTCGAGGCGCGCAATGGGAGACCGCCCAAGGATGCGCGGGAGGTGCGCCGGGTATTAGCGCGCGAACCGTACTACCGGCTGTGGAGTTCGCTCGAGCGCACGGGCCAGGAGTTGATGTGGGACTCGATCATCGACACGGTGGAGCGCCAGCAGGAGGCCTTGAACGCCAAGGCCGGGAGGAACGGCAGGACACTCGGCAGCCTCACACTTGAACCGTCGTTTGTGCCACCCCGCTACGTGACCGCGATCGACATTCACTGCATGCCCGGTGGCTACTGCGCGGAGACCGCCGAGAACGACGCCGCGGGCGGCGCATTGTTCGACCGCCACGGCGACATCTACGGCATGGGCAATTGGGGCCCGATGTGCGATGCCAAGGGTCAGCGCATGATCGCCGTCCTTCAGGAGCGCTTCCCCAACTTTCGGCCCAAGCGGATTCTGGAAATGGGCTGCTCGATCGGCCACAGCCTACTGCCCTACGGGGACGCTTATCCCGGGGCCGAGGTTCATGGCATCGATGTAGGCGCGCCCCTGCTGCGCTATGGCCACGCGCGCGCCGAGCTCCTCGGCAAGGCGATCCAATTTTCTCAACAGAATGCCGAGCGCACGAGCTTTCCCGATGGGTACTTCGATCTCATCGTGTCGCACGTCCTGCTGCACGAAACGTCGGGAACAGCGGTACGCAACATCATGCGCGAATGTCATCGACTGATCGCCCCCGGCGGGATGATGGCGCACTCCGAGTTGCAGATGTACCGGCAGATGGAGCCTTACGACGCCTTTATGTTGGACTGGGACACCTACAACAACAATGAGCCCTTCTGGAGCGGTCTGCGGGCCCTCGATCCCGAGGCCCTGATGACCGAGGCCGGCTTCGAGAACGAGGGGATGTTCCAGACCGTTGTGTCCCGCCGCACCCGCTGGTCGCCGGTCTACGAACAGGGAAACGACACGAGCGGCCGCAGCGGTGAACTCATCTTCGGCGCCCGCAGGTAGTTATCTTGCTTTCCCGGAAGGCCAAGGGCCGACGGCCTGTCTACGCTGACGACCCCACAGTCGACAAGCTGCTCGCCATAGTCATGGCGCTTGCGGGAGAGGTATCGACCCTGCGTGATCGACTTGACACGGTGGAGCGTCTCTGCGGCGCAAAGGGGCTGTTCACCGCGACGGAGGTCAATGCATTCCCGCTTGACGAGCAGGCGGTGGTCGAACGTGAAGCTTTGCGCGCCGCATACCTGAACCGCCTCTTGCGCATCGTAAGGGAAGAGGTCGAGTCAGAAGCCCGCGGTGAGTCCAATAAGAGAGCGGAGCGCATCGTTCGCGAAATTTCGCGCGGCCGCTAATCTTGCTCTGATTTCTCTGCGATGCTTATCCGGCGGACCCCATGGGCAGGGGCCCGCGCACGTTGTACGCCTCCCGCGACTCGTCCCGAAGATCACAGGTTGAGCGCCAGGAAGTTTGCCTGCTCGTCGTGGCAGCGGTCGGACACTTTCCCCGCGGTCCGCTCCACGAGCACGCTGCCATTGAACTCGGCGAGCACCGCGAACTTGTCAGGCGGCATACGGTAATCGATGAACGACTCAACAGCGTCGATATGCGGCATGGGGAAGTTATGGGGATAGATAGTCTTCGTAGCGATGGTCCTCTCCTACGGGCCCCGGCGATGCCAGATGAACTGTATTTCGGTCGCCTCGTCGGGCTCGCGTTCGAGGATTTCAGCAAACTCGCCGACGTCGGGCTGTCGTCGGCGCTGGGAGCGGCATACAACGTGCTGCTCGCCTTCGCCTGGGCGCACTGGGCCTGGATCAAGCTCGCGACCAGCGTGTCGGTGAGCGTGTTCTCGCTCTGCATGCTGATGATCCCCGTGGTGGGGGTGTTCAGCGGCATCCTGTTTCTCGGAGAGCGGCCGGGCTGGCCGGAATATGCGGCGCTCGTGTTCGTGCTGGGCTCGCTCGCCACAGTAATCGTGCCGCAGAAGAAAGCGAACTAGGACGCGGCGGGAGCTGCGCGGACCCGGGGAACATGGGCGGGATCCCAATGGCTTACCGCCCATTCGAGAAGTTCTTTTGGAACCATGCCTCCAGGCGCATTCATGCCGAGGAATTCGAGCGCCCCTGGAATGTCATCCGGCCCGGCATCGGCCGCGCGCGTCTGCTTGGAAAGCTTCTCGCCCGCGCTGTTCGTGGCGACGGGCACGTGCAGGTAGCGCGGCGTCGCCACGCCGAGCAGGCGCTGCAGGTGGATCTGGCGCGCGGTCGAATCGAGCAGGTCGGAGCCGCGCACCACGTCGGTCACTCCCTGCGCGGCGTCGTCGACGACCACCGTGAGCTGATAGGCGACGATGCCGTCCGCG
>CAZSNV010000325.1:0-5316 GCA_964608035.1 uncultured Gemmatimonadaceae bacterium | reverse complement strand
ACTCCTTGCGGTGATGCTCACCGACGCCAAATGCGTCCAGGCCCACCTGGTCGGCGAGCTCGATCTGTTCGACGAGCTGGCGTACACGATCCGACGGGCTTACAGCCAGACTTACGTCGTCGTACGCCGCAGCGAAGCTGTCGATGCCGATCTGTATTGCAGTCATTGCTCAATTCTCCCTCCACGCACACTCTGTTCGTCGTCGAGCGGAGGATGCGAAATTTACAGTTACTATTGGTAACTAAAGGCACCGCAAACTGGAAGAAGGCACACGAACGTGCCTCGGACACCTGCGGGTAACCAATGGGAAATCGGTGACTCTACTGGTCGCGCCGCCCGCGCCCGCTATCGAATGGCGACGAGCCACGGTGGCCGGCGTTCGGCAGGAAACATCCTCGGCATCGACGCTGGTTCTGGATGTGCCGACCTGGCCCGGCCATCGCGCGGGTCAGTATGTCGATGTCAGGCTCGCGGCGCCCGGCAATCAGCCCAAGCGGAGCTTCTCGATTGCTTCGGCGCCACAGGACAGGCAAGTGGCGCTCACAATCGAGCGACTCAAGAACGGAGCGGTGTCGCCGCACCTGTGCGACGAAGTGCGTGAGGGCGATCAGATCGAGGTGCGTGGCCCGATGGGCAGCTTCGTGTGGGATGTGGGCGACGGCGGACCGTTGCTGCTGGTGGCCGCCGGCTCCGGCATCGTTCCGCTGATGGCCATACTGCGCTACCGCGAGTTGGCGCTGGCCGACAAGCGAGCGCGCCATGCGCTGCCCGCACGACTGCTCTTCTCCTCCCGCCGATGGGACGACGTGATCTATCGCCAGGAGCTCACACAATTGGCTGAGGCCGACGACTCGGTGCAGGTGACGCATACCATCACGCGCGAGCCACCGCCCGGATGGTCCGGCTTTCGGCGACGAGTCGATCGCGCCATGCTCGCGGCGGTTGCATGGTCCCCTGCCGATCGCCCGCGAATCTATGTGTGCGGACCGACTCCCTTCGTCGAATTCGTGAGTGAGGAGCTGGCAGCGCTGGGTCACGACGCGACGTTCATCAAGGCCGAACGCTTTGGGCCGACACAGTAAAGAGTTGAAGCCGGCGCGACCAAACGCGCCTTCGAAGCAGTTCTACTCTGCCAGCACTCGATGTACGAATGACACGGCGATGGAACCCTCACCCACCGCGGCCGCCGCGCGCTTCACATTTCCGCTCCGCACATCTCCAACGGCGAAGATTCCCGGGAGACTCGTTTCCATGAGATAGGGCTGCCGGGCCAGTGGCCATCTCGCTCCGGCGAGATCGTCGGCCGACAGGTCCGGACCAGTCTTGATGAAGCCCTTCTCGTCGAGGACGACGCACTCCTCGAGCCACGCGGTGCTGGGACTGGCGCCCGTCATGGTAAAGACGTGCCGGATATCATGCGTCTCCACACTTCCTGTCCTGTTATCACGCCACTGGACCCGTTCGAGGTGGTTCTCTCCCTCGAGTGCGACGATCTCGGTAAACGGGTGCAGAACGATCTCAGCGCTACCCTCGATCCGGCGCACCAGGTAACGCGACATGGTCTCCGCCAATCCCGCGGACCTGACGAGGACGTGCACGCGGCGCGCAGTCTGCGCGAGATAGACCACCGCCTGCCCGGCCGAGTTCCCGCCTCCGACGACGATGACTTCTTCACCGCGGCAGAGCTGCGCCTCCATGAAGGTGGCGCCGTAATACACGCCGGCGTTCTCGAAGCGGGACAGGTTCGCGAGCTGCAGCCGCCGGTATTGCGCACCGCTGGCGATGACGATGGTGCGCGCGGGAAGCTTGCTACCATCGTCGAGCTCGATCGTGTAGGGCGTCTTGTCACAATGGAGGTGGACGGCGCTCTTGGCGATGACCAGTTCCGCGCCGAACTTCAGCGCCTGGTTGCCCGCGCGGCCCGCGAGATCCTGGCCGGAAATGCCGGTGGGAAACCCGAGGTAGTTCTCGATCCGGGAGCTTGAACCGGCCTGTCCGCCCGGCGCGATGGACTCCACGATGAGGGTCTGCAGGCCCTCTGAAGCGCCGTACACTGCCGCGGCCAGGCCCGACGGACCGGCGCCCACGATTACGACGTCGCGCAACTTCGTCTTGTCGATCGATTCGTTGAAACCGAGACAATCCGCGATCTCTTCGTTGCTTGGATTACGCAGCACGATCTCGCAGCGACAGATCAGGACCGGGATGTCATCGGGCGTCACATGAAACCGATCGAGGATATCCTGGACGCCCTGATCGACGTCGAGATCGATCGACGTGTAGGGGTGGCCATTGCGCGTGAGAAATTCCTTGATGCGAAGTGTGCCCGCGCAATGCCTCGAGCCGATGAGGACTGCGTCACCGATCCCGCGCGCAATCAGCTCCACGCGGCGAAGGATGAACGCGCGCATGAGGATCTCACTCAGCTCGACATCGGTCTGGACCAGCATCTGGAGTTGCTGGCGATCGAGCTCGATCACTTCGCCCGGCTCACCGGCACGAATGAGCACAAAACTACGGCGTCCCGACAGCAGGCCCGCCTCGCCGGTGAACATCCCTGGATGGAACTTCGCCACCAGTTGCTCATCGTCACCACGTTTTTGGATCACGTCGAGCCGACCAGCGGTGACAACGAAAAAAGACGGCCCGCTCACGCCGGGCTCCACGAGCGCGTCGCCGCGTTCTACTTTGCGCGTTCGTCCAATGGCGTCGATGCGCGCGATCTGGGCCGGCGCCAGAATCGGGTAGATCCGTTCGGAGCGCGAGGTCCCCGACAGCGGAATGCCGACCGCCCCGTTGCTGGATGTTCCCAATGCAGCCACGGAGTCCAGAGTTGATGCTTGCGACGGAGGAGACATTAGACGAATCGCTTGATGAACTTCAAGGCGGTGTCGGCCACCTCGCGCCATCCGTTGTCGATCGTGAGCGCATGCCCGCGCGGGGCTACGGCGCGTGCGGGGCGGGGCCAGCCGGCCTCGAGATGTTAAGCTACTGCGATCAACTCGGCGTCACGAGTGGGTAGCGAGCGCTCCCATCAGTCGCGGCGCGTGTACTCTCGAGCTGCCGGCGCTTAGCTGGCTTCCGATCGTCGGGTACCGCTAACTCACGTGGTTCCCCGGCGTACTCCGTCCGCGGCCCAGACACCGTAGAAGTCGTCCGGAGCCAGGGAATCCGAGCAGGCCAGCAGCGATACGAACGCGAGGAGCGAAGCACGCCGCATCGAGTATCCTTACCAGGCGTACGTGGCGGACGCTGACGCGCCGCGAATGTTCAATCGCATGATTCCGGATGACGTCCGATAGGACGCGTTGTACGCGGCCTTGAGTGGGGTCAGGTCGAAGCGCAGCACACGCGAGACCAGCGCCTTGCAGTTATCCCCTTTCGCATCGTGCGCCAACCTGACTGCGACCTGCACCGGATACGATTCCATCCAGGCCGCGTCAGACAG
Organism: uncultured Gemmatimonadaceae bacterium; assembly: GCA_964608035.1. GTDB lineage: Bacteria > Gemmatimonadota > Gemmatimonadetes > Gemmatimonadales > Gemmatimonadaceae > JABWBJ01. The sequence continues at coordinate 1,868 of CAZSNV010000325.1, read as the reverse complement.
CAGCAGGAATGCGTGATCGCGGCATCCGCCCCCGAAGGAGACCGCCAGCTCGAGCGAATCTCCCTTGATTGAGAATCCCTGAATCGTCACCGGGTCCGACGGCCAGTACGACGCGTCCGCGTTGGGTGTGATGACCACCTGTCCAGCCCAGGTATCGGTCACCGACCAGAATCCGTTAGGCACTCCCGGTTCGGTTGGGTCGTCACAGGCGACAAAAAGTGCGATCGCGCCAGAACACAGGAGGGCGCTTCGGAAAAGTCGTCGGTTCATCCCCCGTACTCCTCGCAGCAGGTACCTGTGTCTCCACAAGGGCATTCGCATACTGCCTCGACACGCGACGCCCGCCCAGACCCTACGTACCAGCGATCCATTCCATCCCTCGCCTGCCGTCGTTCGTCGACTCCGAACGTCGTTTCGTCGATGGACGCGCGACTTCAGCAAGACTCCGGACTTCATTCCGTACACCCGATACCGGAGTCGAGATGCGCGGCTTGCTGGGATGCTGTTTGCTGGTGGCCGGTTGCTCCCTTCGGGCGGCGGCCCAGGAGGTGGCCCCATTCGAGCTATCGCGTCTCGCGTCGGACTCGATACGGACCGGGTGCAGGTCCCCGCGATGGGCGCCGCGCCGTTGTCGCTGTCCCGTGCCTTTATCCTCAAGTACTCCAGAACGTTAGGCTTCTGACCCGCAACGACGGATCCGCCATCAGCGGCACCTTCGACGAGAGCAGCGCGACCGGAGAGACGTGGAGCTATCGCGCGGCGGCGGTGATGACCTGCTGAAACAGTTCGAACGGGATCGCGCCCGGCACTGAACGTCCGTTCACGTAGAAGAACGGCGTCCCCCGGATGCCGAGTTGCTGGGCGATCGTATCGTTCCGCTGGATCCGGCGCCTCGTCTCTGGATTCATCACGCAACGTGCGAATGCGGTGCGATCCAAGTTCAACCCCGTCGCGTATTTCGTGATCAACGCGCCGATGTCGGTCGATGCCATCCACTCCTTTCGCTTGAGATAAAGGAGGTCGTGCATCTTCCAGAACTCGCCCTGCTCGGCGGAGCACTCGGCCGCCTCGGCGACCTCTCGTGAGTTGCGGAACATGCCAGTCACGAACGGAACCACCTTCCACCGAACGACGTGGCGCTTGATGTACGCGGAATCGATCTTCGGGAATTGGTCACCGTTGAATTTCGCGCAGTAGCTGCAACCGAAATCGGCGAATTCGACGATGAAGACCCGCCCCGATGCGTTACCGATGTCGTGTCCGACACCGGCCAGTGAGATGCCTCCGCCGCTGAGCTGAGCTTCAGCAGGAAGACAAAAAAACAGTCCCAGGGCAGTCGCCAGAATCCGGCTTTTTCGCGGCACGCTGGACAGTAGCTGCTTGCAGTTCCTCCGCGAACCTCTGCGTCCTCAGCGGTCAAATGTGTTCCTGAAACCCTTAACCGCAGAGGCCCGCGGAGGATCGCCGAGGAACCCCTGAACCGCCGGTCGCGTAAGGCATTGCGCTGGTTGCCCTTGCCCGTCCGAGCCCGATCCGGCTCCTTGAGATTGTGATAGCTGTGCCACACCCCAACGGTTTCGCTCGGAATCGTGTCGAAGGTACCGAAAGAGATGACACACGCCGCACTGGCAGCCGAGGCCTCGACTGTTCCTGACGAGCGTTTCCTGATCGTCCGCGCCCAGCGGGGAGACCGGGACGCCGCCCGGAGCTTGTATGACGCCCATTCGCGGCGGGTTCACCGCCTGGTCTTCCGACTGTGCGGTGGTGACGAGGAGATGGCCCAGGATCTCACGCAGGACACGTTCATCCGGGTCTTTGACAAGTTGTCGACGTTCCGTGGCGAGTCAGCGTTCGCCACGTGGGTTCAT
>CAZSNV010000324.1:0-5331 GCA_964608035.1 uncultured Gemmatimonadaceae bacterium | reverse complement strand
TATGCCGCTGTTCAGGTTCTCAGGGGCGTAAACAGCGCTATAGGTAAAGACTGAGACTGCGGGAAAGAGTCGTCGTTCGAAGTGCGTAAAACGGTCAACTGCGTCATAGGTCGGATCAGGATGCTCGGCCTACTTCTAACGGTACGCGGCGCCAGGGTTCCCCCGGGCGCCGCGATCACCACCTCACTCGCGTTAGGGTACCACGGGCCGAGTCGGCGTCGGCTTGGGATCGAGAATCGTCTCGATGCGGTGCAAGGCCGCGCGCAGGTGCAGCTCCGTTGGCTTGTCACCAGCCTTGCGTATCGCCCGCTCGATCTCGTCCTTGAGCGCGGTAAGCTGACCGCGCAAATGCGACTTCGCGTCCTCGGACAGTGGAGCCGGTGGTGTGCCACCGAACCCTCCCCCTCCACCGCCACCACCCTGAGCCGCAGCCGGTGCCGGCGGATTCATCTTGCTGTTGATCAGCGCGATGTGATCGTTCTGCAACTCGCGACGGAAGACGTTGATGATCGTGCTCGTCGCCGCAAGTTCTTCCCAGATGCCCTTGCGAACATCATCGAGCATCGTGTTCAGCGAATAGACCCTGGACTTGTCAGGCGTCGTGCCTTCCAGCTCGAGCAGTCGATTCATGCGCGGGTCCTGCATGAGTGTACCGAGCACCCGCTGCTGCGGCGCGTTCATGCGCGTGATCATGCCGCCTGCCTCGACGCGCTCGCTGATATCGGGCCGGATGAGGTATGCCGGGGTCTTGAAGACATTCTCATTGATGAAGCGTACAGCCTCGACCTGTCGCTCGCGGCTCACCGGCGTGTACACCGAGCCGGTCTGACCACCGGACTTGTACTGCACGGACGCACCCGCGATCAGCGTGGCGACGTGGTTGGCTTCGTTGCTCCACTGGCCGACGGTGCGGTTGTAGAGCTCGAGCAGGTCCGAGTTGTCGTCGAACGGGCTCGTCGCCGCATCCTTCAGATAGCCCATCACGCGTTCGATGTTCTTGAAGCCGAGCGTCGATGCCTTGACCGGGTCGGCATCACCCACGGCCTCGCTCTGCGTACCGGTAGCGCCATACGCGTTGTTGGCCGAGAAGCGATACCAGGGGAGCGAGTCCTGCATCCGCGACCACTGCTCGAGCGTGGCACGCTCCGCGTCAGGCGTTCTCGCGTTAGGGATCGACTTGTAGCCCCACATGATCGCGTACTTGTCATATGGACCGACCGTGGGGATCAGCAGGTTGACCGGGATGTTGTCCTCCGGCTGCGCCACGTAGTTGAACCGCGAGTAATCCATGATGCTCGGACTGTGACCCATCTTCGCGAGCCACGTCCGGCTACGCAGGCTGTCGACAGGATACGTCGAGCTGCCGATCTGGTCGTGCTGGAGGCCTAACGTGTGTCCGATCTCGTGGGCGACGACGAACTGCACCAGCCGGCCCATGAGCGAATCGGGCATCGGCAACTTGCGCGCGCGCGGGTCGAGCGGTGATGCCTGCGTGAAGTACCACGAGCGCTGCAGGTTCATGATGTTATGGAACATCCGCACCGAGCCGTTGAGTATCTCGCCCGTGCGCGGATCGCCGACGTGCGGACCGACGGCGTTTTCGGTCGTCGAGGGCAGCCAGCGGATCATCGTATGGCGCACGTCTTCCGGCGACCAATCGGGATCCTGCTCCGGCGACGGGGGATCGGCAGGAACGATGCCTTCCTTGAAGCCGGCCGCCTCGAACGCTGTCTGCCATTCCACGATCCCCGCCCGGACGTACTTCTTGAGCCAGTCGGGCGTGTCCCGATCCACGTAGTAGGTGATGGGCTTCTTCGGATAGCACAGGGTCCCCGAACGGCGCTCGCTGCACTCGAGTCGGTACTTCGTGATGTAGCGGCGCGCGGCCGAGCGATGCTCGCTGGTGCCGAAGTCTGTCGTTTGCTGCGAGAAGTAGCCCACCCGCTCGTCGAAGCGGCGCGGCATCATCGGGACTTCAGGGAGACGCACGATGCTGTAGTGAGCCATGACGCTCCGGGGGGGACGCGCGGCGCCTCCCGCACCACCGCCGCCGCCACCACGCCCAGCCTCCGCCGCGGGAGCGAGACCGGTCTGCGTTGCTTCAATGCCGATGTTGTCGGGGAACGCCAGGTGCCGGTCGATGAACGAGCGGCTCGCGTCGATCGTTCCGGGAATTGCCTGGACCTCCGGAATGGCCGTCGTGAAGAGGCGTGTGACATCGATGACGGGCGCGCTATCGGGGCCCCACGCCTCGACGTTGAATGACGCAATGACGGCCGCGTAGTTGGCGTTTTCGACCGCCCGGAGCACCGATGCGGTCGTGTCGCTCGACGTGATCGCAAAGGAGGGACCGCGAAGCATGATGCGATTTCCCATGACCTCCCAGCGAAGGGTGCGCTCGGCGAACTGGTCACCGGCGTACGAGGTGCCGCCGCCACGTCCGCCCTCCGGCGCCGCGGCGCGCGCGAAACGGCCGATCAGGAGCTGGTCCTTGTTCAGCTCACGGCGGGGGATTTCGAAGAACAGGCGATCCCCAACGCGATGAACGCTGAACAGGCCTCGCTTGGTCTTTGCATCCGGAGTGATGACGCGTTCATACGGACGAGGGCCGCCGCCGCGGCCGGCGCCGACCTGGCCCGCTGCACCGGGGCCGCGATTCGTCGAGTCGGGATCCTGGGCGAACGCCGGCAGAGCGGACGCCGCGAGTAGCGCGAGGGACAGAATTGTTCGCATGGAACTGGCTACGGTAGAAGGAGATGTGGACCTGTGCGCGAGGCACAACCATCGCGAAGGATGGGCCCGGAGACGGGCGCCGACAAGTCATCGCATCCCCCGGGGTATGCTCCGGGTCCCCAGACGCGGTTGACGTTTTACGCACTTGGGGCGCGGACTCTTTCCCGCAGTCTCAGTTTCTACTTATAGCGCTGTTGCGCCCCTGAGAACCTGAACTGCGCCATAGGTAAAGACAGACAACTGCGGGAAACGGTCGGCACCCGAACGGCGTAAAACGGTCAACTGCGTAAAAGAGTCCTACCATCGCTGGGCTGGTTTTCAGCCGTCGGCGGCTCCGCGGGAACACAGGCTAAGGCTGTCCGCTGATCTTCCGCTCGATCGTCGCCGCCGCAGTCCGGTCCGCCTCGGTCGCTCGCGGATTCAGGTCCAGGGATCTTCGATACGACGCCAGCGCGCCGGTGCTGTCACCCGCTGCCCGCTGTGCATCGCCTAACCGGCCCGGGGCTCGGTATGACCGTGGGAAGAACGTCGTTGCCAGTGTGTGCAGTGCAACCGCGTCCGCAAATCGTTTCTTCTGCAGCCGGTCATCGCCTAACGCGCTGATCGGGTTCTCGGTGACATCCACATCCGCCAGTTGGCCGGCTTCGCGCCACCGCGTCGCCATCGCCGCCACGACCGCGCCGCTGTGACCCGCCTCGAGTGAATCGCGGAGCACGACGCCAAATGCGAGGCGCTTGGGGGAGGTGAGCACGAGCTTGTCGCCGTTAGGGCTCACGACGTAGGCGCCTGCATTGCGGAGATCCGGGTCCACGAACCGGGTCACGACGCGCCAGGTCGATTCACTGCCCCCGCGCGCGTAGAGCACGTTCCCCTTTGCCATCAGGACGGTGTTGTGCCGGGGAATCCAGGCGTGCGCGGTGCGGCCGACTATTGTCGCGCCGATAGAGCTCGTGCTATTCGTCGCAAGGTCAACGCGACGCAGCGTGTGTTTGCCGTCCGCCGAGTCGATCCGCACGTAGCTCAGCGCCCGCTGGCCGGGAATGAGCTGGGCGGGAAGTGCCGGCACGCCGCTGTCGACGTCGGTGATCGTTCCGGACTGATCATCGAACAACGCCAGCGTGAACGACTTCGACTTCGGACGCGTGAGGGCGTAGTCGCCGCTGCCTAACGGAGTGTAATAACCCGTGGTGTCCGGGGCCCGAAGCACGCCGCGGGCCGGGGTGCCGTCAGACGCGTACGTCCATGGGCCAAACTCCCGGAACAGTGTGGCTGGGATCCAGCGCACGGCGACGTACTCGCCAGCCGAGTTCACCGTCGGCGAGTTCTCGTTCTCCGGCGTGCGCGTGACTTGGGCTTCGGTACGGGTCGCCAGGTCTATCCTATAGATGTCGCTGCGGGCCTCGGCACCGGTGTCCCTGGTGGCACTGAACACCACAGACCGGCCGTCGGGCGAGAAGGACGGCTGGCTGTTGGTGCCGTTGTCGTTGGTGAGCTTCACCGGCGCGCCGGTGCTGAGCTGGTTCCCTACCCACGTCAGCTCAACTATCCAAAGGTTCACCGGATTCGGGCCCGGTGCCTGGGAGGGGGAGGGGGAGGGGCGATAGTGCGTCGGGCCCGGCGGCGTCGTGCGGTTGCTGCCCGCGCGCTTCCACGCTTCGTAACGCATGCGGAGGGTCTTGACCGGATTCGCGCTTTCACCGGCTCCAACGTCGGCATCGGATGCAGTGATATACGCGAAGTACTTTCCATCGTTATGCGTCTCGCCGGCCTGGTCATCCTTGTTGGCGATCGCGATGTACGCCACGTGCGCGGTGCGGTTGTCGCACGGCGCCGACGTCACCGGATTGTTGCCGCAGTTGCAACGCTTGTCGCCACCGTTCTCGTCGGCGGCTTCCATCCCGGCCATGACGCGGTCGGCCATGGTGCCCGGCGCGCGCGTAATCGCGAGCGCGGCCCGGTACACCACGTCGGTGCCGAGGAGGGTGTTGCCCTGGACCTGGTAGTGGATGTCGCCGACCTGCCCGCCGAAGTAGAGCGACGACGTCGAGTTATTGGCGCCGTTGAACCCTACCATGTGATTCTGCGAGGTGATTGTGGAACCGTTGGGGATGGCGAGGATCCCGAACTGCCGGCGCTCGATGTTCGGATCCTGTTTCAGCATTTCGAGGATCTTCGCGGGTGAAGTGCCTTTCCGCAGCTCGTTATACACAAGCATCTGGTTTTCCCGGTTGTTATCGACGCCTGCCTGGCACGCCGCCACCCCGATCCCGGGCACGATCACGGCCTGAACGTCCATGAGATCGCGCGCGCCGTTAGGCTGCCGCTGCGAGAACGACATCTGCCTGACGCAGGTGGCGGAAGCGATGATCACCTGGCCGGTGCGGATGTCGATCGCGATGATCGACCAGGTGGCGAGGGCGGCCCGCGGGAGGGCGAGCATCAGAAGCCCGGCGATAGCGAGTTTGCGCATGGTACAACCATACTGTCGTCGGGCCAATGCGGGCGGAAGAGCAGCGTTCGAAACGCGGTTGACCATTTTACGCACTGCGAACGCCGACTCTTTCCCGCAGTCACAGTCTTTACCTATGCCGCTGTTTA
>CAZSNV010000323.1:0-5359 GCA_964608035.1 uncultured Gemmatimonadaceae bacterium | reverse complement strand
AGAGGGTGGGGAGTACCAGCGGGACAACCAGCGGAACGATCGCAACGGCCGCCGTCATCGTCGTCATCGCGGCCGTGGTCGGCGCGGCGTTGCCGAGCCACAGGCGCCGCCGGCTCCAGTCGTTCCCGACAGTGAAACGGTGGGGTGGTTCGATCCCTCGCGCGACGGCGGATTCGTGCGACGCGCGGGTAACAGTTATCTCCCCGATCCCGCGGATGCCTTTGTGCCACCGCATGTCGTGAGGCAGGCGGGTCTCCGGCAGGGTGATCTCGTCGTCGCGACGAGCGGTCGCGACCACCGGCACCGGCATGTCCTGGTCGAGGTTGTTTCGATCAATGGTGTCCCGTTCGCGGAGCTGCCCCGTCGGCCCGACTTCCAGTCGCTGACGGCGACATATCCGGAGAAGCGCCTGACGATGGAAACCGGGCGTCCAGCGAAGGGCGGTCCGGAGCTGACGCGGCGTTGCATCGACCTCATGGCGCCAATCGGTTATGGCCAGCGGGCGTTGATCGTGGCGCCGGCACGCGCAGGCAAGACGATGCTCCTGCACGCGCTCACCGAGGGCATCGCGCTCAACCATCCTAACGCGACGCTCCTGATCCTCCTGGTCGATGAGCGTCCGGAGGAAGTGAGCGAAGCAATTTCGTGGGGTGTCGGTGAAGTGATCGCTTCCAGTTTCGACCAGCCGGCGTCGAGGCATGTCGAGGTCTGCGAGATGGTCATGGAGCACGCCCGCCGCCTCGTGGAGATGGGCAAGGACGTCGTGATCGTGCTCGACTCGCTGACCCGCATGGCCCGGGCGCACAACACGGCCGAACGCGGAACCGGAAGAACGCTCTCCGGTGGTCTGGACACGTCGGCCATGGCCAAACCGAAGGCGTTCTTCGGCTCGGCGCGGTCGGTGGCGCCGCGCGATGGCGGCGGAAGCCTCACGATCATTTCCACCGCGCTCATCGAGACGGGATCACGGATGGACGACGTGATCTTCGAGGAGTTCAAGGGAACCGGAAACTGCGAGATCAAGCTGGACCGGTCGCTGTCGGAGAAACGAATCTTTCCGGCATTCGACATCGCGGCGAGCGGAACGCGACGCGAGGAGAAGCTGTACCGGCCGGACCAGCTCGAAGCCGTTTACACGTTGCGTCGTGGACTGCAGCAGATGCCGCCGCAGGCTGCAATGGAGTGGATGATCAAGCGGATCGCGGGGACCCAGAGTAATGATGCCCTGCTTACGGGATTGTGAGAAAGCAGGAAACGGGAAACAGGAAACAGCGATGGATGGCGTCCTTCGGACGCCTCAACTGCAATCAATTCAGCGCGCGCAGCGCCCAATCCTGCCCTGATTCCCGTTTCCTGTCTCCTGTTTCCTGACTATCACAACAGCATTTCCCACCGCGCGTTCGCCCTGGGGATCTGAGGGCTTGTTCACCACGTCGAACGTGGTCGTGTCATCACGGTGTCGCGCCACCACCATCGCCGTGGAACCACCGCCGTCGAGATTGATGGCTTCCGTGGCGCCTAACGCCAAGGCGACACGCGCCGACTCCCGATTCGTGGTGCCGACGCTGTAGCCTGGTTGCCGGCCGTCGATGGTGATCAGGAGAATGCGCCGGCCGCGAGAAGCAACGCCGACGATCGTGCGCGGGTGCCTGACGGGAGCAAAGTTTGCGGCGCCGGCGCTGTCCAGGCCCGGGACCTCGAGGGAATCGCGGACCAGCACGGGAAATCCGCCCACTGCTTCGCTCGGATGAAGGGGCAGCAGGCGTACTTCGACATCAAAGCGTCCTCTCGAACGCGCCGCCAGTAGAAGGCGCTCACGGACAGGCGCCGGCGCGCGCGGGCCCAGCACCAGTACTCCGCCTGACGAGGGGATGCGCGAAGGTCCCAGGCCGGTGTCGATCGACTGGACCAATCCGCGAATTGCCGACATGACCACGCGTACCGAACCGCTCGAGGTATCCACGGCCGATCCATAGCGGGCATCGATCCATGCCAGCCCGGCCGGCGCCAGTCGGTTCCACGAGACGATGGGAATTGTGTCTGCGGCGGAAACGGCAACGCCCGACACGCTCAACACGCCGATCCACGGGCGGCCGTCGCTGCCGATGGCGAAGACCGGGCGCGCGCCGGGGCCCGTCACCACGCTGCCGCTGCTGACGTGCGCGCTGGTCGGCACGCCTGGCGGATCGAACAGAAAGAAATCCGCGTTGACGCCCCCCGCAGCCTCCACTCCCGGTCCTGCCAGAGACGCGACCAACGCCGAGGTTTTGCTCCGGCCGATGGCGCCGGCCGCTCCTTTCACGGCCACCGGAGTCCAGCAGGCGTCGCGATCGACATCGAGGACATGCACGGCCCAGGGTCCCTGCCTGACGAGAAAGGCACGATGCAACGCTCCCGGGGCGATGGTGTCGACCACGCCGGTGTCGCCCTCCAGCCGTATCGGCGCGAGGTCAGCGCTCCAACGCGGCGCCTGGGAAATGCGGCCTGGCCGCGCACACGCCGCGACGACGACCAGTACTGCGAGACGTAAGCCAGCGCGGAAGGGCGCGCCGCCAGGGCTACTCGTCGTCAAGGCGCGATTTTTTGTCGAGGTCCAGCGCGGCGCTGTTGATGCAGTATCGCATGCCCGTCGGATTCGGTCCGTCGTCGAACAGGTGACCGAGATGAGCGCCGCACTTTTCGCACATGACCTCGGTCCGGCGCATGTTGTAGCTGGTGTCGTCCGCGGTGCGAACCGCCGCGGCATCGAGCGGCTCGAAGAAACTCGGCCAGCCGCTGCCCGACTCGAACTTCGTCTCGGAAGAAAAGAGCGGGTGCTGGCAGACGACGCAGCGATAGACGCCGTCGTCGTGGCAGTTCACGTACTTGCCGCTGAACGCGCGCTCGGTGCCCTTCTCCTGGGTGATGTGAAACTGCTCGGGAGAGAGGCGGGTCTTAAGATCGTCGTCAGGCATTGAAAGAATGGGAAGGTGGTTGCTGCTTACTGCTTACTTCTTGCTGCATGCTGCTGCTCGAGCTGGTGCTGGTGCTGGTGCTGGTGCACCAGACACAGCAAGCTGCAAGCAGTAAGCAGTAAGAAGCGTTTGCATTTCATTTGACCGCGCCCGCCGTGCCAGACCGCCGAGGGTCCGCGCCCGCGGTAACGACGCCGTTCCCGATCACGACCGCGGCACCGTAGCCCATCCGCAGTTCGCCGCGGACCGAGATCCGGTTGAACTCGTAGCCCATCGCCCGCAGACGCGTCATCAAGTCCGGTGAGAAGCCGTCCTCGATGTCCACCGTCAACTGACGGCCGGGTCCCGCACCGGCGCCGCGTCCGGACGGAATAAACCGCGGCAACTCCAGCGCCTGTTGTGGCCCCAGGCCGAAGTCCACCACGCCGACCAGCGTCTGGTACACCGCGCTGGTGATCCACTGGTTTCCCGCGGCACCCACAGCCAGGATCGGACGCCGATCGCTTCCGTTCCCACGAAATACAATAGTTGGAGCGAGCGTGCTGCCATGCCGCGCGAAGGGAATCCTCGCGCCGTAGCTGTTCGGATCCGTTCCGTACGACGTGAGCTTGTCGTTGTACAGGAAACCAAGCCCGGGCGACACATAGAAGTTCCCGCCCCACGTCCCCAACGTCTGTGTTACCGACACGACGTTTCCGTCCGCGTCGGCGACCGCAAACGCGGTCGTTCCGTTCGCCTTGCACACGGCACCCGCCGCGTGTGGCTGGCCGAGGCAATCGTCGTCAGGCGTGTCGAGCGAGCCGGGGTTCGTCGCCCTGCGGGCCGTGTCACAGGACGCGACGTTGTTAGCTGCTCCGGGCGCCAACAGCTGTCCTGGATCGTAGCACTTCCAGCGCGCGCGGGCCGTATCCTTGCTCGAGAATACCTCGGTATTCACAGGCCACAGGCTCGGGTCGCCAGTGCGGCCGCGTCCCGACGGTATCAACTGCCATGCGGTCACCATCGCATGAAAGGTCGCCGCGTCCTCCGTATACAGTTTTGGCTGCGGGAATTGCTCGAGCAGGTTGAGTTGCGCGACGAGCGTGGTTCCGCCGCTGACCGGTGGAGCCGCCGAGTACACCGTCGTTCCACGATAGGTGGTGGTGATGGGTTCGCGATCGGCTGCGAAGTACCGCGACAGATCCGTCAGCCTGATGGCGCTTCCCTTGCCACGAAGATCCCCGACCAGTCGTTCGGCTACCACGCCGCGATAGAACCCATCGGCGCCGGCGCGCGCAATCTGTTCGAGGGTCCATGCGAGATCGGGATTCCGGATCGTGTCGCCGGCCAGGCGCGGTTTGTTGTCCTTGAAGAAAAGCGCCCGGCTGCTCTCGTACTTGGCGAACGAGTCGCGCTCCCTGAGTAACGTCGTGGCCAGGCCCTCGCTCACTTCGTAGCCGTTCTTTGCGGCCCTGATGGCCGGAGCGATCAGGTCGGCCCACGGTACCTTCTTGCTGCCATAACGAGTCCACGCCGAGTGCATGCCGGCGACCGTGCCGGGCACCATTGCCAGCAGCGGACCATCGGACGGGTAGCGTCCGTTTTCCATCAGCGACGCATTGGACAGGGTCGCTTCCTCAGGAACTCGAGCCATGAACTCGATCAACGCCGGCCGTTCCATCCCGGGAGTCTGGACCAGCATCTCCCCATAGCCGCCGACGCCGCTGGCATCCGGTTCCACGACGCCAAGCGCGAAGGAAACGGCAACGGCGGCATCGACCGCGTTGCCGCCCTTCCTGAAGATCTCCAGTCCGGCTTCCGTAGCGACCGGGTGCGCACTCGAGACCGCCGCGCGTCCCGACGCCTCGGCCCTGAGAGGCGGCCTCGCGCGCGAGAGCTCATGGAGCACTCGCTCGAGCGCCTGATCGTCAGTCGCCGCGACCGCCCGGGAACGGAAAGTGTCCTTCAACGCGTTCCAACGCGAACGGCGGTCTTCTGTGCCGGGCCCGGTGAAATACAGGCGATCCACGCGCGACCAGTTGCGATCGAATGCCTCGGTGTTCCGAGCGGCGCGGTCGATCGAAACCGTCACGGCGACGTTGACGGGTTTCTCGTCAGGCGCCACGGGCGCGTTCACGATGACCATTTGCTGACTCGATGGCGAGAATGACTCCGATGCACTCCGGTCGATTGAGCGATCGGGGTCGCCGTTGTAGCCCGGTTCGTCGGGTCCGCGATCTGCGATGACGATCGTTCGACCGTCCGGAGCCCACGACGGCACGCCCCGCCGCAGGGCAACGGTGTTCACGTAGGTGCCGCCCGTCGGCGCGACGTAAATACCAGCGCGCGGAGTCGCCGAGTAGAAGGCAAGGCGGGCGCCATCGGGCGACCATGTGGCCCGCTCGGGCGCGCGATCGGCGACGACA
>CAZSNV010000322.1:0-5362 GCA_964608035.1 uncultured Gemmatimonadaceae bacterium | reverse complement strand
TGCTGCACATCGTGGCCGCGGCGCTGCTCGAGAGGGAGACGCTGACGCGCGAGGACATCGAGGTGCTGCGGCGCGGTGAGCGACTGCCACCCCGTCCGCCACCACCGCCACTAGCGACCTCGCCGGCGCAGGTGCCGTTGCCGCATCAGCCGAAGCCGAGTGCGCCGCCTCTCATTGGCGGACCTGAACCTTCACCAGCGTGATTACGAATTCACCGGTAGGCGAATCGTGAATTGTGATTCGTAAGCTGCTCTCTTTGCCTACGTCCCGGTGCGCTTCATGCGGCCGGGACGTTGTGCTTCGGAACGCCGGGGCGCCGCAGTGAGTTCACGATTCACGATTCACGATTCACGATTCACCTTTTTGGTGGTGAGCGTGATTCTAGCGGTGGTTTACTCCGCTACCCTCGCTCCCACGGTCACTCTGTGGGACGCTGGTGAGTTCAACGCCGCCATCGCGTCGTTAGGTATCCCGCACCCGCCCGGCACGCCGCTCTACATCCTGATCGGGCATGTGTGGGCTGACCTCCTCGGGCCGGTTCCCCAGGCGCTCGCGGTCAACCTGTTTTCTGCTATCGCGACCGCGGTTGCCTGCGGGCTGCTCGGCGGCTTGATGACCCGCTGGACGCAGAGCCGGCTGGCGGGCATCGCCGGCGGAATAACCGCCGGAACCATGCTTGCCGTCTGGTTGAATGCGACCGAGACCGAGGTCTATGCGCCCTCGATGCTCCTCGCGGTCCTGATGGTCGTGGTGGGGGACCGTGCCGGCGAGCGAGGCAGCCTGCGACTCCGCCTCCTGCTGGCGTATCTCATCGCGCTGGCGGTTCCGCTCCAGATCAGCGCCCTGGTTGCGGCGCCGGCCGCCATTTTGCTGGCGTCCACGGGTCCCGACAGCGTCCGACCGCAGGTGCGGCGACTGGTCACGTTAGGCAGCGTCCTGGTGATTGTCGCCGGCGCCGGGCTTGTCTCCACGACGCTGGGCGTCCTGGGCACGGCGGGCTTGCTGGGCTTGGCGCTGTGGCGCGGTGGTCCGGCAGGGAGCCGTCGCGAGGCGGCCGGGCTCGCCGCCGTCATCCTCATTGGCCTCAGCGCGACCCTCTTCATGCTGGTGCGGGCATCCCACGACCCGTTCATCAACCAGGGAAACCCGTCAACGGTGGACGCCTTCATCAACGTGGTCGCGCGAAGCCAGTATCCCTTGCCCGGCATCTGGCCTCGCCAGGCTCCGGTCTGGGTCCAGCTGCTCACGTTCCTTCAGTATGGGGATTGGCAGGTCGCGTCCGGCCTCGATCAATCGGTTTCCGCGTCGTGGTGGCGTACGCCCTGGAGTATCGCCGCGGTTGTGCTGGCATTTGTCGGAGCGCGATGGCATCGCAGGCAGGGCGCCCGAAGCGCCCTTGGCGCCGGGGTCCTCTTCCTGATGGCGTCGTTAGGTGTGGTCGCCGTGCTCAACCTCCGCGCCGGACCAAGCATCCTCGACCGCGTGCTGCCGGCCGGGGCGTTGCATGAGCCTCGGGAACGGGACTACTTCTTCGCGCTTTCCTTTGCCGTCGCGGGGCTGTGGGTCGGCGCGGGAGCGGTCCTGGTTTCGAGACGCTGGTTGTCGCCGATTGCTCCTCGCCTGGTGACGCCGATTGCGCTGGCAATCGCCGGCCTACCGCTCATCCTGAACTGGAAAGCGGCCACACGACGCCCGGATGCGATGCTGGCGACGACCTTCGGCGAGGCGCTGCTCGCGTCGGCGCCGCCCAACGCGATCCTGCTCCTCGCGGGCGATAACGATTCGTACACCACGTGGTACCGCCAAAGCGTGTTGGGAGAACGCCGCGACGTCGTGTCGATAACACTCCCGCTGCTGGCGGCCGATTGGTACCGCGCGGAACTGGGGAGACGCCATGGTTTGATGGCGCCGGAAGCGGTGTCCAGTTGGCGGGGCGAGACCGAGACCATTCGCATGCTGATCGCCGGGGCGCGGCGCCAGGGCAGGCCCATTGCTGCCGCTGTCACGATTCCCGCGACACTTCGGCAGCAGCTGGCTCCCGCCTGGACGTTAGGCGGCATGGCGTACGTCGCCGGAGTGGACTCGACCTTGCGCGCCGACCGGGTCGACACCGCGGCCACCCGGAAGGTCGCCGACCTGATCGCGTCGAGAGTTCCGGCAGTGCCGCGCGAAGGCGATCCGGCCAGCGTCTACGTCGCCCGGATGCTGCGTTGCCCGGCGGGGGTATTGCAGTTAGGCACACACCCATCGACCGCACCGTCCGGGTCGTTACTTGATTCGCGATGTAACCTCAAGTAAGCTGGAGCGTTATGCCATTCCCGGGGATTGGCGAGCGCGTCAATGAAGTCCGCGATCGAATCAGCGAGGCAGTTCGGCGGGGAGGTCACGGCCAGTCAGTCCGAATCGTCGCAGTCACGAAGACGTATGGACCTGACGCAGCCGCGGCGGCTTGGGCGGCCGGCGTTGGGATGGTTGGAGAGAACCGGATCCAGGAAGCACTCGACAAGATGGACCGCGTTGCGGAGCCGGTGGATTGGCACCTCATCGGACATCTGCAGCGGAATAAGGTGAAGCACCTCGATCGGTTCGCGATGTTTCACGCGTTGGACAGCGAGCGGCTGGCGACGACAATCGACGAACGGCCCGCGGGAGTCGAGCGAGCGACGCCAGTGCTGGTTCAGGTGAACACGTCAGGCGAACAGTCGAAAGGTGGGTTCGGCCTGAACGAGCTGCGCCTCGTGGCGCCGCGGCTGGCGGCGATGCGAGGGCTCGACGTACGAGGCACGATGACCATGGCGCCGTATGAGGCGCCGGAAGGAGTACTGCGAGACGTGTTCGGGCGGTGTCGCGACGCGGCGGCGATCCTCCGCGACGCCGGGATGGATGCACGGGAGCTGTCGATGGGAATGTCGGGCGACTACGAAGTAGCGGTGGAGGAGGGCGCGACGATGGTGCGTTTGGGGACGGTCCTGTTCGGAGCGAGGATGCCATGAAGGACGAAGCCTTTCATCTCACCCCGCTGGACATCCGGCGGTATGACTTTGGCAGCGCGCTCCGCGGCTATGACAAGGCGCGCGTCGACGAGTTTCGCGACCAGGTGGCTGCCGAGGTGGAATACCTGTTGAAGCAGTGTGTGGAACTCGAGAACAAGGCCAAGGGGTTTCACGAACAGCTGCGCGCCTTCCGTGAGCGGGACAAGGCGTTGAACGAAGCGTTGATCTCGGCCCAGCAGTTGCGCGGCGACATCCGCGAGCAGGCGGATCGTGAGGGTCAACTGGTCATCCGCGAAGCCAAGGCCGAAGGCGACAAGCTCATCGAGCAGGCTCGTGGCGAGGTGCGCAGCATCCAGGCGGAGCTGGACTCGCTGGTCAGAACGCGGCGCGGGTTCCTCGTGCAACTGCGCGCCATCGCGCAGCGCCAGCTCGCCGAGATTGATGCAGCTGAAGGGGCCGCGATTCCAGCACGCCCCGAAGGAAACGCGGGCGATGACAAGCTCGATCCCACTCCCTGGATCCACGAGTTGGCAAAGGATGAGAAATGAGAGGTGAGATGGGAGAGGGGAGATAAACTGCAACTGCGGATTACCACGGGGTATCCTGGCTTATCGCATCGCAGTTGATCTCAAGTCTCACGTCTCCCATCCCCCGTCCAGTGAGCGACCACGTCCTCGAACGCATTGAGGAGTCGGCTGCTGCCATTCGCCCGCGGACCGAGTTGCAGGCCGAAGTTGCGATCATCCTCGGCACCGGGCTCGGTGGCCTTGCCGCCCGAATCGAGTCTCCCGTAGCGATTGACTACCGGGACATCCCGGGTTTCCCGCTGTCCACGGTCGAGTCTCACGCGGGCCGCCTGCTATCGGGCCGCCTTGGTGGTCATCCGGTGCTGGCGATGCAGGGACGGTTCCATCGCTACGAGGGGTATTCGCTCCGACAGGCGACCTTCCCCGTGCGTGTGCTGCGGCACCTCGGCGCGCGCGTGCTGATCGTTTCGAATGCGTGCGGCGGAATGCATCCGGACTGGCAGGCGGGCGACCTCATGCTGCTGGCCGACCACATCAACCTCCTTGGCGACAATCCGTTGATCGGACCTAACGATGACCGGTTGGGCCCGCGGTTTCCCGATTGTTCGGCGCCGTACGATGAGCAGCTTCGCGCGCTGGCGAGGGAAGTGGCCGCGGCGCAGGGCACGGTCCTCCGGGAGGGCGTCTATGTGGCGGTAGCCGGCCCCAACCTCGAGACCCGTGCCGAATACCGGATGCTGCGCGAACTCGGCGCGGATGTCGTTGGAATGTCCACGGTACCCGAAGTTCTTGTTGCGCTCCATGGAGGCATGCGCGTTCTGGGCATCTCGATCATCACGGATATGTGCCTGCCGGATACGCTCGAGCCGGCGAGTCTGGAGCGGATTCTGGCAGTAGCGGGCAAGGCTGAACCGCGACTGACGGAGCTCGTGGCGGGCGTGGTCGCGCGACTATGAAACAAGATGTGAGATGTGAGAAGTGAGATAAACTGCCACATCCGATCAATTCAGATCTGATCGGAAAGCAGTTTATCCCACATCCCACATCCCACATCCAGGTTCATGCCTTCTCGACCCTAACGACAACCTCGGCTCCTTCGCCGACTTTGCACTTGAACCCACCGGTCGCATCGCCATAGCGCACTTCCAGCGCCAGCGTCTCCGATGCGAGCAGGGACTCGTGGGTCGTGGCCGCCGCGACGACGTCATTCGTGCCTTGGATCGTCAGCCGAATGCGATCCGACACCGCCAGACCCGTATCTCTCCGCGCCTGCTGAACGGCGCGGATCAGATCACGAGCTAGCCCCTCGACGTGCAACTCCTTGGGGACATTCGTGTCGAGTTGAATCAGTCCCGAATTGCGTGGTAGCTCGGCCGATTGCCAAAGCGTTAAGTGCCCAGCTTCGGAAGTCTCCGTGCCCGAAACAATCGGCATGAGCCTACGCTCAAACTCGCTATCAAGAAGCTCGACGCCAGCGGCGCTAACACGACCTTCGGGTGTCGTTGTCCAGTGACCCGCCTTCACCGCTCGAATGACGTCCTGCACGTGTTTGCCAAGTCTTGGGCCGGCCGCTCGCGCGTTCACCACAATTTCGGTTCGTCCGTGCTTGGCGACGTCGTCGGTCAACTCGACCCGCTTCACGTTTACTTCGCTTCGAATAAGGTCTAGATACGGCTCGAGGGCTTCCGCGTCAGGCGCGACTATGCGCAAGCGGCTTAATGGCAGCCGCACTCGTAATTTGTGCGCCATCCGCAGTCCAAGAGCCGTCGAGCAGACCTCCCTCACTCGATCCATTGATTGCACCAGTGCTGCATCGTTCGGGAGCTCATCTACCATCGGCCA
>CAZSNV010000321.1:0-5383 GCA_964608035.1 uncultured Gemmatimonadaceae bacterium | reverse complement strand
AGAACTTGACCCCCGAGGTGCAAGTCGGCGCCCAAGCGAGCTACGTCATCCACCTGGCAGGCGGGCTCGGGAGCTACTCGATCAATCTCGCCTACGGCGATGGAACGTCCGAAGGCCGCTCCGTGAGCGCGCCTCAAGCGTCGTTTGCGCACTGGTTCGCATCAACCGGTGAGTTCACGCAACGCGCGGACGTGAGCGGTGCCGGCTCGAACGCAAGCTGCGCGTCCGCCACGTCGGTCTATTGACGAGGCGCTGGTGGCAGTCGCCAGAAGGAGGTCGAAACATTGAGGCACCAGCTTCCGCGTCAGCGACGCGACAGCGTAGAGGCCTGGTTCAACAGCGAACCATTGGGCTAAGGAGGCGAGAGCGTGTTCGCACTTCGGAAACTCATGACACCGCTTTTCGTGTTGGCGTTCGTTTTGTCGAGCTTCACGTACAGCGCGCCTGCAGACGCGAACCACATAACGTGCAGCATCCTGCACTTCCCGCTGGCGGCCTATGCGGGCGACGGCATCTATTCGGCGTACGGCTACGCCCAACTCAACTGCAACGGGACACCGACGATGTCGTACATTCAGGTGCAGGTGGCCACGAACCATCAGTTCGACTGGCCGATCGCCACGAATCAGCTGACGTGCTACAACGAGCCAAACTGCGCGACTTCGACCACTCCCCAGTGTTGCTACACAGCTGCTGACTACGTGCACACGCGGGCGAACGGTTGGTGGCAGGATGGTCATGGCAACAAGATCACGATTCCATGGACCGGTTGGAACTGCTTCAACATCGGCGCGGGGGGGCGGCCAATGGCCGTGACCCCGGGAGCCCTGTTAGCACTTGCAGACACCGGTGGTGGCAGCGCAGATCCGCCCAAGGCGTGCAGTCGGCCCCCAGCGCTCGCGATGTAGCGCTTCCGCAGCCCGGTGCGCCTGATTCGGTGTACCGGGCTGCGAGCGAGCCGTGTGTGCGAAATACCCGATTTGGAGCGTGTGCCATGCAGCCACCCACACTGACGAAGCTACTCCGCGTAATTGGCGTGGGTACGACCACGCCTGTCGACGGGGTGGCCATCTCGTTACTCGCGGTAGAAATCTATACGGATGGCTTCGCAATCCCTCTCTTGGTACAGATGGGCGGTGGACGCACGTTTGAGATGGGACGGATGCCGCCGAATGAACCGGGCGCGGAGCTGGCGTGGCGGGTCACGGACGACCTCGGAAACGTCTACGTCTCCTGGCCGCGCAGTGCTGGCGGGACGAACACCGAATGGCGTTTCCACTTTGGATTCTCGCCGGCACTGGCGCCGGAGGCCCGGAGTCTTGGCGTTGGAATCGACAGCGTCGCACTGCGACGCTATTCGGATAATCGTGAGCAGGGCATCCGCGAGATCCGCTGGCCTGGTCCCTGGGAGTTCAGTGTCGGCATCTAGCAGCCGTCAAGTTGCGGGCCGCCCGCTGTCACATCGTTTTCGTCTGCAGCCGTCGACGCGACGCTCGCATTCCGCCGAAGCGCGCGCCTTCGCCGGGCCGGGCAAAACTTCGGCACGACCTCCTGGAACATTTGGTGCTACGGCTCCTACCAGATCACCAACCCGCCGTTGCTCACGGGTCAGACCCTGATCCGCGGCACGACGCGCTACTAACAGCTTGGAGCAGGTAGAACGCAGATGAGAGTTTCTCGCCGGGTCGCTCTCGCGCCCGCGGTCCTTGTGCTCTTAGGCGGGTTCGGCGTTGCGATCCCAAAGCTCATGAGTGACGGCGCGACGGATCTTCCCGCGGCGCAGCAAAGGCCCGCGGAGGAGGTGCTCCTGTCGGCCGCGACGTGCGTGGACAACCCGATCCAGAGTCTTTACACGTTCCGACTCCGGGTCAGCTCGATCGTCCCGGACGTCACGTGCACAGAGCCGAGCGAGCCTCCCCGATTTCCGACTTAACGGCTACCGCGGTGCCGTGAGCCAGCGCACCTTCTTCGGAGTCGCATTCGGAACGATCACCGTGTGCGCTCCGACGACCACTTGCGGGTAGACGCGGGGGCGGGGCCGCCGCGAGAGGCGGCCCCGTCACCGACTTCGGCGTCATCACGGGCTCGTTCGTCTCAGGCCAGATCGCCGCGGTATCCGGGTTCGGCACCGTCTTCGTCGTCTTCCTCCGTGATGCCGCTCGTGGGCGTCGCCGGGCTCCTCGCTTGGCGGCAATGGCGGCGACCGACTCTTATCGCTATCTGAGCGAACCTGTCGGCTCCGCCCGCTACGACACCGTCGACCGGGCACGGCAGGGTCAGCGCTAAGACTCGCGCCTGCATCACATCGGTCTGGAAGCGCGCCACCGTGGGCAACGCGATTTGTGCTCTCCGCCCTCGCTTTCATCGCGACACAACCAACGGGCAAGGGTCCAGAACGCTGAGAAGGCTGGGCATGAAAAGCCTCAAAAGGCGGCCTCACTGAAATCGGGGGCGAACTCTTTCGATACTTGCGTCGCCTCGCGCCTCAACTCCTCGGGCCGTTCTTAACGATCTTGTAACGAGCGAGTATCGGCCGCGACGCAGATGACTTTCGCAGCGACGTACTTGGTGTCGATGCTGATCTCGCCCGAGAGGAAGGGAACGGTGTTCAAGGTTCTTAGGTTCTGCATGAACCGGAGCAGCTCTCCGGGTTACCTTCGCGCGGCTCTACGCGTTGCGTAGAGGAGAAGTCCGTCAGCATCTGTCGTTCAAGCACGCTCGAGTTGAAGTTCCGCCGATCGTGCTCGATCGCAGACCCGCTTCAGCAGACCCATTCCGTAGCACTGACGACATCGGAAACCAAATAGTGCGACGAGAAAAGGGGATCCAACGAGGCGTGGTCTTAGGACTATCGAACAAAGCTCAACTCTCGGTACACCGCAGCCTGACACGTCGTGGAGCGCAAGCGCGATGCACATCGGGCAAAAGGATTCACGAGCAAGCGGGAGGTGAACAGTGAGAAATGTGCTGTCTGTCTGCGCGGCATTCGTAGCGGCGTTCGCTATCGGCATTCTCTTCGTGCAGCCTGCGCGAGCGAACCACAGTTCGGGCCTTCACGTCGGCTCCATGCACGAAGCTGGCGCCGGCGAGTCTTGGTGCGTACAGCCGGAGGACTATGGCTCGGGCAACTGGGGCACAGCCGTGAACAACATCATCAACGCGGTGTACGCGTCGGGCTCGTGGGACTACCGAGTGTGGGATCCCGTGTACTCGGCCTACAAGATCGATTTCGTATACGGCGGCAATCGCTGCGACCTCCTTCCGAACCGGTCGGCGATGTGGATGGAGTACCACCTGTGATCTGACAACTCGGGACGGTGCGGCGCGATGACGGCAAGCTGCGTATGGCACCTCAACCGCTATAACGGACCCTACGGCCATCTCGAGACCGGACTCGCGCAGCTCAACCTCTACGGGCCGTACACCACAGGCGAGCAACTCCCCGGCTACTACATGCATCAAGTCAACCACGAGACCGGACACGTCCTCGGCCTCGCTGACGGCACCGCTAGTTGCTCGCCCACCAGCATCATGCACTACCCCTGCCCGGATTACAGCCTGCCTACATCGTCGGACCTGGGCAGCGTCGACGCGATCGCACAGAACCAATAGGAGGACGAAGACAATGGTGAAGCTGCCTGCCATGAAACAACGCGTGCTGCTTGCGATCCTCCTCGGGCTCTGGACCGCTTGGGTCGCTGCCGACGGATCCGACGCTGGCACCGCTGATCTGATCGGCGGCCGCAGCGACCTGCGCGTCTGCGTCGCAATCGACGGGGGCACTACATCGATTAACGACGCAACGCGCCTCGTTCGCGATGCGATCACCTCGCTCAACGGCGACCCCGGTTGGTATCAGATCACGCAGCGCCCGAGCGTCATTGCAGGATGCCCCGCACGAGCCGCAGTGCTTGCTAGGTCGGGGACTGCGCCGCAGGCCAGCGCCGGACGGCCTGAGATCAGCATCGTGCAGTCACCAGGCCCATTCTTCGTGCACGTGTACGTCACGAGCGCCGCTCAGGTCCGACGCGTGTTCGAAACGCTGGCCGACCAGGTCGTTCCCGAGGAGGTAACGTGCGCCGCGAACGTGTGCGAGGAGGTGACGAAGAGCCTCCTAGTCGACGATCGCACGTTGACCGACGCCGCTGCTCTCCGCGAGCAGCTCCGCCACGCGCTTGGACTCGTACCGCCCACGCGAGGCGTCCGTGTCACTCGGTAGCCACACCGGCGCGGGGCGTCGCAGCATTGCACGACGCCCCGCGCAGCTCGCTGCCATAGTGGGCCTCGCGCTGCTGCTCGCCACGTGCGGCGGTCGCGACGGGTCAAGCAGCCTGCAGACACCTGCGCCAACTGCGACGCCAACAGTCGCGCCGACCGCTGCGATTCGCATCGACGGACTCCGTCAGATGCTCGCGGAGAGCGGGCGCGCGTCGCTGCGCGTGTGCGTCTTCGTCGACCCCGCATCCGCAGCGAGTCCCACTCAGGCGCAGACGCTGTTCGAGGACGCCCTCACGCAGCTCCGCGCCGGCTTCGCGACCCCGATCGCGGTCGATCTCGTGAGCCGGTGCGAAGCGACCCCGGTGTTCCTCGCGACGAACTCGCGGCACGTCCAGAACTCCGCATCTGGGCTACCGGTCGGGTCGCCGATGCGCGTGAGCAAATCCGAGGTCAGCCCGACCGCGCTCATCGTCGCGGTCACTACACGCGACAAGATCGACGCCATCTTCGGGAGCCTCGTCACGCGACGCGGCGCCGAGCAGGTCGTCTGCGACGGCGGAAACTGCGCAGAGGTCACGACATCCGTGTACGTCGCTGACACGGCAGTGAGCGACCCGTCCGCACGGCGCGCGGCGCTGCTGGAAGGCCTGGGTTTCGCCGGTCGCACCTAGGGCCGTCGCGGGCGCTTCTCGATGTCAACGCGGGTCGGCGCGAACTCTCGAGCTCGCTGAGCTCAACGTCGCGCGGACGCGACGCGAGCAGGCTGCAGGCGATGCCCGACGCGGCGCTCATCTTCGCCGAGCAGGCCCTGATCAACGCCGCCGACGCGCTGCTCGCTCGCGATGGCTTTGGCGCGAATTCGCACGTCGTTCGGTTCTCATATCCGCTGCTGCCTGCGGTGTACGCGAGAACGCGGCGTGATTGATCGGATCCGCGCTGCTCGGAATACGGCTCAGGACGACGCCAGAGATAGTGTGCCGGCCGGTCTCGCGGCCCAGGCGATCCAGCTCGCTCAACGCGCGCTCGACGAGGTGCGCGTCATTCTCTAGGCCGCTTCCTCCGCATCGCCACGTGAGGGCCGCTTCCCTACGCGCGGACTTGGTCGGTCCGGCGCGTCTTTCATTCGTATTTGTGATGCGTGGGCCGCTTGCTGAGGCCCGTTCCC
>CAZSNV010000320.1:0-5394 GCA_964608035.1 uncultured Gemmatimonadaceae bacterium | reverse complement strand
GTTGGGACGGGGGACGGGAGACGGGAGACGGGCGATCGCGACACGGGGGCTTGAAGCCGCTAACAGTGTCCGTAAGGGCGTTCTCTCCCGTCCCCCGTCCCCCGTCCCCCGTCAGCTCAATTGCCTACTCAACTTCCAGATGGCATTTTCAACAGAAGACACTCCTGGAGTTCTGCATGACACATGCACGTCTGGGTGCACTGATAGCCGCCGCTCTGGTGGTCATTCCGTGCTCGATGGCTCGAGCGCAGCAGCCGGCCGCGCCCGCGCCCGAAGTCGGGCCGAAGGTTGGCGAGATGGCGCCGGATTTCGAGTTCACCGGAATCACTCGCTACGGCAAGCTTGCCAACCCGCAGAAGCTGTCCGACTTCCGCGGCCAAACCGTCGTTCTCGCCTTCTTCCCGAAAGCGCGAACGCGTGGTTGAACGGTTCAAATGGAGACGTACCGTGATCAGTACGTCACGATTTTCAACAACGGCCGCGGAGTCGTCGTGCTGGGAATCAGCGTCGACCCCGACACCACGCTCATTAGCTGGTTCCGCGAACTTGAGACGCCCATCATGGTCATGGGCGACACGGACGCCAAAGTGAGCCGGATGTATCAGGCGCACAACGAGACCAGCAAGACGAACAGCCGGCACTTGTACCTGATCGATAAAACCGGCAAGGTCACCTACAAGACCCTGCCCTTCCGCGCGATGGCGGGGGACGCGTACACGGACCTGGAAAAGGAAATCGACAAACTCAACCCGCCGCCTGCACCGCCGGGCGGAACGCCCTGAATGCAATCCTCGCCCCGGCCTCGCGCCGGGGCGATTCTTTTCCCGCATGCCGCTCCCTGAAACGCGCGAGCTCCTTACCCGCCTCTACCGGGCCGCGGTCTCCGCGGCCAATCCGAAGCAAGCAACTCGTCAGGCAGTCTCGGCGCTCGAGAACCTGACCCCTTCCGTTTGGGTATTCGCCGTCGGCAAGGGGTCACACGCCATGGCATCAGGAGCAATTGACGCGCTCAAGGCCAGGAACATTCACGTCGCCGGCGGGCTCGTTGTGGCGCACGAGCGCGATCCGAACGCGACGCACGGGTCCGAGCCTTGGCTCCCCGAGCCTTGGCTCCTCGATGCGATAGAGGGCGATCACCCCGTCCCTGACGTTCGATCGTTCAAGGCTGCGGATCGCCTGGCCGAAAGTGTGGCCCAGGCTGACGCCAACTCCGACGCGATCGTACTCGTTTCGGGTGGCGCCACCAGCCTCATAGCCGCACCGGTGGAAGGCATCTCGCAGCGCGACCTGCAGGACGCGTTTGCCGCTCTCCTCGCGTCAGGCGCCGATATCACGCTCATGAACGCCGTCCGGAAGCGGCTCCTTCGCTTTGGCGCCGGCCGATTGGCACTCGCGCTATCCAGTCGTCGCGTATTGTGCCGCATCGCCTCCGACGTCGTGGGAAACGACAAGTCGTCCATTGCGTCCGGACCGTGTGTCGCCGACACCAGCACCGCTAGTGAGACCCGTGCTCTCGCTCTGGCGGCCAACGCCTGGGACATCCTTCCAGCAAGAGTACGTGAACACATCGACGCATTGGCTGATGGCCGGCTGCCCGATGTCCCGCCTCCAGATCATCCGCGTTTCGCTTCGACCACCGTCAGGGTAATCCTCGATCGTTCCGACGCCGAGCGAGGAGCTGCGGCGGCCGCGAAGGCCTTGGGCATCAAGGTTGAAATCCGGCCAGAACCATTGTCAGGCGACGCAGCAACTCAAGGTGCGCGATTCGCCAGGCAGTTGATTGCCCGTTCGCGGCAAGGCGCTGAATGCGTAATCCGGAGCGGCGAGACGACGGTATCGCTCGGCGCCAGCAGCGGTCGAGGTGGTAGATGCCAGGAGTTGGCCCTCGCCTGCGCGGAGGTCTTGTCCGCGGGCGACCCAGCCCGAGTCATAACGGTTCTCGCCGCCGGCACCGACGGTCGCGACGGACCAACCGATGCCGCCGGCGCCATCGTCGACGCCAGCACTTGCTCGCGAATCCGTCAGGCGGGCATCGACCCTATCCGTTCGCTTCGCGATCACGACAGCTACAAGGCGTTGGACTCAATCGGAGCGCTGTTGAAGACCGGGTCGACCGGAACCAACGTCAACGACCTCGTCATCGCAGTGCTGCAACCGGCACCGTAGGAACCAATTCGTTTCCCATCTCAAGTCTCCCATCTCCCATCTCCCATCTCCCATGCACGCTTACGTCTTCTGGCACTGGAAGCGCACCGATGTCCCATCGAGCGATTACGAGAACCGGCTGATTCAATTCCACCGGGCGTTGGGCAAAACGCCTTCAGAAGGATTCAAGGACTCGTGGAGCGCCGCGCTGCAGAACGCACCTTGGGCAAACAGTGGCCGCGACGCCTACGAAGACTGGTACTGGATCGAAAACAGCGCCGCACTCGATCCGCTCAATGACGCGGCTGTGTCCGCATCACGAAAGGCGCCGCACGACCAGGCGGCCATGGCCGTGAAAGACGGCGCCGCTGGTCTCTACTATCTCCGAGCCGGAAAGGAGTTCACTGCTCCGCAATTCGCGATGTGGTTTGCCAAGCCGAAGGATTGGTCCTACAAGCAACTGACCGACGAACTGAGGCCGTACATCGTTGGAGACGTTGCGCTCTGGACGCGTCAAATGGCGCTCGGGCCCGCTCGAGAGTTTTGCGTGCACGCCAACGAACAGTTGAAACTCCCAGCGGGGATCGAGGCGCAAACGATTCCACTGCGCGCCGTCTTTCCTGAGAGCGCGTAATCGGCCAGCTTCCTCCGCATGGCACGACCTCCATTCACCGTCGGACTCGTTCAGGACGCCGCCGGTGCAGATCTCGCGGCAAACCTTGCGGCCTCGATCGCCGCGATCCGCGAGGCACACCGCCGCGGCGCGCAGGTGATCTGCCTCAAGGAGCTCTTCAACGCGCCGTACTTCTGCAAATCCCTGCGCGTGGAGCACTTCAACATCGCCGAGCCGATTCCCGGTCCGACGACAGAGGCGCTCGCCGGCCTCGCGTTGGAACTCGAGGTGGTGCTCATCGTGCCCATCTACGAACGGCAGGCCTCGGGGCTCTACCGCAACACGGCGGTGATCATCGATGCCGACGGTTCGGTGCTCGGCGTGTATCGCAAGATGCACATCCCGCACGACCCGCTGTTCGAGGAGAAATACTACTTCGCGCCAGGCGATGCCGACGACTCCGCGCCCGCTCGCGAAGGGTCCTGGCGGGGGTCACATGGCTTCCGCGTCTGGAAGACTCGTTATGCAGACATCGGGGTGCTGATCTGCTGGGACCAGTGGTATCCGGAAGGCGCGCGTGTGACGTCGCTGCTGGGCGCCGACATCCTGTTCTATCCCACCGCGATTGGCTGGCATCCGGCTGAACGCGCCGAGTTCGGTGATGCGCAGGTGGATGCGTGGCGGACGATCCAGCGTTCCCACGCCATCGCGAACGGCGTGTACGTCGCGTCGCCGAACCGCGTGGGCTTCGAGCCCGAGGTGAACACCAACGGCCTGCAGTTCTTCGGGCATTCCTTCATCTCGGATCCGTTCGGACGCATCCTCACTGAAGCCGGCGAAGACCCCGCCATCCTCGTCGCCCAATGTGATCCGGCGCTCGTGGAAGAAACACGGCGTAACTGGCCGTTCCTGCGCGATCGCCGGGTAGATGCGTACGGGGGAATTCTGAGCCGGTATCTGGCGTGACGGGGGACGGGGGACGGGGGACGGGAGAGATCGCAGGAACGCACGCAGCGGTCCGAGAGAGCCATCTCCCGTCCCCCGTCCCCCGTCCCCCGTCGCAGAAAATGCCCGCCGAGTGGGCGCGGCACGCAGCCACCTGGATCGCCTGGCCGCATCACGAGCCTGACTGGCCCGGAAAGCTCGACGCCATTCCGTGGGTCTACGCCGAGATCGTGCGGGTCCTTCACCGCCACGAGCGGGTCGAGATTCTCTGCCATAACGAGGCCGTGCTGGAAAGTGCTCGCGTCAAGCTTGGCGCGCACGGATGCAACCCCGCCGGCTATCGGCTGCATCAGCTGGCGACCGATCGCGTTTGGCTCCGCGACTCCGCGCCTACGTTCGTGCATGACGAGGATGGCAACGTCGTGCTCGTCAACTGGGCATTCAATGCGTGGGCGAAGTACGACAACTACGATCGCGATCGGGCGGTGGGAACCGCCATCGAGGCGATCACGGGTCACCCCCGGTTCGTGCCCGCCAGGCCCGATGGACAACCGATGGTTCTCGAAGGGGGAGCCATCGAAGCCAACGGATCCGGCCTTCTCATGGTGACCGAGGAGTGCCTGCTGTCTCCAGTGCAGGAGCGGAACCCGGGCCTCGATCGAGCCGGTTATGAACGCGTGTTCCGCGAATGGCTTGGCGTTGACCGCACGATATGGCTTGGTGAAGGATGCGAGGGCGATGACACGCACGGCCACATCGACGACATCGCGCGATTCGTCAGCGCCGATACCGTGGTGCTTGCGGTCGAGGACGATCCGTCCGACGAGGTGAATCATCGGCGGTCCATGGACAACCTGCGGCGACTCGAGGGAGGCGGAGCGCCACCGCTTCGAATTGTGCGACTTCCCTATCCACGACCGGTGATCATGGACGGGCAACGCCTGCCGGCGAGTTACGCCAATTTCTACATCGCCAATGATGTCGTTATCGTCCCGACGTTCAACGATCCCATGGATCGTGTCGCGCTGGGGGCGCTCTCCGACTGCTTCCCCGATCGCGAAGTCTGCGGCATACATTCGGTCGACCTGGTCTGGGGACTCGGCACCTTGCACTGCCTGACGCAACAGGAGCCGGCGGCGCGTCCGATTCGCTAGCCGTGTCGGGAGAAGGGCCGAATCGTCCAGTTGTTGATCACCGCATCATGAGCTGACGACCTATCCCAATCGGATCCATGCGCCTCCGCCTCCGAAGCATCGCGATGATCCCGGCCTTCGCGGCCGCGTGCACCTCTTCCGATCGCGGACCGACTCCAGTCGGCGATGTCGGCGGAACGCTGGTCATCGCGTTGCCTGTCGAACCGGGGACGCTGATGCCGCCATTGATTCGTCAGGCGCATGAGAAGGAGATCGGCGACCAGGTCTTCGACGTGCTCGCCGAGATTGGACCGGATCTCAACACGCTCGGCGACGCGGGCTTCACGCCGCGCATGGCGGAAAGCTGGCAGTGGTCCGCGGATTCGCTTTCCATCGCATTCCGTCTCCACCCACAGGCGCGCTGGCATGACGGGCGAAAAATCACGTCTGCCGACGTGCGATTCACGGTTGACCTGATCAAGGACCCGAAGGTCGGCGCACGGGCGACGGCGGCGCTGGCCGATGTCGACTCTGTATCGCTGCCGGACTCGCTCACCG
>CAZSNV010000319.1:0-5398 GCA_964608035.1 uncultured Gemmatimonadaceae bacterium | reverse complement strand
ATGTCGCGCGCCCCGAGCAAGGCGTCATCGGGCACCTTGTCGGAGGCGAGTACGGGAATCCCATCGGCCTCCACGTACTTCTTGTAGAAAGGATCGACGCCGAGCGAGTCGGGCACGGGCAGGAGCATGGCGCGCATGTAGCTCGAAATCAGCGACGATAGGACGTATTAGCCGGGGTGCTCCCGGGCAACAGAATCACCAATTATCAGACCCTGGGGCCGTCCGCGACACCGCGATCCGAGACACGGGAGTGGAGGTTCGAGTCCTCTCTTCCGCACCACCTTTCAATTCAACGAGTTAGCCTCTGTTTCAACCTGCCGAGCGGCCCGCGATTGGGGCCGCTTTTTCGTTCGTTTGTGCGAATCGTGTGCGAATTTGTCGTGGGCCAGCGCCTAACGTTTCGCGGCCGCCGGTCCTAGTAACGCGATTAGTCCCTCGGCCAGCATCGCGCGGATCTGGATGTTGTCGTGCCGCCGCCAGTCTCGCGATAGGTCACCTCGTAGCCCTTTGCCATGAGCACATCGCGGAAGTGTCGATTGCCGTTCGTTAGACCTTCGGACAGGGCCTGCTCGTTGATTGGAAGCTCCTCGAAGGCATTCTCGTAGAGACCGACGTCGAGATAGAACCGGATGGGCAGCCGGTCGGCGTCCCGATAGGCGACTATCGTCGGATTCGTGTCCAATCTCGCGGCCGAACCAAATGCGCCGGACTGCGACAGGACATTACCGAAGGTGCCAGGGTATTGAAACGCGATACGTGCCGCTCCCGCGCCGCCGGCGCTGGCGCCGCCGATGATAACGTCCTTCGGATCCATGCTGATCGGATACGAAGCTCGTAGCCACGGCAGCAGTTCGCGCGCCATCGCATCAGCGAAGGCTGGATTCGCGTCGAGGCCGATATCCACTCTGCGGGTCACCCCGGTTCTGAGAAAGCAGACGATGACCGGCAGGCGCGGCCCCGTTCGAAACGTCTGGACGTCTCCGGATCCACCACTGCGGCGGCGTCGATGCGATGCTCGTCTTTCAGCCACTGCCGGCCGGTCGGCGTGATGTAGTTCTTCAGCTTCGGCCCGGGCGACTCGCGCACATGTCTCTCAGAGGCCTCTTCCTTCTCATCTTCAGCGCGAGTCGTAGGCTCGATCGATTGAATGGAATCTCACTGGCAGGAGCGCCGCGTAGCGTCCGAAGTCGGCGTCGGTGGTCAGGACCGGAAACGCGCGGCGTTCGGCCACCGCGCAGAGCAGGAAGTCCGTATTGGAGCCCTGGACGCCCGCGGCACGACAGGTGTTGAAGTGCTCCGCTGCGCGCTCGTAGTCCTCGTGGTCGAGCGGCTCGTCGGCGAACGCCCGAAGGTGATCCCGCAAACGGCGGAAGACCGCACCGTCGCGAAGACCACTCAGCAGTTCCTGCCGAATGGGCCCGAGCATCGCGACGCGGCCCTGACTGACCAGGCGGCGAAGCTCGCCCACGACTTCGTGCGCCGGCGCGCGCCGCCGCAACGCCAGCGACCACACGGACGTATCGACGATGACCTTCATCGCCGTTTGCGCTGGGCTTTGTAGTTGTAGGCCGGGGCGTAGTCAACCGTCCCGAACAGGTCGAGCACACCCACCTGCTTGCGCCGCGCGATGTATTCCTGCAGCGCTTCGGTCACGGCGGCCTTCTTCGTCGTCTTGCCGCCGATCTTCACGGCCTCTTCGAGCAAGCGGTCGTCGAGCGCCAGGTTGGTGGGCACACACACACGATATCACACATAAGAGTGTGTGGACGGACAGGGCTGGCTGGCCGCCCGCGAACGCCTCAACAGCCTCTACGCGTCGCAGATCCGGATGCACTTTTCCAGACTGGCAATCGGATCCATCCCTGCCGCCGGCGTGTATTCATGCGCCACATAGCCCGTGAAGCCCAGATCCGCAATGACCTTCATCACGAAGGGCCAGTAGAGTTCCTGCGTGTGATCCAGTTCGTTGCGAGAGCCTGCGTTTACGCCAACGGGCGGATTTCCGCCGGTATGGAAGTGGGCGATCCACTGAAAGGTCTCACGAATGTTTCGGACCACATTGCCGTCCATGATCTGCGAGTGGAAAATGTCGAAGAGAACTTTCACTCGAGGCGAGTTCACCCGCTTCACGACGCCAAAGACCCATGCCGCGTGATCACCTTGGTATCGATTGTCCAACGGCTGTGTCTGGTTGGAACTGATCAGTTCCGTGCACAGGTTGACGCCCTTGTCCTCGGCGCGCGCCTTGAGACCATTCAATAGCGCGACAAGACCATCAGCATTGTCCTCGTCGGACTTCGTACCTCTCGAACCGGTGGTCAGGATGATGTTCGGAAATCCGTTTTGTGCGGCCAGATCGATCGTGTCCGAATAGATGTTCAGGAAATGGTCGTGGAACGCCTTGTCAGTAACCTTGGGAGCTGGTGCAGGCGCCGGGGCCGGCGCGGGTGCAGCCGCTGCACCCGCTGCTCCGGCTGCGGGAGCGGCACCACGTCCACCGCCACCCCCGCCGACGCCAATTCCATAGATCATGGTGGACACCAGGCCGTATTTCTTCAGCGTCGGCCAGTCGGCCGCACCGACAAGGTCAAAGCCCTGGATACCCAGGCGGGCAGCGTGACGGCACATCTCGTCGAAGGTCATCGCTCCGGGCTGGGGAGCTGCCCCGGCTCCTCGTACCGCCGGTGGTGCCCCCACCGGTCGCGCCGTAAAGACGCCACGCGTGACGGCTTGCTTGATCCGGCCCTTTCGAGGCGCCGGCTTCACGGCATCTCCCTTTTCCGGGTAGGGCGGACTGTCGAATGCAGCCATCTGTGACGGCGTCACGGCGCTATCAGCAGGAACTGCCCCTTGAGCCTCGAGTGTCGTCCCCCTCATGCCGGCCACAGCAAGGGGTACTCCACCCATCGCGCCGATAAAGTCTCGTCTACGCATCTTCATACTCCGTTTGAGCTGCAGCTACCGACTGACGCTGTCAAGCTACGCGCTGCCACTTGCGATGTCAATTTGCGATGGCGAGCGTGTGAGGGGTGCAGCTCGCTAGCTCAGGTCGTCGTAGCGAACCGCGATGATCTCGAGGCGCTCGGGTCCGCGCGGAGCGCGGACCGTCACCGTGTCTCCGACCGTGGCTGTCAGCAGCGCCTGGGCCAATGGCGAGCGCCAGGACACGCGCGCGTCGTCGCTATCGAGCTCGTCCACGCCGACAATCGTGACCTCGCGCTCCTCGCCCGTCGCGGAATGAATCGTCACGGTCGCGCCGAAATGGACGCGTTCGTGCGTCGTGCTCGAGTTGTCGACGACCACGGCGCTGTCGAGACTCTTCGACAGGTAGCGTATGCGCCGATCGATCTCCCGCAGCTTCCGCTTCCCGTAGATGTAGTCGCCATTCTCGGAGCGATCGCCGTTGCCCGCGGCCCACGCCACGGTCGTGACGACCGGCGGCCGCTCTTCCTTCCACAGGCGTGCGAGTTCCTCCTGCAGTCGTCGGAAGCCGCCCGGCGTGATGTAGTTCTTGACGTCGCTAGTCATAGAACATCACCGAGCTATCGCTCAGCCCCGTGACGCCTGAGGAGCGTCGACATCGCGGCATGTCCTCGCCGTTCAGCCCATGCGAGCGGCGTCGCCCAGGGTTCATCGTCGGGAAGGTTTGTGGGCGCGTTCTCGGCGAGCAGAAGTGCCGCCAACTCCAACGCGTTCGTCCGTGCTGCCCAGGCGAGCGGTGTCGACCGATACTCCTCGTCGCGCAGAGAGATATTCGCTCCGGCATCCAGCAGGATAGTGGCGCGTTCGATGGCGCCCTGGGTGTTCTCCCGGCCTCCACAAACAAGGTGAAGCAACGTTTGACGCTGCCAGTTCATCAGGTCAGGGCTCATGCCGTGCGCCAGCAGCGTGCGAAGCATGTCCGTGTGTGCCAGAAGATAGCCTTGGCAGCCTGTGAGGACCGATGGCACGCGCAGCCCGGACGCCAGAAGCCGGTCGAGCTTGTCTCTTCTCCCGTCACCCACGACCATCGCGAAACCGGCCGAGATGCGCAATGTCTCTGTTGGATCTCCCGCCACGCGGCCGAGTTCCGCATCGTCGTCGATCCAGCTGGTGTCGTAGGGATCGATCGTTCCACCACGAGCGACGAGCAGAGCCCTGATCTCCGGTGTGGCCGCGGCGGACACCGCATTGCCGGAGGAGTCCACGCCGCCGTTCGGATCCGCACCGTGCGCGAGGAGTAGCTCGACCATCTCGCGTTTACCGGCACTGGCCGCGGCCTGCAGCGCCCGGCCCTTGGGCGCCGTGGGCTCGCCCCAGTTCGGGTCGGCACCGCGTTCGACGAGCAGACGCGCGATCTCGTCATGGCCGGCCTCGATGGCTGCAGAGAGTGGACGTCGTCCGCTCGGTCGCGTTTCTCGGATTCGCTCCGGTTCTCTGTCGAGGATCTGTCTGACCTGTTCGATCTCACCAAGGGCCGCAGCAACAGTCAGATCGCGCGTCGCACCGCGCTCGAACAGCAACCGGATGATGCGGCTGTCGACAGGTTGACGCATGCCGTGCCAGATGGCTACGTCGATCACCTGAAGATCGGTCCAGAACCCGCCCCCGATGCTGCTGAGGCCACGTGCGACGCTCAACGCCGCGTGTACGTTGGCGCCACGATCGAGCAGCAGCCGGACGATGTCGTATTCACCGCGGCCGACCGCCCGATGCAGTGGCGAAGCTCCAGCGGCGTTGCCGACGTGCACAACGCTTGGATCCCTGTCGAGCAGCCGGCGCACTTCATCCGTGTCGCCGCGGGTGATTGCTGTATGAATGGGGTGATCGTCGGTTCCTGCGACGATGCGACCGCGACGATCCCGAGACTGCTCCAACAGCCGCGCGATCCGCGCGTGGCCGCGCTCGGTCGCCATCGCGATCAGGCTGCCGTCATGCAGCCCATTCCATTCGGGATCGGCGCCGGCGTCCAGCAGAAGCTGCACCGCCTCCACGTGTCCTTCGCGCGCCGCGAAATGTATTGCCGGTGTGTACCAGTATTCGGCGCGGCTGAGTCGCGGATTTCGTTCGAGCAACTGGCCAAGCGTGGCGACCTCGCCATCCTCCGAGGCGGTGAGGGCGTCCCAGATGGCGCCGCCCTCCTCGGAGTCGAGTTCGATCGGCTTGATCATCGGGCCAGAGGCAGCGCCGACGAGGGACTCAACGTGGCTTCGCAGCGCGTCCCAGGAGGCGAACCCGTGCTGCGGACGCCTCTGCGCACCAGAACGCGTGTTAACATCCGGCGGTTCCGGGACATGCACGTGCGGTCGTCGCGGCCGAACCGGGGGGTTTAGGCTGCCGTTGTCGCAGCGTGCGCGACCTTAGCTTGCCGGTCCAATACTTGTGATGCAGCGCAAGATGCACACGGCCCATAGGAGAC
>CAZSNV010000318.1:0-5410 GCA_964608035.1 uncultured Gemmatimonadaceae bacterium | reverse complement strand
CAGCAGTTCACCCGTCGCCGGCCGGTCGTCAGGCGCCTTGGCCATGCACTGCAACACCACCGCCTCGAACTCCGCTGACAACGCCGGATTCACGGACCGCGGCTCGGGAGGCGGCTCCTCCACGTGCTGCCGCGCGATCTCGTACCAGTCCTCACCCTCGAACGGCAAGCGCCCCGTGGCGGCCCTGAACATCGTCACGCCGAGTGAATACAGGTCAGCCCGGCCATCCAGTTGCTTCGCCCGCGCCTGCTCGGGCGCGAAGTACTGCGGCGTGCCGACCACCATGTTGGTGCCGGTCTGGTTCGTGTAGCCCGACAGCGCGCGTGCGATCCCGAAGTCAGCTACCACAGCGTTGCCGTGCGTGTCGAACAGGATGTTGTCGACCTTGATGTCGCGATGGATGACGCCCTCGCGATGCGCGAAGCCCAGTGCGCGCGCGACGTCCACGCCGACCTTGAGCACGTAGTCTTCGGGCAGGGACTGCGTCGTCTCCAGCCGATTGGCCAGCCCGGACGGCAGGTAGTCCATGACGAAGTAGACCGCGTCGTTCTCGCGGCCCACCGCGTAGATCTTGATGATGTTGGGGTGCCGGAGTCGCGCGGCCGTAGAGGCTTCGCGCTTGAACCGGTCGACCACCGCCTGGTCGCCGGCGAACTGCGGCTTCAGGACCTTTATGGCGACCGGTATCTCGAGCTCAGGATCGTAACCCTTGAAGACCCACGCGAATCCCCCCGACCCGAGCAGACTCTCGATCCGGTACTTCCCCAACGTCTGACCGAGATAGCGTTCGGGCACTCAGGGCACGCCTTTACATGGGATAACGGAGCCAGTAAATTGCTGTGCTCCAAAGGACTTAGCACACGCGAGAATATACGTCATGAGTTTTGAAAAGGCACCGACGATCGCCAAGTACAGGGCGAACGCCGAGGACACAGGATCGCCGCCGGTGCAGATCGCGCTCCTCACGGAGCGGATCAACTATCTGGCCTCACATTTCAAGAGTCACGTCAAGGATAACCATAGTCGTCGGGGCCTCCTGAAAATGGTAGGCAAGCGCCGTCGGCTGCTGACGTATCTCAAGCGAACAGACGTCGCGCGGTACCGCCAGATCATCACGGATCTTGGCCTCCGTCACTAACACGCATCGGGCAACGGATTCGCGCGGGCAGGAGGACACAGCCCGCGCGTTTTGCTTTCCCGGTAGCGTCCTTTTATCCAAGCTCCGGGCGCACGTCGCGTCCGCTCGCAGCGCAACAAGAGAGTAGAAACAGCATGAATCGCATCGAGAAAGTCTTCGCCGGACGGCGCCTCATCATCGAGACCGGGCGCATGGCGAAGCAGGCTGCCGGAAGCGCCGTTGTCACCTTCGGTGACACCATGGTCCTGGCCGCCGTGACCGTCAGCGACAAGGAGAGCGCGCTCAGCTTCTTCCCGCTGCTCGTCGAGTATCGCGAGAAAACCTACGCGGCCGGAAAGATCCCCGGCGGCTTCATCAAACGCGAAGGGCGCCCCCACGATCACGAGATCCTGGCCGCGCGCATCATCGACCGGACCATCCGTCCCCTCTTTCCAGAGGGCTTCAAGAACGAGGTCCAGGTCTACGTCTATGTCATCTCCGGCGACCGGGAGAATGATTCCGACGTCCTTGGACTTATAGCCGCGTCATACGCCCTCTCGGCATCCAGAATTCCATGGAACGGTCCGGTAGGCGCCGTCCGCGTAGGACGCGTTCAGGAGAAGTGGGTGCTCAACCCCACGTTCCAGCAGCTCGCGTACAGCGACATGGAAGTGGTCGTGGCCGGCACCGCCGACTCGATCAACATGGTTGAAGGCGGCTGCCTCGAGGTGTCGGAGGCCGACATGCTTGAAGCCCTGACGCTCGGCCACACGGGGATCAAGGAGATCGTCGGATACCAGAACGACCTCCTCAAGCTGGCTGGCTCCGCGCCCAAGATGCCCTGGACGAAGGCGGTGGCTCCGGCTGACCTCGTTCTGCGACTCAAGGCGGAAGCCGAGTCGAAGATCGTGGACGCGATCAACCAGAAGGACAAGCACACGCGCATCCAGGCCGTCGAGGAGGCCAAGCGAGCCGTCGCCACGATGCTGGCCGCGGAGAATGCCGAGTGGACCTCCCACCTCAGCACGCTCCTGGGTGACATCGAATACAACGCGCTGCGCTCCCAGGTGCTCGAGACCGGGCGGCGCGTCGACGGCCGCGCGCCGAACGAGGTGCGCGCGATCACGATCGAAACGAGCGTGCTGCCGCGCGCCCATGGCTCGTCGCTCTTCACGCGCGGGCAGACGCAGGCCCTGGTGGCCACCACGTTAGGCACCGCCTCCGACGTGCAGCGCCTCGACTCCATCAAGGACTCCGCAGAAACCACGAAGTCCTTCATGCTCCACTACAACTTCCCGCCGTTCTCGACGGGTGAAGTGCGGCCGATGCGTGGCACGAGCCGCCGCGAGATCGGTCACGGGAACCTGGCCGAGCGCGCGCTGCAGGGCGTCCTGCCCCCCTACGAGGAGTTCCCCTACACCATCCGCATCGTGTCGGACGTCCTCGAATCGAACGGCTCGTCGTCGATGGCGTCGGTCTGCGGTGGCTCCCTGTCGCTGTTCGACGCCGGTGTCCCCGTGCGCGCCGCCGTGGCGGGCGTGGCAATGGGGCTGATCAAGGAAGGACCGAAGTACGCGATCCTCACCGACATTCTCGGCACCGAGGATCATCTCGGCGACATGGACTTCAAGGTCGCGGGGACCGAGACCGGTATCACGTCGATCCAGATGGACATCAAGGTCGAGGGGATGGACCTCGCGATCCTGAAAGAGGCGCTGGCACAGGCGCGCGATGGCCGGCTCCACATTCTCGGCGAGATGAAGAAGGCGCTCGCCGCCCCGCGTCCCGACCTCTCCCCGTACGCGCCACGCATCGTCACGATGCAGATCAATCCGGAGAAGATCGGCGATCTCATCGGACCGAAGGGAAAGACGATTCGCGGCATCCAGGAAGAAACGGGCGCCGAGCTCACGGTCGACGACTCAGGCACCGTCACGATTGCGGCCGTTGGCGGCGAGGCGATGGAGCGCGCGCGTCAGATGGTTGCGGCGATCACGGCCGAACCGGAAGTCGGCGGCGTGTACGAAGGAACCGTCAAGAGCACGACGGCATTCGGCGCGTTCATCGAGATCATGCCGGGCACGGAAGCGCTGCTGCACATCTCCGAGATACGCCATCAGCGCACCGAGAAGACCGAAGACGTGGTCAAGAAGGGTGATCGCGTGAAGGTGAAGTTGATTGATCGCGACGAACGCGGCCGCCTCCGCCTTTCTATGAAAGCGTTGGTGCCGAAACCCGAGGCACCAACGCCGTCCGGTGCAGGTGAGGCCGGGCCAGTGGGCGAGGGTGAGCCGGTTGCCGCTGTCGCCGGTGTCTCCTCGGAAGGTGAAGAAGGCGGCAATGGCGGATCAGGTGGCGGAGACGAGGGGAGAGGGCACCGCGATCGCGCGGGTGGCGGCGGGGGGCGTCCTCGTCGCGGAGGCCGCGGAGGTCGTGGCGACAAGGAGTGACGCTGCCTTCGCGTGGGCTGATCTCGGCAACACTCGCCGGTAGCGCCGCGGAGACAGGCCATCCCGGTGCGGGATTCCGTCGCACCACGCTGAGCAACGGACTGACAGTCGTTTCGGAGTACATGCCGAGCGTTCGGTCGGTGGCGCTCGGCGTGTGGGTCCGACGGGCCTCGGTGCACGAGCGCCGCGACCAGATGGGCGTGTCGCATTTCCTCGAGCATCTTGTCTTCAAGGGCACCGAGCGCCGGAGCGCGCGTGAGATCGCGCTTTCGCTGGAAAGCCTCGGCGGTTCCCTCGATGCGTTCACGTCGCGCGAGCATACGTCGTTCCAGGCGCGCGTCCTCGACGAGCACCTGCCACAGGCGGCCGACGTGCTGTGCGACCTGATTTTCCGCCCCACGCTGCGCGAGGCCGACCTGACACTGGAGCGCAACGTCATCCTCGAAGAAATCGCGATGGTCGAGGACACGCCCGACGACCTCGTGTTCGAGCTGCATAACGAGGCGCTCTGGGGAAGTCATCCCTACGGCTATGCCATCCTCGGCACGCGTGAGACGATCGGGGCCATGTCTGTTGAATCGGTGCGCGCGCTGCACCGGTCGGCCTATCGGCCGCAGCACATGGTGGTCGCGGCAGCGGGTCGCGTGGAGCATGAGGCGCTGCTCGACGTCCTGGCCGGCACGGGATGGGAGTCACTGCCCGGCGGTGAGGCACAGGAACCGGTCGTTCCCGATCCGGTCGCCGAACCGCCGAGCCGGCGTCATATCGATCGCGACGGTCACCAGACGCACATCGTCCTCGGCGGCCCGTCGGTTTCCTACGGGGACCCGCGGCGTTATGCGGTGTCGCTCGTTGGCCTCATGCTGGGTGGCGGCATGTCGTCGCGGCTCTTCCAGCGCGTCCGCGAGGAGCTGGGCCTCGCGTACTCGGTGTATGCGTTCCAGTCGTTCCACCAGGACTCCGGCCTGCAGGGGATCTATGCCGGGACTTCCCGCGAAACGGCCGGCCGCGCCCTCGAGGAGATTTTTCGCGAACTCACGGTGATAGCGTCTGACGGATTCCCGGCCGATGAAATCGAGGCGGGGAAGAACCAGCTCAAGGGTCAACTGACCCTGTCGCTGGAGTCGCCGGCGTCGCGCATGTTTCGGGTGGCTTCGGCGGTGCTGTACGGCGAGCCGTTCCTGCCGCTGGACGAAACGCTGGCCCGTATCGACGCGATCACGCCGGCGCAGG
The DNA here is from genome assembly GCA_964608035.1 of uncultured Gemmatimonadaceae bacterium. GTDB lineage: Bacteria > Gemmatimonadota > Gemmatimonadetes > Gemmatimonadales > Gemmatimonadaceae > JABWBJ01. Next base: position 610 of record CAZSNV010000318.1, on the reverse strand, counting down.
TCGCCGACGCGTGTCGTGACCTGTTTCCACCGGAACGGCAGACCGTGGTGACGCTCGGCCGGTCCTCCGCCCTTCCCTGACCCTTTCCCCGGCTGTACCTAACGACTATGCAGATCGGCGTACCAAAGGAAATCAAGACGAACGAGAATCGCATCGCGCTGGTGCCGGCGGGGGCGGAGTCGCTGGTGGCCGCGGGACACCAGGTGATAGTGGAGAAAAGCGCGGGTGAGGGAAGCGGGTTCGAGGACGCCCAGTACGTAACCGCCGGCGCGAAGATCGGCGCCGATGCGGACGCCGTATGGGCGGCGTCGGAAATGATCATGAAGGTGAAGGAGCCCATCGAGCCGGAATGGAAGCGCATCCGGCCCGGGCAGCTGATCTTCACCTACTTCCACTTCGCGGCCGATGAGAAGCTGACGCAAGCGCACCTGAAGAGTGGCGCGATCTGCGTGGCGTACGAGACCGTCGAGTTGCCGTCGCGCGAGCTGCCGCTGCTCATCCCGATGTCCGAGGTCGCGGGACGGATGGCGGTGCAGGAGGGCGCCAAGTACCTGGAGAAGCTCTACGGCGGGCGCGGAGTGTTGTTAGGCGGGGTCCCCGGCGTGCCGCC
>CAZSNV010000317.1:0-5425 GCA_964608035.1 uncultured Gemmatimonadaceae bacterium | reverse complement strand
CGATGCACCGCTCCGTGAAGTAGCCGTTGGTGGGCACGTAAATCTGCTTCACGCCGTTCGTCTGAATGAACTTCCGGCAGATCTCACCGAACTCCTTGCGAAGAAACGGCTCACCGCCCGACAGGTTCAGGTTCTCGATCGGACCCAGCGAGTCCGATAGCGCGAAGATCTCCTCCCTGGAGAGATCGTCTTTCTTGTTGAGGCTGGTCCAGTAGAAGCAGTGTTCGCACTTCATGTTGCAGATGCTGTTGATGAACAGCACCAGGAAAGGCGGGCTCGGCCTGTCTCGATAGGAGTAGCTCGTGAGACGAATATGGCGGACGAGGCGACGAATCGGGTTCACGCCGCGCTCCGCGACACGCACGACGACACGGGCGCTGGAGGCATCGGAATGCACATCGCAGGTATTGTACCCGCTTCATCGTGGGCTGGCGTGGGGTCAGCACGCGCCGGCCTCTCGGTAAGTACGCCGATCCGAGGACTTTTGTCGGCTCGTGACGGCTGTGCCCTTCCGGCGGGCCGCGCCGCGCGGGCTCCCGCTGTGGCCGAGCCGTCGCGCCTGCGTCCATGGTCGGTCGAGAGAAACCGGCTCACGACGATGTGGGTACAATCCCGAGATCGCTCGCTCGCAGAGGACGAGGTGAACATGGATCTGGCGGGGCTGGACGACGCGACACGCGCCTTTTATCGAAAGAGGAGCGTCCTGGTAACCGGAGGAGCCGGCTTCGCCGGGAGCCATCTCGCCGAGGCCCTGATAGCACTGGGAGCTCGCGTTCGGGTCCCCGTGCGGGCGTCGACTGACTTGCGGTCGTTGAGCGATGTGATCGACAACATCGAGATCATGTCAGCGGATCTATTCGACGCAGCAGATGCCCGCCGCGCCGCTGAGGGACAGGACGTCGTGCTCCATCTGGCCGCTGCCAAGGGCGGTGGGATCGCCGACAGCATGCTCCACCACGGCAGCCTGTTTCGCTTGAACATGCTGTCGGCGATCCACATGCTGGACGCCGGACGGGATGCTGGAGTCGGGCGCTTTGTGACCGTCAGCTCCGCGGCCGTCTACCCCCACGACAGCCGGTCGCCGACCTCCGAAGAAGAGGGCGTGCGCGGCGCGCCGGAAGCGAGCCACGTGGGATATGGCTGGTCCAAGCGCATGATCGAGTTCCTGACTCTTGCCTACGCTGAGGAGTTCAGCTTGAACGTCGGCATCGTCCGGGCGTTCAACTTCTACGGCCCGCGTGACGACTTCTTCCGGCCATCCAGCCATGTGATTCCCGGCATCGTCACTCGTCTTTTCAACGGCGAGCGGCCACTCACCGTATGGGGTTCCGGTACGCAGACCCGCTCGTTTCTGTTCGTCGAGGACCTGGTAGGTGGCCTCCTCCGCGCCGGCGCCCGCTCCGACGTTACCGGCCCGCTGAACCTCGGCAGCGACGAGGAGATCTCTATCGCTGACCTCGCCCGCTTGATTATCGAAGTGAGCGGGATGACTGTCGAGGTCGTCCTCGATCGGAGCCGGCCTGACGGCCAGCCAAGAAGGGCGTGTGATACCTCACGGGCGCGCGCAGAACTCGGGTTCCACGCGCGGACAACGCTGCGTGACGGCCTGACCAGGACGATCGAATGGTACCGGCGCGCCAGGGAGGCCATGGTCGCGTGAGGCGCACATGGACGCCCGCCGTCGCCGTGCTGCTTCTCGCCATCGTCGGACACGTCTCGGCCCTGCAGCTCATCGATGTCAGACCGTACGCCGTGTTCCAGCACTACCAGCCCTGGCAGTGGATCCTGGCGGGACAGTCCCGCGCGGTCTGGGGCGTGCTGGCGCAGGCCGCCATCGTCACGGTCATCGCGTGGCGCCTCCGGAAGCGGCTGCTGGGGGCCTTTGCCCGCGGAGTGCCCCTGCGCGCCTGGCTGCTCGTCGTCGCGCTTACGGGCTTCTCGCTGGCCGTGCCGACCGTCAGCGTCCCACGGTTTCTGGGCGAGGTGTTGCTCGCGGGCGGTCTCGCGCTCGTAGCTGCACTCAACCTTACGCTCGCGATCCTCCTGCTGCCTGATGCGCTCATGGCGCGCGCCGCGGCGTGGGTGGACCGGCGTCTGACGTGCGGTCCCGGACCGAGCGAGATGCGACGCTGGGATCGCCGTCTGCCCGCTGTTGTCGCGATCTGGGTCGCACTCCTTGCCGCGGCGGCAAGCTACTTCGTGATCGAACGTGTGCCGCACATCGACGACAGCATCTCCAACCTCTTCCAGGCAAAATATTTCGCGGCAGGGCACCTGGTGCTCCCAGCACCGCCTGACGCTGAATCGTTCCGGATCGACCAAATGGTCATCGGGCAGGACAGGTGGTACGGCTATGCCTTCCCCGGGTGGCCGGCCGTACTCGCGGTCGGCGTTTTGCTCGGAGTTCCCTGGCTCGTCAATCCAACTCTGGCCGGCCTCCTTGTCCTTCTGGGGCACGCGTGGGTCCGGCACCGCTGGGATCGTGGTACCGCCAACGTGACGGTGCTGTTGCTGACCGTCTCTCCCTGGCTGACGTTCATGTCCGCCGAGTTCATGAGCCATCCCTTGACCGGGGTCCTCGTGCTGCTGGCCCTGCTTGCGTTCGATCGCGCGGCCGGGCGCGGACCGGATTGGGCGCGATGGGCCATCCTGGCGGGCTTGGCGGCCGGGGCGCTCATGCTGACGCGGCCCATGGATGCCGCGCTCATGATGGCGGCGCTGGGCCTGACGATCCTGATCGAGCGCCGCGTGTTCAGGGCGTGGCCGGCGATCGCCACCGCCGGCCTCACCGCGGCCGCCGTGGCCGCCCTCGTCTTCCCGTACAACCAGGCCGTGACCGGACGGGCTGACTATCCGCCGCACCTGGCCTGGAGCGACTACCGCTGGGGACCGGGCGTCGACAGACTGGGCTTCGGTCCAGAAATCGGCATTCGCGCCTGGCCGAATCTCGACCCCGTTCCCGGCCACGGGGTCGTTGACGTCATCCTCAACGCCAACAAGAACCTGTTCATGACGAACATCGAACTCTTCGGCTGGGCGGCCGGGTCGTTGGTCGTCATCGGGCTGGCACTGGGACTCGCCCGCTGGTCCCGCGGCGACGTGCCCATCCTCGCGCTCCCGGCGACGTTCATCCTTGGTTACAGCGCGTATTGGTTCAGCGGTGGCCCCGATCTGGGCGCGCGCTACTGGTATCCGCTCCTGGTCCCGCTCGCGGTCCTGACGGCGCGTGGCGCGCAGATGCTGAGTGCCACGCTGCATCCGGGGGGGACGCAGTCGCACGCGGGGGCGCGGATTGGTGCCCTCCTCCTTGCCGCCAGCCTGAGCGCGTCGGTCGCCACGCTCCCATGGCGGGCGGTGACGAAACACTATCGATATCGCGGGATTGGTGGAGAGGTACGCGCGCTGGCGGCGTCACACCGATTCGAGCACGCGCTGGTCTTCGTGCGCGCCGCCAACAGGCAGCAGTACCAGTCGGCATTCAACCTCAATCCACCCACGTTCGACGACGGCCAAACGATCTACGCGCAGGACGTCGGTCCGGCGCATCGCGCCGTCGTCGTCGGCCGATTTGCGGATCGCCCAGTGTGGGTGATTGGGCGCGACCAACCCGGGCCTCGCGGCGACGCCCCGTTCATCGTGATGGCCGGTCCGCTCCCTCCGGGGACGATTCCCCAGTAGCGACCGGCTGTCGACGAACCGGACGAACGTACTCGCGGGCAATCATTTTCAGCAGGGCCCAGCCCGTGAAGAAATTGTGGGCCTTGCGAACGCCGCCGATCCGCTTCGGCTCGGAGGCCCCCACTTCCGCGATTCGGTAGCCGTACTTCGCGAACTGGATGGACCCCTGCGTGGGGAACGTCAGGCCGTCTTCGTCCACCTGCATGGTCTTGAACGCGGCGATCCGGTAGGCGCGGTAGCCCATCATGGCATCGGTGAAGGATCCGCCGAACAGCACGTTGATCATGCGCGTGAAACACCAGTTTCCAAAACGGGTCACCAGAGTATCGTCTTCACTGCGCGCCCCGTCGGTGTACCGCGAGCCGATGACGAGGTCATAGCCTTCGTTGATCTTGCGGACGAGTTTCGGGAGGGCGGCCGGGTCGCAGTTGCCATCGGCCATGAACTCAATCACCACGTCGCCGCGGGCAATCTCTATGACTTCGCGCATTCCGGCGCCATAGCCCCGCCGGCGCTGACGCCACACCCGAAGCCCCTGCGCTTCGCACCATTCGATCGTGCCGTCGGTGGACCCGCCATCCACCACGATGATCTCGTCCACCCAGGCGCGGTTGATCTGAGGCACCACGACCTGAATGCCCTCAATCTCGTTCAGGGCCAGGATGGCCAACGTCGTTTTCATGATCTGCCAACCGTGTCCTTGCGCACGTGACATGCGCGCCTCGTTGTCGTCGCCATCGTATGTCAGGGCAGGTCTGCGGTTGAGCGATCCTTGTCAGAAGCGGCTCCCATGGGGTACACAGTAAGCCCCTGATGGCGGCTGGATCCTATTCCGAGATCACGCGGTGCCGCGTGAGCGGAGACACCAACCTCGTCCCAGTCCTTCATCTTGGCACTCAGGCCCTGACCGGCGTGTTCCCCCGGTCGGCAGAGGTCCCGGTGACGACGGGGCCGCTCGAGCTCGTGTGGTGTCCGGCGTCCGGATTGCTTCAGCTCAGGCACTCCTACGACTCGGCCGAGATGTACGGCGCCAACTACGGCTATCGATCAGGCCTGAACCAGTCGATGGTTCGACACCTCGAAGCGAAGGTGCGCCGCCTCCAGGCGCTCGCGCCGTTGAATCGCGGCGACGTCGTCCTCGACATCGGTTCCAACGACGCCACCCTGCTCAAGGCGTACCAGGTTCCCGGCATTGAGCGCGTGGGCATCGACCCTACGGGCGAGAAGTTCCGGGAGTTCTACACGCCGGAGATTCATCTGGTGGCTGACTTCTTCTCGCAAAAGCTCTTCGAGCAGGCCTCCTCTCGAAAGGCCCGCATCGTGACGTCCATCGCGATGTTCTACGATCTCGAGGATCCGGTCGACTTCGCCCGTCAAATCGCGGCGATACTCGCTGACGACGGCATCTGGCATTTCGAGCAGAGCTATATGCCGTCCATGCTCCGGACGAACTCGTACGACACGATCTGCCACGAACATCTTGAGTACTACTCGATCTCCGTCGTGAAGCGTGTCCTCCAGGACGCGGGGCTCAAGGTACTCGACGTCCAAATGAATTCGGTGAACGGCGGGAGCTTTGGCGTGACGGCCGCCAGATGGTCGTCGCGCCACCAGCCGGACAGCGCCATGATCGACTGGCTCCTCGGACAGGAAAAGCGGTTGGGACTCGACACGCCGCGCCCGTTCCGGGACTTTGAGGAACGCGTTTTTCGTCACCGCGAGGATCTGCGCCGGCTGATCGGTGCGC